>JBCAXP010000379.1:0-4821 GCA_038533995.1 Pseudomonadota bacterium
CAGCCCGGATTGAGTCGGTGTCCACTGTGGCCTCGAATGTGTCTTTCAGTGCCCGGATGTTCGGGTCCTGCTCAATGGATTGCCGCGCCTGCTCCAACCGGGCGTCGGCGTTGCGCTCCGAGCGCTGCGCCGGGGTTTCGGTCGCGGGCACGCCAACCTGGATATCCAACCGCAAATCTTCACCGAACCACGAGCAAAACGCATCTGTGAGCCGCTGGTGCAGCTGTTGCGTCAGGAGCGTGTCGAACCGCTTGTCGAGACTCAGGTGCACGACCTTGCCGTCACGCTTTTCCAGCGCGCAGTGGGCGGCGAGCTGCCGCGCCGCGCCCTGCACGGGCAGCTGCCCTTGCAGCGCCTCCCAGTCAGGATTGTCCCAGAAGGCCTTTGCCTGGGCGGGGTCTATCGGCGCGGCGGCAGGTTTCGGCTTGCTGGAGGCGGCCCTGGGTTCGGGCGCCGGCGACCCGGCGGTCGACGTTGCAGACGGCGCCGGGCCAGGACCTGGCCGCTGCCGTTGCGTTGGCGGCGACTTCGCCGCTGCCGGCGGTGTCTCGCCACCGTTGCTCGCGGCCGGGCGAAAGGCCAGCATGCGCAGCAGCACCATCTCGAAACCGCCGCGCGCGTCCGGCGCAAGCTGCAGGTCGCGGCGCCCGGTGATGGCGATCTGGTAGAACAGCTGGATGTCCTCATCGCCGATGGCCTGCGCCACCTGCGAGATAGCCTCGAAGTCCTCGTGGCTATCGTCAACGGCATCGGGAACCAGGCGGGCAACGGCGGCCCTCTGCAGCAGCGCCGCCATGCTGTCGAGCACGCCGGCGTAGTCAGGGCTGTGCTCTTCCATCGCGGCCACTTCGGCCAACAGCGCGGCGCCGTCGTGGCGCGCCAGGGCATCGAGCAGTCGCAGGGTATATTTCTTGTCGATCGTGCCGAGCATTTCCTGCACTTCACTTTCATGCACGCGGCCGCCGCCAAAGGCGATCGTCTGGTCGAGCAGGCTCAGGCCGTCGCGCATGCTGCCGTCAGCCGCCCGCGCCAGCTGGTTTAGCCCCGCAGGCTCGGCCTCGATGTTCTCGGCCTGCGTGATGTCGGCGAGCCGCCGTGCGATGAGGGTCACGGGCAGGCGCTTGAGGTTGAACTGAAGGCAGCGCGACAGCACGGTGACCGGCAGCTTCTGCGGGTCGGTAGTAGCAAGCAGGAACTTGACGTGCGGCGGCGGCTCTTCGAGTGTCTTCAGCAGCGCGTTGAACGAGTGCCGCGACAGCATGTGGACTTCGTCAATCAGGTACACCTTGTACCGGCCGCGCGTCGGGGTGTACTGCACGTTGTCCAGCAGTTCGCGGGTGTCGTCCACCTTGGTTCGTGAGGCAGCGTCCACCTCGATCAGGTCAACGAAACGGCCCTCGTCGATTTCAACGCACGCTGCGCACTTGCCGCAGGGCACCGACGTCACGCCGGTCTCGCAGTTAAGTGCCTTCGCCAGGATTCTCGCCAGCGTGGTTTTGCCGACGCCCCGCGTACCGGAGAACAAAAACGCGTGGTGCAGCCGGTCGTTGTCCAGGGCATTCACCAGTGCACGCACCACGTGTTCCTGGCCAACAACCTGCGAGAAATCGCGCGGCCGCCACTTTCTGGCAAGTACGGTGTAGCTCATAGTCTCCTGCGGCTGGTGCGGGGGTCGGGTTAGCCGTTATGCCACGCACCGGGCTCAAGCGTGCCGGGGTAGGAATTAAAGAGGCGGCTCGTGCCAGCGGCCGTCCGGCGCCCGATATCACCGTTACCGTTGCTCCCTTCCGGGCCTGGCGGAGTTCACGGCTAATCGTCGCGGAGGTACCAGCACGAACCACCAGCGGCGTAGTTTAGCAGCCTGTTGGACTTGAGGACCAAAAAAAAGCCCGCCGGACACTGCCGGCGGGCTTTGAGGCCTTATGGAGCCGCGAGGATCGCTGTCAGGGCGCGCAAAGATTGGGCTCGGCGCCCGGTCCCGGCGTGCCGAAAAAGGCCGTTTTCATCTGGCCAAGGTCAGCAAAGTTGACCACACCGTCGTCGGTCAGGTCAGCGTTGGGGTCCGCTGTGAAAAACACCGACTTCATCTGGCCAAGGTCGACAAAGTTCACCTGGCAGTCGTTGTTGAGGTCGGCATCGCAGGCGTTACCCAGGCCGTCACCGTCGGCGTCCGTTTGCGCCGGGTTGGAAACGGCCGTGCAGTTATCGGTCGCGTCGCTAACCCCGTCTTCGTCGGCGTCGGCCACCGCCGTTGAGTACTCGGCCACACCGATCGACTTGAAGCCGCCAAGAATGCTGTCGGGCGTTGCGCCGGCAACGATGGCGGCAAAGCCCTGCGCCGGCGCTGCCTCGTCCGCCTCCTGCCATGTGTCACCGCCATCCGTGCTTAACCACAGGTTGCCGTTCTCGAGGGAGACGTGCATCAGGTCCGGGTTGCCCGCGTCAATGAGGATGTCTGAGACCTCGCCGCAGCAGGGTGAAACGGTGGGCGACTCCCAGGTGGCGCCGCCGTCGACGGTGAACACAATGCCTGACAGGCCCGCGGCAAACGCCTTTTCCGGATCCTGCGGGTGGGCAGCCACGGCCTCGGAGCGCGTCGGGCCGCCGATGCCGCTGCCGGCGATGCGTGACCAGCTTGCGCCGCCGTCTTCGCTGCGAAACACACCGCCGCTGTTGAAGTCGCCGCTGACCACGTAGATGTTGTCAGGGTCTGCCTCCGTGGCGTCAATGTCGTCCAGGCGGGGATTGCCGCTGAAGAGTCCCTCAATCGCGGCCGTGTAGTCTTCCCACGTCACCCCGCCGTCGGTGGTGCCGAAGATGCCGCGGTTGTAGTCGGTGAACCGGAGTGTGCCCGCGCTGCTGGCCGGCACATCGATACCGGTAACCCAGGATGCCACCCGGGGCAGCCCCAGGTCGACCCGAGCCCACGACTGGCCGGCGTCAAAGCTCTCGTACAGTCCGCAGCAACTCGAGCCCGCGTAAACGTGACCGGCAAGCTGCGAATCGGCATGCATCGCCCACGCGCCCAGGTCGTAGCCGTCTGTATTGAGCGTCCAGGACTGCCCGCCGTCCGTGCTGGCGGCAATAGAACCCTGGCTACCGGCGTAAAGCACACCGCTCGCGGCGTCGCGCGCGAGGGACAGCACCGTGAAGTTGCTGAACCCGCTGTTAACCGGCTGCCAGTCGGCGCCGCCGTTGTCGCTGCGAAACGTGCCATGCCAGGCCGACGACGCAAACAGCCGGTCCGGATTCGACGGGTCCAGCGCGACGTCGTTCATCGTCATGGTGCCAGTCCCGGTTACGGCCACCGTGCCCCAGAACGCGCCGGCGTCTTCGGTCATGACAACGTCGTTGTTGCCAGAGCCCATGATGATGCGGCTCGTATTGGTCGGGTCGATCACCATCTCCGTGAAGAAGTCGTTGGGCAGACCAATGCCGGAGAAAGCCCAGGTTGCGCCCCCATCGATGCTCTTGTACACGCCGTTATTTGAAATCTGGACGTAAACAGTGTCTGTCGCGGAAGGATCGATGGCGCCGAAGTTCACAAACAGGTAACCGCTGCTGTTCGCCGGTGGCAGCCCCGTGGTCAGTTGACTCCACGACACACCGCCGTCGATCGTTTTGAAGACTCCTTCCCAGCCGACGGCGTACAGCGTGAGCGCATCCTGCGGGTGAGCGATGATCCCGGAGATGATGGAAAGGCCCAGCGTCCCGCCGATGTCTGTCCAGTTGTCACCGCTGTCGGTTGATCGCAGCAGGGATGAGCCGGTCCAGGTGTACACCGTGCCTGGCGCAGTCGCGACCACGTCCCACACGCCGCTGCTTACCGGCAGGGCGAGGCTGCTCCAGGTGGTGCCACCGTCGGTGCTGCGGGCCATCTCAAGGCCGCCGTCGACGAGGAAGACTGTCTGCGGCGTGCCAGGATCGACCGCCACCCCGGCAGCGCCGGAATCGTTGATCTGGGCCAGGTTTGTCATGACCTGCTGCCAGCTGTCGCCGCCGTTGTCACTCGCGAACAGGCCGGCACCGGGGCCAACCTGGTACACACGGCTGCTGTTCGAGGGGTCGACCACCACGTGGTCGGCGCGGCCGCCATCGACGCCAAGGACGTTCCACGAGCCGGAACTGGCCACCGCGGGTGCGGCTGCCAGTGGAGCAATGAAGGCGGCGGCAACGGCAACGCTCAGACGTGTGCGGCGGCTGGCCGAGCTTGGGTGCTTTTGGTTCTGCATGTCGGGTTCCTCTTGTCGTTGTAGTGCGTGGCGTTGATGACAAGGCCAGCGGCTTTTTTTGTGTTGTTGTGCTCTAGAGCGCAGAAAACCGCGCAGCACCTTCATGTACGAAAAAGGCCGGCTCATTTACCATAAGGCGCAGGCAGGATTGGAACGCCTGTTGCCATGACGGAAGGGCCATGACCGATTGGAGCTTTGCGGAAACAGCACTGACGACCGCCAGCGGCGTCGAACTGGTGCCCCACGAGGGCGATCGGCCCATGACCTACCTGGACGTACTGGACCGATGGCGCGGCAGCCACGGCTTCAGGCAGGCGTTTTCAGGCGTTATTGCTGACTCACCGTACGCGGCGTGTTTCTGGGAAGTGCGGCCTGTGACCCGAGCCAATGCGACGCAGCCGTTTGCCTTTGTAATTGTTGACAGCCCGGCACTCGCCGGCGTGCGCCCCAACGGTCGGCCCTTCGCCAGCTATTTTTCGGGCGGACAGCCCGTGGTGACGTTCGACAACCTCGGCGGCGATGCAACGCTGGTTGTGCCGACGCCGGCTGCAGAGGGGGCCGACCGCTTCGCTCACCTTGCCGACTTCCT
>JBCAXP010000380.1:0-4784 GCA_038533995.1 Pseudomonadota bacterium
GCTTTTCCGGCTTGCGCTCGTCTACGCTGTGCAGTTCCACGCGGCTGCCGTCCGCCAGCAGGTTTACCGAGGTAAAGCGCGGCTCGGCGCTGTCGAGAATGAGCGCCTTGTCGATCGCGATGTTGCTCAACCGGCAGGCCATCGTCTCGCGGTCGTTGTGACTGGCGATCGCTTCGAGCATCGTCTCGATATAGCCCGCCGCCGGCATGATCGGCATGCCGTCAACAACGTGCTCCAGCAGGTAGCCAAGCCGGAAGTCCGCAAGGTCAGCGCGCCACGTGGTTGTGCCGGGGTCGCGCACGCCAAGCAGCGGCCGTTCAACGTCGACCGAACGATCGCGACGCTGCGCTTCGGCCTCGCGCCACAGTTCCTGGCGCTGCCAAGGGTAGTTGGGCAGCGAGACGAGCTGGCCAGCGGGGTGGCGTGCGGGCCAGTCCAGTTCGCCGCCCTGAGCGAAGACGTCAGCGACGCCGCCCTGGAAGCTTGCGAGCTCGTCCTGCTTGCGGTTGAGGGTTTGAACGGAGCGGGCGTCTGCGCTGTTGGCCGTGAAGGTCTCTTTCAACGCGCTGCGCAGCACCGGGTGCGGACCGACTTCGACGAACACCCGGTAACCGTCTTCGAGCATCGACGTAATCGTTTTCGCAAAGAACACCGGCTCGCGAACATTGCGGCACCAGTAGGCGGCGTCGTAGCGTTCATCTTCGACACGCTGCCCCGTCACCGTGGAGTACAGCGGTGTGGCAGGCGCGGTCGGCGCAAGGGCGCCGAGCTTTTCCATCAGCTCCGGCTTTAAGGGTTCCATCATCGGGCTGTGGTACGGCACCTCGACGGTCAGGGGACGCGCAAACACGTCGCGAGCCTCGAGTTCCTCACGAAGGCGCTCAAGGCAGGGTTCATCGCCCGCGAGGGTAATGCTTGACGGGCTGTTGACCGCCGCAACGCTAACCTTGTCAGCGTCATCGCCGATGGCGTCCATCGCTTCGTCGTAGCTCAAGCCCACGGCCAGCATGCCGCCCTGTCCGGCCGCCTTGGCCTGGATGCGGCTGCGCTCGCAGGCGACCAGCAGCGCGTCGTGCAACGTCAGCATGCCCGCGGCCCACGCCGAGGTGATTTCGCCGACCGAGTGCCCGACGACGGCGCCAGGCTTCACACCTTCCGCTTCGAGGGCGCGAGTCAGGGCGTACTGGATAACGAAGTTTGCCGGCTGCGCCAGCGCGGTCTCCGTGATGCGCGACTCGGCTTCCGCCTTGAGCATTTCGTCGCGAATCGAGAAGCCGGCTATTCCAAAGAAGATGGCGTCCGCTTCGTCAACGGCTTCCCGGTAGACGGTGTTGGTGTCGTAGAGCGCCTGTCCCATCGCCCACCACTGCGGGCCCATGCCGGTGAACACAAACACCGGTGCCTTGTCGCCCGTGAACGGCTGCACGCCGCTGAATAGACGCTCTGCAACGCCGTCGCGGGCAAACGTCTCGAGCGAGTCGGCGAGTTCTTCGCGGCTCGCGCCCCACACGGCGAGGCGGTGGCCAAGATGGGTGCGCCGGCGTGAGAGCGTGTACAGCGTGTCTTCAAGCGAAGTATGTTCGTCTCGGAGGTGGTCTGCACAAGCCTGTGCCACTTGCTGCAGCGCCTGGCCATCCTGCGCCGACAGCGGCAGGAGGTTGGTCGCGTGATGGCGCTCTTCCGACCGCCGCGCATCCAGCCACTCAAGGTCCTGGCAGCGCGCGAGAATCGCGTGCGCGTTCGTGCCGCCGTAGCCAAACGAGTTGATGGCAACCCGACGGGTGTCGCCGTCGGCGGCAAGGTCGGTCAATTCCGCGGCGAGCTCAAGGCCGTTGTCGCCGAAGGGGATGTCCGGATTGGGCTGCTCGAGGCCGGCAATGGCCGGCACCTTGTTGGCGTTCAGCATCAGGCAGGACTTGATAACAGCGGCAATGCCCGCCGCGGCTTCGAGGTGGCCAATGTTGCTCTTCAATGAGCCGAGGCGGCAGGCGGTGTCGCGGTCCTCGCCGTACACGGCGGAGATCGCCGACGCTTCGAGCGGGTCGCCGACCGGCGTGCCGGTGCCGTGTGCCTCGACGTACTGCACGGTGCGCGGGTCAATCGCGGCGTCCTCGACGACCGTCTCCATCAGCGCTTTCTGCGACACCGCGTTGGGCACGGTAATGCCGTTCGTACGCCCGTCCTGGTTCACGCCGGCACCTTCCACGACGGCCAGCACGCGGTCGCCGTCTTCAAGTGCGGCCTTCAGCGGCTTCAACACGACAAGGCCGGCGCCTTCGCCGCGGCCGTAACCATCGGCGCGGGCATCAAAGCTCTTTGAGCGCCCGTCGCGCGCCAGGAACTGGCCCTTCGACATCGCGATCGGGTATTCGGGACGCAGCATCATGTTGACGCCGCCGACCAGCGCCATGCTAGCTGCGCCGCTGCGCAGGTCGTTGACTGCGTAGCTGAACGCGACGAGCGACGACGAGCAGGCGGTGTCAACGGAAATGCTCGGACCGCGAAAGTCGTAGGCATAGGACAGCCGGTTCGACAGCATCGTCAGCGTGGCGCCGGCAGCGCTGTGTGCACCAATCTCGCTGCGGGCGCTGCTGCCCATCTGGTTCAGCATGTGGTCAAGCGTGAAGCCGCCGACGTACACGCCGGTTTTGCCGCCGGCAAGTTCAGCGACGTCGAGGCCGGCGTTTTCCATGGCTTCCCAGGAAACTTCCAGCATCAGGCGCTGCTGCGGATCGAAGTACTCGACTTCGCGCGGCGCAAAGTTGAAGAAGCCAGCGTCGAACTGCTTGTAATCCCAATCGATGAAGTGGCCCTTGCGAACGTAGGATTTTGCCGATGCCGCGCCGTTGTCGTTAAAGAAACGGTTGGCCTGCCAACGCTCGGCAGGGATGTCGCGCACCACGTTCTTGCCGGCGGTCAGCAGTTCCCAGAACTTTGCCGGGTTGTCGGCGCCACCAGGAAATCGGCACGCCATGCCGATGATGGCCACTTTCTTGTCGAGGAATCTGTCCATGCTTGTTCTCCGAATTCCGTTTCTTTCGACGTGCGCGACACAGCGTCTGCGTGCGCGTCGAGGCTCTTTGGCCCGGGCTTAAATTTTTGCTTGGCTTATCCCGCCGCCCATTCCCGGGTCGGCGGGTTCGCGGTGTGGAGCCGAGTGCGCACGCGGAGGGCGCCGGCCAGACAACAGTTAGTTTGAGAGATGCTTGTTCATGCCGGCGTCCCTACCGCGTGTTTCGGGTGTGATTGGTCATCACACAACTGACTCCCCGTACAAAGCGACGAAATCCGGCCAGCGCCCTCACGCTTGTCGTCGCGATGCACCATCACTCCGTTCAGGTGTATGAAATAAAAAGAGAAAAAATCGGTCATCGAACGGTCAAGGAACGATCAGGCGCCGGTCAGGACGATTGACCGGTCGATCCCGACAATGGTTCTCAACGGCGCTGCACAGCCGGCTGCATTCGCCCTGGGATCACCAACTGCCGGGCCAAACGACTGGAGACCACAATGACCGTCAACCGCACCATCCTTATTGCAAGCCTGTTACTTCCCATGTTTGCTGCCGTTCAATCAGCGGCCGCCGCCGACCCCGGCTTTGGCGCGCTCAGCACCGACGACTTCCCGGCGGCCACGGCAACCGAGAAGGAAAAGTACGCCCTCGGACAGTTGCTGTTCTTCGACAAGATTCTCAGTGGCAACCGGAACATCTCCTGCGCAACGTGCCATCACCCCCGTCATGGCAGCAGCGACGGTCTCCCGTTGCCGCTGGGTGAAGGACCGCGCGGCCTTGGGCCGGAGCGCCGGGTTGGCGCCACCATGAGTGAGTCCGTGCATGCGCGCGTGCCGCGCAATTCACCGGCGCTGTTCAACCTCGGCGCGACCGAGGTCCACACGGTGTTCCACGACGGGCGCCTGTCGGTTGACGAGCAGGGCATTTACAACAGCGGTTTTGTCTCGCCGCTGGGTTTCCAGTTTCCGGCCGGCCTCGACAGCGTTCTCGCGGCCCAGGCGATGTTCCCGGTAACGTCCGCCGCCGAGATGGCCGGCGACGCCGGCGAAAACCCGGTGGCAGACGCGGTGGCGCAGGACAACATCGCCGGCCCCGACGGCGTGTGGGAACTACTCGCGCAGCGACTGGCTGGCGTACCCGCGTACGTCTCCCTGTTCAGGGCGGCGTATCCTGACGAGGTCTTTACCGCGGACGACATCACGTACGTTAGGGCGGCTAACGCCATTGCTACCTTTGAGAGCCACGCGTTCCGCACGCTCAACAGCCCCTTCGATCGCCACCTGCGGGGGGAAGAGGGGTCCTTAAGCGACAGCGAGGCGCGCGGCATGGCGTTGTTCTACGGCGAGGCCGGCTGCAGCGGCTGCCATTCAGGGAAGCTGCAGACAGACCAGGACTTTCACGCCATCGCGATGGTGCAGACCGGCCCTGGCAAAGGGCACGGCATGGACGGCTCCTACCGGCGAGCGACCGGTTTCGACGTGACGCTGGAAGATATCGGCCGGGGCGACGTAACCGGTGATCAGGCCGACAACTTCCGTTTTCGCACGCCGTCGCTGCGCAACGTCGCGCTGACCGGTCCCTGGGGCCACACCGGCGCCTACGCGTCGCTGGAAGCCGTGGTGCGTCATCACCTCGACCCGGTCGCCGCGCTGGAGGCCTTCGAGCCCTCCGACACGAAGTTGCCGCGCCTTGGCCGCGTGGTGGAAGTAACCGGTACGGGCGACGCCCAGATCATGGAGTGGCTGGAGAAGGACCGGCAGGTGGCGTTCAA
>JBCAXP010000381.1:0-4768 GCA_038533995.1 Pseudomonadota bacterium
TGTCGGTCGTCAACGTATCGCCCGTCGTCGATGCACGGCGGCGCGTGCAGAGCGTGCGGCTGGCCTTCAGCGGCAATCCTGCCCCCGCCGGCCTTTCCGGCTACCTCGTCTGGCGTTCCGGTCAACCGGTGGTCGGCACGCAGCACATCCTGCGCCGTGGCGAGCAGCTGGGCCTGTTCCTCGTTGACAATGGCCGCGCACGTTTTCACGCCCTTGAAGGCGCGCAGGAAGGCCGCGCCACGGCGGTCGACCTGCCGGGCTCCACGCTCATCATCACCAACGGCGCTCTTCGGCTGCAGGACGGCGATGCAGTAACCGTTGCTCCATGAAAAAGGGGCGATAACTGTGCTGCGCCGGCTGCTGACCAACTACCCGCTGGTCAACATTCTGTTCACGCTCGTCATCGCGATGGGCGTGCTGAGCTACGCGACGATGCCGCGCGAGCAGGACCCTGAAATCAACTTCAATTGGGTCAACATCACCACGATTCTGCCCGGCGCGTCTGCGGAGAACATGGAAGACCTTGTGACCGGTCCGCTGGAAGATGCCATCGGCACGGTGAAGGACATTAAGTTTGTCTCCAGCAACACGCGGGAAGGCGTGTCCACTATTCTCATTCGCTTTCGCGAGCTGTCCGAAAGGGCCTTCGACAAACGCCTGAAGGACATTCGCCGGGAGGTGCAGAACAAGGCCAACGACGAGCTGCCCGAAGACATCATCGACCCGGAGATTCTCGAGGTCACGACCTCCTCCGGTTTTCCGACCGCGCTCGTGGTCGTCAGCGGCCAGGCCGACGACGAAGTGCTGCGGCGTGCCGCGCGCGGCGTGCGCCAGGACCTCGAGCGTATGCCGGGTGTCGACGACGTGCTGGAGCTTGGCCTGCACGACCCGGAAATCCAGGTGCTCTTTGACCCGGTCAGCCTGTCGTCCCGCGGCCTGCTCGCCACGGACATTGCCGACGGCCTGCAGCGCTCGTTTCGCGATGTGTCTGCCGGTACCCTGCAGGCAGGCGCGGAAACCTGGTCGGTGCAGGTCGACGGCGCCACTGCCGACATCGACACGCTCGCGCAGTTTCGCGTCGCCCCCCTCGGCGACCCGTTCCAGACCACGGCGCTCGCCGACGTGGCGCGGGTGGAACGCGTGCGCGAAGAGCCGAACCAGCTGGCCTCGTTCAACGGCGAACCGGCGGTATCGCTGTCGGTAACCAAGGTCGGCTACACAAACACGCTGGACCTCATCCAACGCATTGCCGCCTACGTCGACGAGCGCAATGCCGTGCTCGCGCAAAGCGGCGTGCAGCTTCACCTCGCCGACGACCAGACCATCAAGACCCGCCAGTCGATCACCATCATGCAGACAAACGCGCTGCTTGGCCTCGCACTGGTGCTGCTGGTTTGCTGGGCGTTTCTGGGCCTGCGCATCGCGAGCTTCGTGACGCTCGGCATCGGCTTTTCCATTGCCGGCACGTTCTGGCTGCTCGCGATTACCGGCAACACGCTCAACATCTCCGTGCTGCTCGGCGTCGTCATTGTGCTCGGCATGCTCGTGGACGACGCCGTCGTCGTGGTGGAAGCCATTTACTACCGGCTGCAGCGCGGCACCGCGCCGGTGGACGCCGCCATCGGTGCGCTCGGCGAGGTGGCCAAGCCGGTGACGTCGGCCGTTGCCACAACAATTGCTGCGTTTCTGCCGCTGATGCTGCTTCCCGGGATCGTCGGCGACTTCATGTTTGTGATTCCCTTCGTGGTGACGGTTGGCCTTGCGATCAGCCTGGTCGAGGCGTTCTGGATTCTGCCGTCGCACCTGTCGACTGACTCCCACCGAGCCAGCCCGGACAACCGCTCGGGCCGTCGCTGGCGTATCACGCATACGATCCGGGTGAAGTACACGCGTGCACTGATCCGCGTTATGCGCCGGCCAGCGCTCGCATTGGCGGCCGGCCTTGCCGGCTTCATCCTGGCCGTGGGCGCACTCTACGCGGGCCTGGTAAAAGTAGACTTCTTCACCATGGACCCTTTCCGGCTGTTCTACATCAACGTGGACATGCCACCGGAAACTCCGCTTGATGAGACGCTCAAGGAAACGCAGCGCATCGAACGCCTCGCCCGCGAGTGGCTGGACGACGACGAGGTGCGCGCCATCACCGCACTGGCGGGCATTAAGTTCACCGACATCGAACCGCTGTACGGCGACCAGTACGGGCAGATCCAGGTGTCACTGCACGGCGCCACTGCCGACTCCCGGCCCGTACCGGAGATCGTCGACAGCATGCGCGACTCGCTTGTTGCGGCCGGCGGGCGCGCCACTATCTCGTTCCTTGAAATTGAGGGCGGCCCGCCCGTGAGCGCGCCGGTCAACGTTAAAGTTCGTGCCGATGACTTCGACGAGCTGCGCGCCGCCGCCGACGCCGTGAAGACAATTGTCGAACGTGACGTTCCGGGCAGCTACAACGTCACCGACGACGATGTGAGCGGCAAGCCCGAGCTGTCGCTCGTTTTCGATCACGCCGCAATTCGCCGCGCGGGTCTCACGCCCGGCACTGTCGCCCGGCTGGTGCGCCTGCATACCGATGGCGAGGTCGTCGCCTTCACACGTGACGCCGGTGAAAAGGTCGAGCTACGTGTGCGCTCGGCAATCACGGAACAAGGGCAGATTACTGACCTGCTGGCTGATCCGGTCGCCCTGCCGAACGGCGGCACCACCACGCTCGGCGCGCTCGTGCAGTCGGAAGCGCGCGTGGGGCGCGGGCTCATTCGTCATTACAATTTTCGCCGAACCATTACCGTTCAGGCCGAGCTCGACGAAGAGGTGAACAACGCGCTTACCGCCGGCCGGCAAATTCTGGACGCATGGGAAGAAGCGCGCGTGGACTTCCCGGGCGCTTCGCTGGACCTGACCGGCGAACTGGACGACATCCAGGAGAGCCTGAACGCCATGGGTGGCCTGTTCCTCCTCGGCCTTGGCCTGATGTACCTGATTCTTGCCACCCAGTTCCGAAGCTACTTTCAACCGTTTCTCATTCTTGTGACCGTGCCGCTCGCGTTCACCGGCGTGGTGCTGGGCCTGGTGACTACGCGCAACCCGCTGAGCCTCTACTCCCTGTACGGCATCATTGCGCTCACCGGCATCGCGGTGAACAGCGCCATCGTACTCATCGACGCCGCCAACGCGCGGCTGGCGGCCGGCATGAGCACGTTGCACGCCACGCTGTACGCAGCCCGCCGCCGGGTAGTGCCAATCATCATGACGACAACGACCACGATCGCGGGTCTGTCGTCACTGGCGCTGGGACTTGGCGGCAAGTCGCTGCTTTGGGGCCCTGTGGCGTCGAGCATCGTTGCGGGTCTGCTCGTCGCAACGCCAATGACCCTTTTCATCGTGCCGATTCTGTACCGGCAGTTCATGCGCGGCCGCGCGAAGGAGCGCCAGGTGCGCGCCGAGGAAGACTGGTGGTAAACCCAGCCGCCCGAACCGATGCGGTAGACTCTGGCGCCTTCGCTTCGATCAGGGGAAGGAGTCAAATATGTCAGTGACCGCCGCTAACAGTCGACCCAACGCCGTGCTGCTTGCCGTTCTGGTCGGCGCCTGTGCGCTCGCTGGCTGCACTAGTTCACCGCTGGAATTCGCCCCTCCCGTGGGCGAAGCCACAAGCGAGGGAGAGTTCGCCACCCTTTCGGAAATCGTACGCCTCGGCGACCGTGCAGCGAAGGTAACCATTATCCGGGACGACTTCGGCGTCCCGCACATCTACGCGGCGACAGACGCGGATGCCGTATTCGGCCTGCTGTATTCCCAGGCAGAAGACGACTTTCCGCGCATCGAGCGCAACTACGCCTGGGCCATTGGCCGGCTCGCAGAGGCCGAAGGCAAGCAGGCGCTTTACAGCGATTTACGCGCCAGGCTGTTTATGAGCACGGAAGAGGCACGTGCCGCCTATGCCAGCGCGCCGGACTGGCTCAAGGCCCTGTGCGACGCCTTCGCCGATGGGCTCAACTACTACCTTGTGACGCACCCGCACGTGAGACCCAAGGTGATCGACCGCTTCGAACCATGGATGCCGATGTTCTTTTTTGAGGGTTCCATCGGCGGCGACATCGAGCAGATTCCCCTCGAAGGTATCGAGGCGTTCTACGGCGAGCGCCGCTCGATAACGCAGGCCGCCCTCGACGCCGCACGGGCGCCAACGCTGGGCTATGAGCAGCACCTGGGTTCCAACGGCTTTGCGATTGCCGGGGAGCACACCCGGTCGGGCAACGCCATGCTGTTAATCAACCCACACACGACGTTCTATTTCCGTGGTGAAGTGCACGTCGTCAGTGAAGAAGGTCTCAACGCCTACGGCGCGGTCACCTGGGGACAGTTCTTCGTGTACCAGGGATTCAACGAGAACACCGGCTGGATGCACACCTCGACCCGCGTGGACTTCATGGACGAGTTTGTCGAGGACGTCGTGGAGCGCGACGGCCGCCTCATGTATCGCTACGGCACCGAGTGGCGCCCGGTGGATGCCTCGGAAGTCACGCTTCGCTACCGCACCGCAAGCGGCCTGCGCGAACAGACCTTTCCCGTGTACCGCACGCACCACGGCCCCATTACTCACATGCTCGACGGCAAGTGGGTGGCCACAAAGATCAACTGGGATCCGGTCAACGCGCTGAGCCAGTCGTACCTGAGGACCAGGACTGACGACCTTGAAGGCTTCGGCGAGGTCATGGATATTCGCACCAATTCGTCGAACAACACCGTGTACGCAGACTCCTCCGGAAAC
>JBCAXP010000382.1:0-4751 GCA_038533995.1 Pseudomonadota bacterium
GCAGGCAATCGCCGGGTACATCAGTTGTTGGCTTGCGACAGTACTAGCTGGCCCGTGATCGTTCTGGTCGCCGCCAGCCTTGTGGCTCCCGTCAGCGAAGCCTGGTCGGACGTTCAGTACGATCACGGGCCAGCTAGTACTGTCGCAAGCCAACAACTGATGTACCCGGCGATTGCCTGCAATGGACCGGGCTCGCTCGTGGCTCTGCCGCCGGGCTGGCTGCTCGCCCAGTTGCAGTTGCCCTCGGTTGGCGGTCAGCAGACTGCCCGCGAGGTGACCGGGCCTGCGAATGAGGCGACGGGCTTCTGCAGCCAGCTGCGCATGCTGGACAACGTTGGCCAGCGCCACTTCGAGCTACAGGAAGTGTCGTCCTGGTGAGCGCCGGTCACTGAAACCGGCGCCCACACAGTGCGCTCCCTGCATCACGGCCCGGGCGGCATGAAGAACATCGCCTTCATCAGCCCGAGGTCGGCGAAGTTCACGACGCCGTCGCCGTTCAGGTCGGCATCGTCGTCGTTGGTGAAGAACACTGCCTTCAGCAGTCCCAGGTCTGCGAAGTTAATCGACCCGTCGTTGTTGAGGTCGCCGTCGCAGATGTTGCCGAAGCCGTCGCCGTCGGTGTCGCGCTGGTCGGGGTTAGCCACGAGCAGGCAGTTATCGGTGGCGTCGGGCACGCCGTCGCCGTCGGTGTCATTGACTGACTGGCCGAACGCCGCAATGCGCACGCCCCAAAGCTCCTGGCCCGGTGGGTTGAACGTGTTGTCGAGGCGTACCTGCGACTGGTTACCCGCCAGCTGGGTGAACGGCAGCGGGGCGGTCCACGCCAGCGGCGCCGTGCCGGGCGCAAAGTCCACCGGGCCTGCGTCCTGGCTGACAGCCACTTCGTTGGCGAGGGTGACGTCGTAGACCTCGAGGGTCAGTTCCCGTCCGTCCTCATCGAGCGGCAGCAGGAACTCCACCAGGTCCACGTGGGCCGGGTCGCTCGCGCCGTCGGGTGACGGGAACAGGCCAAGCTCGGCGTTCAGCGGCCGTAGCGCGTGCAGCGCGAGCGCCCAGTCGTCGCCGTCGCCGCTGACGTTGCTGACGTCGAACCTGTTGTTGAACGCGGCGGTGCGGTCGTCGGCAATGACGAGCTGGTACCGCTGGCCAAAGTCTGCATCCGGGCCGGCCGGCGTGCCGGCAAACGGCGCTTCGTCGAAGCCGAGTTCGATCTCGCCGTCGGCATCGCTGTCGTAGGCATCGAACTCCAGCAGCGTGCCGCCGTCGAGTTCCGGCAGGTGCAGGTCGAAGCCGGAAGCATGCAATTCGTCGATGCCTGTGAGCATGCCGAACGGCTGGCCGGTGAGGTACACCGCGAGCCGGCGCACGCCCCAGGTGCCGTCGGTGGCAACGTTGCGGAACTCAATCTCGTTGTCGCCGATCTGCAGCGCAGTGGCCGGCAGCCACCACACGCCCTGGCGGTTGAGCGCTTCGTCATTGCCGGCGGCCAGCGTGCCGAACACAACGCCGTTTACGATGAGCTGAAGCTCCTGGCCGTCATCGATGTCGTAGCCCTGCACGTGCAGCAGCCGGTCGCCACCGTTGCTGTCAAAAACGGCCAGCAGTCGGCTGGCGTGCTCGCCGGAGCCAAAGCCCTGGCCGTAGCTGCCGCCGTCCATCACGCCGTCGAACAGGCGCACGATGCCGCCGCTGTTCGTCGGGTCATCCGGGAAGCCGTCGAGGTTGTCGGTGACGCCGTCGCCGTCCGTGTCGACGGGCACGTCGAGCACGGTAATCGTGCGCGGCTCCGAAAACGAGGAGCCCGGGCTGTCGAGATTGTCCACGGTGAACACCACCTGGTACGTGCCGGGAACGTCGAACTGCACGTTGCCCGGGTTCGGCACGAAGGCATCTGCCGCGCCTCCGTCGAAATCCCAGTGATAGGCAAGGTTTAGTCCGTTGCCGAGCTCGGTTACCACCGACGAAAAGTTCGCTGAGCCGCCGGGCAGCAGGTTCAGGTTCGTGGTGGGCGTGAGAATGTTCGCAAAGCCGGCGCAGAGCTCGCCGATGCCGTCGCCGTTGACGTCGGTCTGCGCGCTGTTTGGCGTAAACAGGCAGTTGTCGATGGCGTCGGCCACGCCGTCGCCGTCGCTGTCCTGCGTTTGCAGGGGCTCGGACAGGCACACGTTGAGCGCGTCCCAGCCGCACGGGTCGTAGTCGTCACGCACCCCGTCTTCATCGCTGTCGATTAGCGTGGGCATCGTGGCCTGGGCGGCGGTTTCCAGCTCTGCGGCGTTGGTGACGTTGTCGCCGTCGAAGTCAGCGTTTGCCGACATCAGCAGCGGCCGCGAAAACGGTGGCAGCGCATCGATTTCCGCCAGCGACAGGTAGCTCAAGAGCTGCGTCAGGTAGCGGTAGCCGGCATCCGGGGTCGGCCCCTGTACCAGCATGGCCGTTGACCGGGTGGTTGTTGGTTCCGGGTTGTTCTGGGCGCCGGAGTAGAACACGGCGACGTCAGCCGCAAAGGGTGCAAGCTCCAGGCCAGGTGCGGTAAGCGCGAGCAGGTCGCCGTGCAGGTCGTTGAAACCGCGCTTCGCTTCGCCCAACAACCGGCGCAGCGCGTCGACCGCGGCGGCAGGCTGCGGCCCGTCCGGGTTACCGAGCAGAACCAGGCTGCTCTCCGGGGTCGCGTCCTGCCAGGCAATCGCGCCTTCCACCAGTGCAAGCCCCAAGCCGGTGGCCGGGTCCATGTCCACGGTGACGTCGCGCACGAGCGTGTCAGCCAGGTAGTCGGTGTAAAGCGTCAGCCACTCGCCAATGTCATTCCAGTTGCGGCCGTTGGCAGCGGCCCAGTCGGCCACGTTGGCGGGGCCGGCGTCGGCGATGCTGTCGATCCACGCCTTCTCCACCAGCTCACCATCGATGCGGCGGGCACGCAGCACGATGGGCTCGCTGGCCGGCAGGCGCAGGCCGGAGGGCAATTGCCCCGTCAGGAGGTCGCCATCGACGAGCGACTTACGGAAGCGCTCTGGCAGCAGGCTCGGGTTGTTCACCGGCGGGTCGAGCAAAGCCAGCTCGGCATTGGTGTACAGGTCCTGCTGGTCGTACAGCTTGCCCCAAGAGATGTCGTATGCCGTGAATTCGTTCATCTGCAGCGCAGGCGAACTGCGCGCCGTGTCAAACCACAGCGCGCCGTCGATTCGCAGCTCCACTTCGCGCAGCCGCCGAGCCGCGGGCTTGTCGGTGATGTCCAGCGGCACGGTGTCGAGTGCGGGGTCCGTGCCGCGCAGGCCCTCGTCAAAGTCAGACCAGCCGTCGCCATCGGTGTCGACGGGTTCCACGCCGGCGTCGTCCGGGTTGGTGCCGCGCACGAGTTCTTCGAAGTCGGTCCAGCCGTCGCCGTCGCTGTCGAGCAGAAAGTCTGCTTCCAGCGGATCCATTCCAAGATACGCCTCGACGATGTCGGGAACGCCGTCGCCATCCACGTCGCGGTCGCGGCCGTCGGCGGCGACCAGCTCGTAGGTGACCGTTTCCACGGCAGACAGCTTGCCGCCCTGCTCGGCCCAGATGTCGATCTCGTAAACGCCGTCGTCCACGATCGGCGTGCTGAAAACCGCGCGCTCGCCGCCTTCACCGGAGTTGTCGCTGAAAGCGCCGATGCCGTCAATGTCATAGTGAATAACGACCGGGTCGGTGCTGTTGGCACGTGCCGGCACGCCGGTCATCGTGATGCGAAAGGTCGCGTCGAAAGAACCGCTCGGCGGGGTTACCGAAATGCCTGGAACGCCGTCGTCGGACGCGTCGGACAGCGCGCTGCCAAGGCCGGTGAGCGACACCTGCGGCAGGCGCGGGTCAATGCCGGTGGTGCCATCCTGCAGGCTGCCGCCCACGGCGTTGACAAGCACCATCTGTGAGGCGGTATCGAGCGTGCCAATCAGCGTCGTGGAGCTGCCGTCGTTGTAGACGATGTTGGCGGACGTTGCCGACTGGCGCAGCGCCTGCTCGGTCCACTTGCCGTTGCTCACTGCGAAGCTTGCGGTGGCGAGGCCGGTGGCGGCGTCATACACGAAGACGTCTGCGGTGTTGCCGTCGAAAAGGCTCGCGGCCGTAGCGCTTTGCCCGAAGCAGAGCAAGGCGGCCAGCGCGAGCGCGCGGCGAGAGTTGTTGGTATTGAATTTCATAACGCAGCCTCGATCCAGGCGGTGTTCTTCTGGGAAATAATTTCGCCGTCCGCATCGAAGTAGACGAGCTGGTAGCGATACCAGTCGCCCATCGCGAACGGCTGGCGGTCAACGTAGAAAATGTGGTCGCCGTTCCAGGCCGGGTCGGTGCCGTTAAAGTCACCCATGAACAGGAACGGGTCGAGCAGCGCGCCTTCGCCCGACACGCTCGTGTCGAGGCCAAAGTAGTCGCTCACGCAATGAATGCGATCGATCAGCGGGCTGTTCTGCACGAAGTCGGTGTACTGCGACGGGTCGGCAGGATCGGCGCTGCGCTGGCGATACACGACGAAGCCCAGAGCGTTGGCGACGGCTGATTCCACGATGCCGCAGAACTCGTTGCAGTCGCCGATAGTCACCGCGGGCACCTGGCCTGCAAGCCCGAGGCAGGCGCCGTTGCCATCCTGGTCGCACTGGGGCGGCTCGGAGCCGCACTGCGTCGGGATTGTCACCGGGTCGCTGACCTGGATGATGGGCGTGAGATCGCCAGAGAGGAACCGCGCGGGCACCTGGCCCCCGGACGGCGCCGCCGCTACCGGTGGCCACGGCAGG
>JBCAXP010000383.1:0-4735 GCA_038533995.1 Pseudomonadota bacterium
GCGAGGCCGCGGACAAGATTTACTCGCGCTGGGGCGGCTTCCTGGACGCCCTGCCCTTCGATCCCATGAAATTCGGCATGCCGCCGAACGCGGTGCGTTCCGTCGATCCGCTGCAGCTCATGTCGCTCGAAGTGATCCGGCGCACGCTGGACGACGCCGGCTACGGCCTGCGCGACTTCGACCGGGAACGCGCGTCCATTATCGTGGGCGCCAGTGGTGGCATAGGTGACGTTGGCGCCCAGTACGCCTTGCGCTCGGAGACCGCGCGCTTTGCCGGCGAGCTCGACGAGTCACTGTCAGAACGCCTGCCGGCGTGGACGGAAGACAGCTTCGCCGGCATCCTGCTGAACGTGGCCGCCGGCCGTGCCGCCAACCGCCTGGACTTTGGCGGCGTGAACTACGCGGTTGATTCTGCCTGCGCGTCGTCGCTCACCGCCGTGTACCAGGCGGTCGGCGAACTCGAGACCGGCCGCAGCGACATGGTAATCGCGGGCGGCATCGACACCGTGCAGGGCCCCTTCGGTTACCTGTGCTTCAGCAAGACCCAGGCGCTGTCGCCCCGTGGGCGCTGCAGCACCTTCGACACGAGTGCCGATGGCATCGTTATTTCCGAAGGCATCGCCATGGTGATGCTGAAGCGGCTGGCCGACGCCGAACGCGACGGCGACCGCGTGTACGCCGTGATCAAGGGTGCCGGCGGCTCCAGCGATGGCCGCGCGCGCAGCATGACGGCGCCGCATCCCGCCGGCCAGATTCGCGCTCTGCAGCGCAGCTACGGGCAGGCCGGCTACTCGCCCGCCACCGTGGGGCTTCTCGAAGCGCACGGCACCGGCACAGTCGCCGGCGATACGGCCGAGCTGCAGACGGTAACCCGCCTGCTCAAGGCCAGCGGCGCTGCCAGCAGCCAGACCGCTATCGGCTCGGTGAAAACGCTCATCGGGCACACGAAAGCCACCGCCGGCATCGCAGGCCTGGTGAAGACTTGCCTTGCGCTCTATCACAAAGTGCTGCCGCCGCACGCTAACGTAACCAACCCGAGCCCGAGCATCGCAAGCTCCGACAGCCCGCTATACCTGGTGTCAGACGCAATGCCCTGGCCTGCCAGCACCGAGCACCCGCGCCGTGCAGGCGTGAGCGCCTTTGGCTTTGGTGGCACCAATTTCCACGTCACCATGGAGGAGTACCAGGGTGAGTTCGTGGCCGGTTCCCGACCGGCGGTAATGGACACGTGGCAGTCGGAGCTTCTCGTGTGGCGCGCCCCTGACAGGGCGCAACTGATCGAACGCATTCACTCCGTGCAGCACCAGCTCGACCGCGGCGCGCACCCCTGCCTGCGGGACCTTAGCTTTTCGCTGGCGCATGCGTTGCCTGAGTCGGGCGAGACCGCAGCCATCGTGGTGCGGCCACAGGACCCGTTGTCGAACCGGCTGAGCCTGCTCGTCGCCCACCTGCAGAACCCGGACGCCGAGCCGCTGCCACCGCAGGCGTTCTTCTCGAGCGAACCGCTGGGCGGCGACGGCAAGGTTGCTGTCGTGTTTGCCGGCCAGGGATCGCAGTACCCGAACATGATGCGCGAGCTTGCGCTGCTGTTCCCGGCATTCCGGCACGTCGTGGAAACGGCGGACGCTGTACTGCGCGACCCGGTGGAAGAAACCGCTGGCGCCGGCATGCGCATGAGCCGGCTTATCTTTCCGGGCGGACTGTACAACGACCAGGCGCAGCAGCAGGCAGCCGACGCCCTCACCCGCACCGACATCGCACAGCCCGCCATCGGCGTTGTGGAAGCCGGCCTGTGGGCAGTAATGCAGCAGATGGGCCTGTCACCCGATATGGCGGCGGGGCACAGTTACGGGGAGTACGCCGCGTTGTACGCAGCGGGCGCGTACGACCTGCCCACGCTGCTTGAACTGTCGTCCGCACGGGGCCGCTACATTGTGCAGGCCTGCGAAGGCAAGGACATGGGCATCATGGCCGCCGCGCGCGCGCCGCGCGACCAGGTCGAAGCAGTAGCGGCACGCTTTGACGACCTGCTGGTGGCCAACCACAACTCGCCCCAGCAGAGCATTCTGTCCGGCTCGCGTGAATCCATCGCCTCTGCAGTGCAGATGCTGCAGGACAACGACATCGACGCGATGGCCTTGCCGGTTGGGGCCGCATTCCATTCGAGTTTCGTGGCGCCAGCGCAGGCGCTGCTCGCCGACAAGCTGCTCGACACTGAGTTTCAAACGCCCGCGTTCCCGGTGTACAGCAACACGACGGCCGCGCCCCACTCCGACGACGTCGCCGTGCTCAAGCAAACGCTGTCGGAGCATTTGGCGCGACCGGTGGAATTCGTTGCGGAGATCGAAGCCATGTACGCCGCCGGCGCACGGGTCTTCGTGGGGCTCGGTCCGAAGAACGTTCAAAGCAGCATGGTGGACCAGATTCTTGGCGACCGGCCGCACTGCGTTGCGCGCATCGACGATCACGTCGGCGGCTTGCGCGGCCTGCTGTGCGGCGCCGGTGCACTGCTCGCCGAGCACGTGCCGCTGCGCCTGGCGCCGCTGTTCGAAGGGCGCGACTGCCGCCTGATTGATCTCGACAAGCTGGCGGACGAAAGTCGCCAGGTCACCCTGCCCAGCCACACGTGGATGCTGACCGGTGCGGGCGCTCGCCGCATCACCGATCCGCCGCTCGCACCGCTGACGCTGGAGCAGGCCAAGGCCAGCAACCCGGCCAGCGCCGCCACAGAGCCTGCTGCAGAAACGGTTCCGCAACTGCCTGAGGAAGCCGCGGCACCAGCCGCAAACCAGGCACAGGCCGCAGTACCGCCTGCACAACCCGCACAGGCACCATTGCCAGCAGAAGCGCCGGCCGCGCAGGACCGCCGCACGGCAGCGCTGCTGGACTACCAGGCCACGATGCGCGCCTTCGTGACCGGCAACGAACGTATCGTGGCGCAGGCCCTCGGCGTTGGCTCGCCGGCAGCCGCAGCCGGCGCACAGGCGAGCGCGGCAGACGCCGGCGCCCGGCCTGCTCGCACGCTCGCGACTCGCTTTGCGCAATCGACAAACGACGTCACGCCGGCCCCGGCAGCTCCAGCCCCTGCCCTGCCGCCTGACCCCGCTACCGAGCAGGCGCCGCAAGTAACGCTGGAAGCTGACTCAGGTCCGCTGCCGCGCTTTGTCATCCGGCCCCAGGCCGAGAGCATCGACGGCATCGCCACCGAAGCGCTTGGCGCAGGCGCCTGGCTGATCACCAGGGACAGTCATGGCATTGCGCTTCATCTCAAGGGCCTGATGGAGCGTGAGCCGGGCGTCGTCCCGATACTCATCGACGCGACCGACGTCGGCAACGACGCCGCTCTGAACCGCCGACTGGAAACCGCCCGGCGCACCGACGGTGGTCTGCGAGGCGTACTACACCTGGCGCCGGTAGATCTTGCGCCACTTGCTCCCTCCGCGCCGCTCGACCAGTGGCGTGACCAGGCGCGCTATGCCGAAAAGAGCCTGTTCCGGCTTCTTCGTGCAGGCGCCGACGACCTCGCCGGAGAGAACGCCACCATCCTGGCAGCCAGCGGCCTGGGCGGCCTGATGGGCCGCAACCAGACCCTCGGTGGCCTGACGAACAGCGGTGGCGCTTCCGGCTTGCTCAAATGCGTCAACGAGGAATGGCAGACCGGCCGCATCAGGGCGGTGGACCTCGACCCCTCGCAGCCGGCCGACGCCAACGCCGCTCACCTGCTCGCGGAGCTTAAGCTGCCAGGCGGTCGCATCGAGGTGGGCTATCGCGAGGGGCGCCGGTACGTATTCCGCACCGTCGAGCGCGCGTACCAGCCTGGCGAAAGCGCCGAGCGCACGCCGGACGCAAGCTGGGTGGTACTGGCGAGCGGCGGCGCCCGCGGCATCACGGCGGAACTCCTGCGCGACCTGGCCGCAACGGGTGCGACGCTGGTGGTCACCGGTCGTACTCCCGAGCCGCAGCCCGAAGACGACGCCACGCGCGCCCTGGAGAGCGACGCGGAACTCAAGGCACACTTCATTCGCAGCGCGCGCGAAGCCGGCGACGAAGTACGGCCCATCGAAATTCAGCGCAAGGTCAGCCGACTGCGCAACGAACGCGAGATGCTTGCCAATCTTGCCGACCTCAAAGCGGCAGGTGCTCGCATCGACTATCGCGTTTGCGACATGGCCGACGCTGACGCCACCGCCGAGTTGTTCGCCGGCATCTACAGCGATTACGGCCGGCTCGACGGCGTGGTGCACGGTGCCGGCATCATCGAAGACAAGCTGCTCGTGGACAAGACCGACGACAGCTGGTTCCGCGTCTTCGACATCAAGGCCGACAGCGCGTTTCTCCTGGCGCGTCATCTTCGCCCGGACAACCTGCGCTTCGTTGTGCTTTTCACGTCGGTCGCCGGCCGCTACGGCAATTCCGGTCAGACTGACTACGCTGCCGCCAACGAAGTGGTGAACCGCGCCGCCTGGGCGCTGCAGCAGCGCTACGGCGATGCGGTGAAAGTTTGCGCCATCAACTGGGGGCCATGGGCGGCAACGACGCACGGACAGGGCATGGTGTCGGCAGAAGCCGAGCGCAAGTTTGCCGCCCGCGGCGTTCGCCTCGTGTACCCCCGCGCCGGACGCGAGCTGTTCATGCATGAAATCACCGCTGCCCCAACCGACGAGGTGGAGGTGATTGCCGGCGAAGGACCCTGGGAGCAGGTCGAAAGCGATTACGGACAGTTGGCAGAGGGTAT
>JBCAXP010000384.1:0-4710 GCA_038533995.1 Pseudomonadota bacterium
TCATGATCTCCAGCACCACCGCCTCGGCGGGCCGGCGCGAGCCGTCATCAAGCGGCTGTCCGTCAGTACCCTGATGACGTTGCCGACGACGGCATTGTCGGCGTTCGCATCGTTGGCGTATCGCCGAATGGCCCGGCCGACAAGGCTGGCATTCGCGCCGGCGACATCATCATCGCACTCAACGGACAGCCGCTTGATGACGGCTCGCGCCGGCCCGCCGAGGCGGTGGTGCTGGAGATCATGAGCGAGCTGGAACCGGGTGACCCGGTGGCCGCGCGATTCCTGCGCGACGGCACCGTTAACGAGGTTACCGTCATTGCCGCTCGCTTCGAGGAGGCGTTCACCGCGGGCATCAGCGGCTTGCTGGAGAGCCTGCGTGACGGCAGCCTGGTGCAAAGCCTGAAGCTCATGCCGCATCTTGGTTTCCAGGGCCTTGAACTTGCCACCATCAGCCCGTCACTGGGTGCTTACTTTGGCACCACGGAGGGGTTGCTGGTCGTGCACGTGCCGGAAAGCTGTGGCATCGGCCTGGAAGACGGTGACGTTATTCTCCGCATCGACGGAGAGGTGCCCGCGAGCTCCGCCGACGCTCTTCGCCTGGTTCGCGGTGCCATGGGCACGGACGTCAACATCGACATTCTGCGTCACGGCCAGGAGCAGACGCTCACGGCTCCAATACCTTCGCTGCCCGGCCAGTCGCAGTGGTCCTGGCAGTACGAAACCGACTGAGGCTCCCAGCGCCGACATTCCCCCTTCGCCGGCCCCTTTGTCAGCTCCGTCGCCACAGATTCAACGGTGGTACCATCTGCGCCCCATGCGCAGAAGCGACTTTACTTTCGAGCTCCCCGAAGAGCAGATCGCCCAGCGGCCACCCACGGCGCGCAGTGGTGGTCGGCTGCTCGTGCTCGATGGCGCGAGCGGTGCCATCGGCGACCGGCAGATTCCGGATATCGTCAACGCGCTTAAGGCCGACGACCTGCTGGTCTTTAACGACACCCGGGTGATTACGGCACGCCTGGCGGCCCGCAAGGCGACCGGCGGCAAGGCGGAGATTCTGATTGAGCGCCTGCAAAGCCCAACTCGGGTGCTGGCGCGGGTGCGTGCAAGCCGCACGCCGGCGCCCGGCTCGACGTTGCACCTGGCTGACGGCACGGTGGTGACGGTCGCCGGCCGGCAGGGCGAGCTGTTCGAACTCGATTTTCCCGGTAACGCAGCCGACGCGGTGGAGACCCTGGGTGACGTTCCGTTGCCGCCGTACATCAGCCGCACTGGTGATGCGGATGACGCCGAGCGTTACCAGACCGTGTACGCCCGGGAACCTGGCGCCGTCGCCGCGCCGACGGCCGGGCTGCATTTCGACGAGACGCTGCTCAATCAGATTGCCGGCAAGGGTGTGCAGTCGGCTTATCTGACGCTGCACGTCGGCAGCGGCACCTTCGCTCCCGTGCGCGTCGATGACGTGCGCGAGCATCGCATGCACAGCGAGTACGCCCGCCTGTCGGACAGCGTGGTAGCCGCGGTGGAGCGTGCAAAGGAGAAGGGCGGGCGCGTCATTGCCGTGGGCACCACGGCCGTGCGGACGCTGGAGAGTGCCGCGGCCAGCGGCACGCTGCAGTCCTTCGAAGGCGAGACGGACCTCTTCATCTACCCCGGCCGCCGCTTCCAGGTCGTCGACGCGATGATCACAAACTTCCACCTGCCGGAGTCCACCTTGCTCATGCTCGTGTGTGCCTTCGCCGGAACCGATCACGTGTTGGCGGCGTATCGTCACGCGGTGTCGGCCGGCTACCGGTTTTTCAGTTACGGCGACGCCATGTTCGTCACCCCGTCGCCGGATGCACGCCATGCAGTTTGAGCTGCTGGCCACCGACGGCGGCGCACGGCGCGGCCGTCTGACCTTTGACCGCGGCGTGGTGGAGACGCCAGTGTTCATGCCGGTGGGAACCTACGGCACGGTCAAGGGAGTCACGCCTGAGGAACTGCTTGAGGTGGGCAGCCAGATCATCCTCGGCAATACCTTCCACCTGATGCTGCGCCCGGGTACCGATATCGTGCAGTCCCTTGGCGGGCTGCACGGCATGATGCACTGGGAGCGGCCGATTCTGACCGACTCCGGCGGCTACCAGGTTTTCAGTCTCGCGGACATGCGAAAGATCACGGAGAAGGGCGTGACCTTTCGCTCGCCGGTTAATGGCGACAAGGTGTTCCTCACGCCCGAGCGGTCCGTTGAGGTGCAGCACGAACTGGGCTCCGACATCGTGATGCAGTTCGATGAATGCACGCCGTACCCCTGCGGCGAAAGTGAAGCACGGGTGTCGATGGAGCTGTCGCTGCGCTGGGCCGAGCGCTGCAAAGTTGCCCATGGCGAGGCGCCGTCGGCCTTGTTCGGTATCGTTCAGGGCGGCATGTACGAGAGCCTGCGCGAGCGCTCGGCGCGCGCCCTGTTGGACATCGGCTTTCCCGGCTACGCGATTGGCGGGCTGTCCGTGGGGGAGCCGGCGGAAGACCGGCTGCGCGTGCTGGACCACACGGTGCCAATCCTGCCGTCAAACGCGCCGCGCTACCTGATGGGGGTGGGCACGCCGGAGGACCTCGTGGAGGCGGTGTGGCGCGGCGTTGACATGTTCGACTGCGTTATGCCGACCCGCCACGCCCGGAACGGCTACTACTTCACGAGCACCGGCACGCTGAAGATCAGAAATGCCCGCTACGCTACCGATACCCGGCCGATTGACGAAACTTGCGGCTGCTACACCTGTCAGCACTACAGTCGCGCGTACCTGAAGCACCTGGACAAGTGCAACGAGATGCTGGGTCCGCGGCTGGCCACGATCCACAACCTGTTCTACTACCACCAGCTCATGGCCGGAATGCGGGCCGCCATCGAGCAGGGCAGCCTTGCGGAGTTTCGGCGCGGCTTTTACGAATCGCGCGGGATATCGGCGCCGACTGTGGCATAATAGCGCGCCTTTTTACCGTCATTCCCCGTCGAGGACCGTCAATGGACTTTCTTATTAACAGCGCTATGGCGCAGGCCGAAGGCGCGCCGGCGCAGGGCGGCCTGGTGCCCAACCTGCTGCTGATGATACTGATTTTCGGTGTTTTTTACTTCCTCGTGATCCGTCCGCAGTCCAAGCGGGCCAAAGAGCACCAGGCGCTCGTCGCGGGGCTTGCCGAGGGCGACGAGGTGGTGACCAACGGCGGTCTGCTCGGGCGCGTCACCGAAGTTGGCGAGCAAATTCTCACCGTCGAAATATCCAGCGGCGTGCAGGTGCAGATCCAGCGTCACATGGTCGGCGCCGTGATGCCCAAGGGCACCGTCAAGATCGCCGGCGACTCCTAAACAGAATCCAACAAGGCTTTTTCCCGCATGAACCGATACCCAGGCTGGGTGAACGTCGCCGTGCTGGCGACGCTGCTGCTCGGCGTTTTCCTAGCATTGCCCAATATTTTTGGCGAGGTCCCCGCGCTGCAGATCAGCCGCGACGACAACCAACCGGTAGCCGAGCAGGTGCGCCTTGACGCGGTTGAAGCGCTGAGTGACGCCGGCATCGAGGTGACTGCCGCCTACGAAGAGGACGGGCGCCAGTACCTGCGTTTCGCCAAGGACGATGATGATAACGGGGTGCAGCTCCGGGCGCGCGAACTGCTGATCAACCCGGAGTCGCCGGTGCTGAACCCGCGCCAGTATGTCGTGGCTTTGACTCGTGCACCGCTAACGCCGGAGTGGATGCGCAACCTCGGCATGCGGCCGGTCAGCCTTGGGCTCGACCTGCGCGGCGGCGTGCACTTTCTCTACGAGGTAGACCTGGAGACGGGGCTTACGCAGTCGCTGGACCAGGCGCTCGAGTCCTTTACCTCCATCCTGCGCGAGGAAAATATTCGCTGGCGCAATCCGCGCCGCACGGGTGACCGCATCATCATCCCGTTGCAGAGTGCGGCAAAGGCTGACCAGGCCATCGACGCGATTCGCGGCGACACGCAGGATTTCGACCTGACCACAACGGAAATCGATGGCACCACAGCCGTGGTGGCCCGGTTTACCGAGAACCAGATTCGCGAACGCCGCAGCCTGGCCATTCAACAGAACACGTCAACGCTGCGTGACCGCGTAAACCAGCTTGGCGTCGCCGAACCGCTCGTTCAGCAGCAGGGTATCGACCGCATCGTGGTGCAGCTGCCGGGCGTTCAGGACCCGCGCGCCGCCCGCGAGGTGCTCGGCGCCACCGCCACGCTGGAGTTTCGCCTCGCCGACGTCAACGGCGATCCTGGAGCCGCGTCGCGCACCGGGCGGGCGCCGATTGGCACCGCGCTCTATTCCGATCGCAACGGCCAGCCCGTGCTGCTTAAGCGGGACATCATCGTCCGCGGCGAGCAACTCACTAATGCGACCGCAGGTTTTTCAGAAGGCCAGCCGGCAGTATTCATCGACCTGAATGCCGAGGGTGCCAAGCGCATGCTCGACGTCACGAAGGACAACGTCGGCAATCCGATGGCGGTGGTGTTTATTGAGGACAAGCAGGAAACGGTGATGGTGAACGGCGAGGAAACGCGCCGACGGTACCGCGAGGAGACGGTTATCAACGTGGCGACCATTCGCGACACGCTGTCCAACCGCTTCCAGATCACCGGCCTGACGAGCCTCGAAGCGAAAGAGCTGGCGCTCAAGCTCCGCGCCGGTTCGCTGGCAGCCCCTCTGTATATCGTGGA
>JBCAXP010000385.1:0-4687 GCA_038533995.1 Pseudomonadota bacterium
AAGGGTGTTGGCACCGGCGGAGTGGCACCGCTGTGGGGTGCGATCACGGGAGCCGGCATTGATGAGGACGTGCTCGAGGCCTACGCCTTTCTATCGGAAGTGTATTCGCCGGAAAGCTGTGCGAAGAAGTGTGATGAGATTTATGTCTTTGGGTTCAGTCGGGGTGCGTACGCTGCACGGATCTTTGCAGGGTTTCTGGAGGCCGCCAATCTGCCTGTTCGTGCCCCAGGAATCGACAACGAAGAGCAGGCAATAATTCTCAAGCGTGTTTTCAAAGCATTCAAAAGCCAGACGGGAGCGTCAGCCCGTAGGGCGGCTGTTGATAGGGTGCCTGGGTTTTCACGGCTGCCAGAGCAAGTGTCTATCAAACTTCTTGGTCTGTGGGATACCGTTGCGGCCCTCGGGTGGCCAAATGCGAAAGAAGATACCGACGAGTTGGAAGATCGCTACCTCGATCAGTTGTGCAACGTGGAACATGCGGCGCATGCGCTTTCGATCGATGACAACCGGGCAACCCTGTTTACGCCTGTATTGCTGACTGCTGACAGGCTGCTCCAAGATTGCGTGTCATCGCCAAAGATGAGGTCAGAGGACGTTGAGGAAGTCTGGTTTTCAGGTTCACATTCTGACGTTGGTGGCGGGTACTCCAACACCGAGCTTTGGGGCGTCTCCCTGAACTGGATGATAAGGCAGCTTGAACCCCACGGTCTTTTGCATGATGGGACGAGGGTCTACGCCAACCCGCTTGGGAGGTCCAACACGACGGATACCTCAGTGCTCGGTTACCTCATTTATAGAAACCTGAACCGTCGACTGTCGGTCTACTATACGGAAGCAGGAAACAGCTACAACGGCGGCAAGGCAAAAATTCACCGCAGCGTTTTTGATCGCCTGGAGCGGTGCGAGAAGCTGCCTCGCCGGTTCGACTGGCGATGGAAGTACACCGATGAGAGCAGCGCTGACCAGATACCGGATTTTTCCTCATGTGTACGGTGCCTCGGCACGCCGGAAGAGTGTGCCAGGTGTGATCATGGTGACGTGCAATGTGAGACGCACGGCTACAGGCTGGCCCCAGTCGACAATCAGCAGTGTTTCACGATCGAGGAGTACAGCGGCGGCGCAGACGTCCGGAGCGCGGATTGGGACGAAAGACCAGACTGCCAGAAGTACCAACCAATGTAGTAATCCGGATTTCGCGCGCCATATGTGCAATCAGGGCTGGGGCTCTTCTTCTTCGTAGACCCAGCCGCCGCCAAGCGCTGCGTAGAGTTCGATGATGGAGCTGAAGTACAGCCGCAACGTCTGCGACTCAACAAGCTCCGCATTGAACAGGGAACGATCAGTCTCCAGCACTTCCAGGTAGCTGGTAACGCCGCCGTTGTAGCGGGCGCGCGACAGCGTCGCCGCACTGCGAGCCGCAGTCACCTGCTCCTGACGCGCTTTGAACTCGTCGCGGTAGGTGCGAATGGCAATCAGCGCGTCTTCGACTTCGCGAAAGGCGCGCAGTACCGACGCCTCGTAGCCCAGCAGCGCCTGCTGCGTTCGCGCCGTTTCGACGTCTACGCGGCTACGATTGCGGCCGGCGTTGTAGATTGGCGCGAGCAGGCCGACGCCAACGCTCCAGAAGTCCGAGCCGCCTTCGGTAAGGTCCGACAGGTCCTGGCTTTCCAGGCCCAGCGAACCGGTGAGCGACAGCGACGGCCAGCGTATGGCCTCCGCGACGCCAATGAGTGCTGTCTGCGCAGCGAGCTCGGCCTCGGCCGCCCGCACGTCCGGCCGGCGTTGCAGCAGTTCCGAGGGAAGGCCTGTGGGAATAGCGGGCGGCAGAACCTGCGCCTTCAGTTCCGCGCCGCGCGCAATTGGGCCTGGTTTACGACCGATCAGCACGGCCAGCAGGTTCTCCGTTTGCGCGACGGCGCGTTCGGCTGAGGCAACGGTGGCCGTCGCGATCTTGAGCTGGATCTCGGCCTGGTTGAGATCGATGCGCGCGACCGTGCCCTTGTCGAAGCGCGCCTGGATGATCTCCACGCTCCTGGCACGGGTCGCCTCGGTGCGGCGTGCGATGACAAGTTGCTGGTCGAGATCTCGCAGCGTCATGTAGGCGGTGGCAACGCTGGAAATCAGGCTGATGGTTACGGCCCGCTGGTTTTCTTCAATGGCCAGGAGCTGGGCGCGCGCGGCCTCCGTCGAACGCCGCAGCCGTCCGAAGAGGTCGATCACAAACGAGACGTCCGCACTCAGCGAGTAGTTTTCGTTGATATTGCCGCCAAGTCCGGGAATGTTGCCAGGGAACGCGTTTTCGCTGGGGTCGCTGCGTCCTCCCGCACCCGCAATGTCGACCTGCGGAAACTGGTCGGCGCGGGTAATGCCCAGCAGGCCCCGAAACTCCTCGATGCGGGCGGTGGCAATCCGCAGGTCCTGGTTCTCCTCAAGTGCAATCGTGATGAGCGCATTGAGCTGGGGATCCTTGAACACCTCCCACCACTGCAGGTTAGCGATGCTCTCGCCGGCGGCAACGGGTTGCACGTAGCCGACCGGGATGTCGAGTTCCGGGCGCTCGTAGTCGGGCCCAAGCGCACAGCCCGCGAGTAAGGCGGCTGTGCCAAGCGCGGCTACCCGCCAATGCATCACTCGGACTCCGCCTCCGGCGGCGGGCGCCGGCTGATGTAGCGTTCAACAAACACAAACATCGCTGGCACGATCAGTACGCCAATGACCGTCGAGGCCAGCATGCCGCTGAACACCGTTACGCCCATTACCTTGCGGGCCTCAGCCCCGGCGCCGCTGGCGATCAGCAATGGCACCACGCCCAGGATGAACGAAAACGCCGTCATCAGGATCGGCCGAAAGCGCGACTTGGCAGCGTCCAGCGCCGCTGTCAACGCGTCCTTGCCGCTCTGCATTTCCTGGCTGGCAAACTCCACAATGAGAATTGCGTTTTTCGCCGCCATGCCGATCAGCATGACAAGGCCAATCTGGGCGAACACGTTATTGACGTAGCTCTCGCTTATGAGGCGTGCCAGCCACAGCCCGGCGATGGCGCCGAACACGGCAATGGGTGTGCCCAGCATGACGGACAGCGGCAGCGACCAGCTCTCGTATTGCGCGGCCAGAATCAGGAACACAAAGACGAGCGCCATGAGGAACACGACGCCGCCGGTGCCCTGGGCGGCCTTCTCCTGGTAAGACATGTCGGCCCAGGCGTAGCCCATGTCCGAAGGCAATACCTCCGTAGCCACTTCCTCGAGTGCAGCTAGCGCCTGTGCCGAGCTGTAGCCTTCAGTTGGCTGGCCGGTGAGCGTGGCCGCGCGGAACAGGTTAAAGCGGTTCGTAAACTCGGCGCCCTGCGTGCGTGACGTTGTCGCGAGGGTAGACAACGGCACCATCTCCCCCTCCGAGTTGCGCACGTAGAAGAACCGCAGCTTCTCGTCGCTGTCGCGGTACTCGGGCTCGGCCTGCACATAGACCTTGTACAGTCGTCCGAAGCGGTTGAAGTCGTTCACATAGGCGCCACCGAGGAAGGCGCCAATGGACGTGTTGATGTCGCCAAGCGGTACGCCCAGCTTCAGAGCCTTTGGCTTGTCGATGTCGAGAAATACCTGCGGGACGCTGGCGCGGTAAAGGGTGCTGACGTTGGCAATCTCGGGACGCTCGTTGGCTGCGGCGATGAAGCTCGCGGCCTGCTCCGCAAGATACTCCGGCGGGTTGCCGCCGAGGTCCTGCAGCATCATGGAGAACCCCGAGCCCGTGCCCAGGCCGGGAATGGCCGGCGGGCCAAAGGCAAACGCCATGCCTTCAGTAATGCCCAGCATAAAGTCGCGATTCAGGCGCCTCACCACGTTGCGTGCATGATCGCGAAGCTCCGGCCGCTCGTCCCACTCTTTGAGCTGGATGAAGATGAAACCGGCGTTGGACTGCGTCGTGTTCGTTAGCATGCTGAAGCCGTTGACCGCGGTATAGCTCTCAATGGCATCGTACTGGCTAAGTATTTTCTGCACGTCAACCATGACGTCGGACGTGCGTTCAAGGGACGCCGCGTCGGGCAGCTGCAGGGCAGCCAGCACGTAGCCCTGGTCTTCCTCCGGCACGAAGCCTCCCGGCACAGCCTGGAACAGCATCACGATGCCGACGATGATTATTGCGAGGAGCGTGCCGGCGCGCAGCAGCTTGTTGGTGAAATAGCCGGTGAAAATCATGAACCGGTCGGTCGCCTGCTCGAACCGTCGGTTGAAGGCCCGGAAGAAACGGTCAAAGGTGCTGGTGGCTTCACCCGGCGGCTTGAGCAGCGACGCGGCAAGCGCCGGGCTCAAGGTAAGCGCATTTACCGAGGAAATGGCCACCGAGATAGCAATGGTGATGGCGAACTGCTGGTACAGCCGCCCAGTGATGCCGCCCATGGTGGCAACCGGCACAAACACTGCAATGAGCGACAGCGACGTCGCGACGATCGGCGCGGACACTTCGCGCATGGCCTCGATGGTGGCCTGCTTCGACGGCATGCCCTTTTCCATCTTGGTCGCCACAGCTTCCACGACGACGATGGCGTCATCCACCACAATTCCGAGCACCATGATGAAAGCAAACAGCGAGACGATGTTCACTGTAATACCCAAAGCTGGCATCATCATTACAGCACCGAGGAAACAGACAGGTAGCCCAATCATTACCCACATAGCCAAGCGGAAAC
>JBCAXP010000386.1:0-4686 GCA_038533995.1 Pseudomonadota bacterium
CGAAAAGAATTCAACCTGGTCTGCGCTGCGGCTGTAGAGCATGCGGTCGGTCAGGAAGCCGGGCGCCGGGGAAACCGGCCGCACCTGGAGCACCGCGCAGCCTGGGTTGTCCTGCGTCATCGCGTCACCCTGCGTGGAGGGCTGCAACAGGAAAACGGCCGGCGGCGGCTCGTCGTCTCCGCCCGGCAGCACGCTGCAGCCGCCCACAGCCAGCAACGCAGCGAACAGCAGCAAGATGACCTGAGCCTGCACGGGTCTTGTCGCTATGACCACGCTATTCCTCCCCCGGTCCGGGCGGTGGCGGTGACGCGCCAAACACCAGGGCATCAGGCTCCCGGCGAAGCGTTTCGCTCATCGCGCGAAGGTTCGCGGCCGCCAGCCGCAGGTCGGTCACGAGCAGGTCGGCCTCGGGCAGTGCGCTTGCGGTGAACTTGCGCAGGTCGCGGCCGCTGGCCTCCACCGTATTGCGCAGGCTGTCGCCGGTCGCGTTCAAGTTGGTGCTGGCGTCGGCAAGCGACGTGGCCATCGCTTCCAGCGACGATGCCGTTGACTGAAACTGCTGCACGAGCCCAGGCAACCCCCGGCTCGCCTCGTCGACGTTGTCGAGCGTGCCTTCAAGCTCCGTCAGCATGGTGCCAATCTGCTCGCTGCGCTCATTCAGCGAGCCGGTGAGCGTGGCGGTGTTTTTGAGCAGCAGTGCGACCTGTTCCTGGTTCGTCTCATCCAGCACTTCGCTGATGCGAGCGGTCGCGTCGATCAGGTTTCGCAGCAACTCCGAGATGGTGTCATCCAGCCGCACGAGCAACGACGGGCGGCTCGGAATCACCGGGTAGTCCTCGCCGGCGGCGGCGCGAAGCGGAGCGGAGTCTGCGCGGCCACCGCTCAAGTTTATGTTCGCGATGCCGGTGAGGCCCTGCACCTCCAGCGTCGCGACGGTGTCGGCGTTAATGGGCGTGCCCTTCAGCACCACCAGTTCGATCTTCACGCGCTCGGGATTGTCGGGATCAAGGCCGATGTTGGTGACGTTGCCGCGATTGACGCCCTTGTACTTGACCGGCGCGTCAATGCTCAGGCCCGACACGGATTCGGTCATGTACACGCGGTAGATGTCGTAGTCCTTCGGCGGACCACCGGTCGTCAGCCACAACACGCCGGCAATCAGCGCAAGGCCAAGACCCACCACGAACAGGCCCGCCAGCACGTAACTGGATCTGGATTTCATCGCCCTCCCCCGTCGCTGTCGTGGGCGGCACCGCGACCACGCTGGCCGCCAAAGAACCGTTGCACGGCAGCGTCATCGCTCGCCTTGAGATCCTGCATACTCCCCTGGCCCAGTATGCGGGCGTCGCCTAGCAGCACTACCCGATCGGACACACGCCACAGCGAGTCCATGTCGTGGGTGACCATGACGATAGTCAGACCCAGCAGTTCTTTCAACTTCAGTATCAGCGAGTCCAGTGCATCGGCACTCACCGGATCAAGTCCGCTGCTTGGTTCGTCAAGAAAGATCATCTCCGGATCCAGCGCAATCGCGCGCGCCATGGCGACGCGTTTACGCATGCCGCCGCTGAGTTCCGACGGCATTCTTGCGGCCACCTTTGGCTCCAGGCCTGCGAGTACGAGCTTGAGCTGCGCGATTTCATCGATAACGTCCGAGTCGAGGTCAGTGTGCTCCCTTAAGGGAAAGCCGATGTTCTCCAGCACGGTCATGCTGGAGAACAGCGCACCGTACTGAAACATGACGCCGATGCGCCTGCGCAGCGGCAGGCAGTCAAACTCCGACATCTCGGTGACCGGCTCGCCAAACACCTCGATGCGCCCTTCCGTCGGAGGATGCAGCATCACGATTTCGCGCATGAGCGTCGACTTGCCGCTGCCGCTGCCACCCACGATGGCCAGCACTTCACCGCGATATACGTCGACGTCAATGCCATCGTGCACCGTCGTGTCGCCAAAGCGCGTGACGATGCCACGGGCGCGCACAATGGTTTCGCGACCGACAACCATCAAATACCCAGCCTGCTGAAGATGATCGAGAAGATCGCGTCCACGACGATCACCAGGAAGATGCATTGCACGACGCAGACGGTCGTGCGCCGGCCAACGCTTTCCGCGCTGCCGGTGACCTTCAGGCCCTGGAAGCAACCCACCGACGCAATGATGATGGCGAACACGGGCGCCTTGCCGATGCCGATCATGTACGACTCGATGGCGATGGCCTGCAGCAGGCGCTCGGTAAAGCTCGTGAAGCTGACTTCGAGCAGCGCGCGCGACATTACCATGCCGCCGAACAGGCCCATGATGTCGGCGAACACGACCAGCAGTGGGAGCGCAATGACGAGCGCGAACAGTTTCGGCAGCACCAGCATTTCCACCGGAGTGATGCCCATCGTGCGCAGAGCGTCGACCTCTTCGGTCACTTTCATGGTGCCGATCTGCGCCGTGTACGCACTGCCCGTGCGCCCCGCCACAATGATTGCAGTGATGAGCGGCGCCAGTTCGCGCAACATCGACAGGCCAACAAGGTCGGCGATGAAAATACTGCCGCCGTACTGGCGCAGGAGAATGCCGCCCTGGTAGGCGATGACGACGCCAAGCAGAAAGGCCAGCAGGCCAACAATCGGCAGCGCGTAAAAGCCCGCCTGAACCAGCTCGTCAATGACGATGCGCCAGCGCATGCGCATCGGCGTCAGCAGGATGCGCAGCGAAATAAAGGTGAGCCTGCCGATGAAGGCGAGGAAGTCCGTGTAGTTGTCGAGCGCGCCGAAGGACTGCCGGCCGATGCCCTCGAACAGGCCGGTGCCGGGCGGCAGGACAACCTCGCCGGGTCCCGGCCCGTTGCCCTCCACAAGCTGTAGAATTGCCGCCGCGTCGGGCGACGCGCCCTGCACGCTGGCCTCGGCGCCGTTCTTCCTGTGCGCCCGCATTTTCCGGTGCACCAGCCAGGCACCCGCCGAGTCCAGCCGCGTTACGCCGGAGAGATCAAACACCACGGGACCGGCCTGCAGGCGCAACCTGCGGAAAGCGGCCGCGGTTGCGCTTAAGTTGTCGACGATCCAGTCGCCGGACAGGAGAATGGTGGCGCCGTTTCGTTCGAAAACCGGCTGACGCGCCGCTTCGGCGCCGTGTTCAGCGGCCGGGGTAGCGACGTCGTGCACTAGTGGGCCGTGCGGATAATTCGGTAACCCTCAGAGCCTTTCTCGATCCCCAGGACAAGGCGAAGGCGGGCAGGCATAGCCCAACTATGGCAACCGACTTTAACGTAGGGCTGGGGATCGAGGGAGGCTCCCTGTGGGTCGCACCACACAGCGCATCGGCGTCGTTGAACTCGCTTGAATTGGCACCGGCCAGTCCTGCGCTCTTTCGCCTCTCCCATGCGCCGTCTGGTGCGACTGAGTGACACAGAATTATCCGCACGGCCCACAAGCGCGGGCAACCCGGGCTTAGTCCATCGGCACCGTCTTGAGCCCTGGCTGCGAGGCGTACCACGCGGCGAGGTCTTTCATGTCCTCGGGCGTCAGCTGCATCGCAAACTGGGCCATGACGGCGTTCTTGCGCTCGCCGCTCGCGTACTGCTTGAGCGCGTTCTCAAGGTAATCGGCGTACTGACCGGCCAGGTTTGGAAACGCCGAGGAAATGCTCACGCCGTTCTCACCGTGGCAGGTGTTGCAGGTTTTCTCAACGGCTTTGGCCTTGCCGGCTTCGGCGTCGCCGGCAACGGCGCCCGCGGCCGGCATGAGCGCCAGCAGCAGTGCCGGCAGAAGGTAACGTTTGGTCAGAGTGGTCATGAGATCTTTCCTAACTCCTGGTAGCTGTTTTCCCGATGCGCCGTTCGATTGAGCTCATTCGCTCGCGAGACTGGCGATCCAGGCAGCAATGTCTTTCATATCCTGTTCGGTCATGGAGGCCGCCTGCGCCACCATGGTCGGATGCTCACGCTCACCGCTGCTGTAAGCCTTGAGCGCCGCAAGAATGTACTCGGGATGCTGACCCACCAGCTTCGGCACGTGATACGACGGATAAACGTTGTGATACGACGTGACGCCGTGGCAGCCGATGCAGGTGTATCCCTTGGCCGCCCCTGCGGCCGGGTCGCCATCCGCCAAAGCCGGCGCGGAGGCGCAAACAAGGCCAATAGCCGCAGCAATCTGGACGAATTTTGCTGGTGACGTGGACATTCCCGGTAAACCTCTACTGACGTGGAGGCGGTATTGTCCAATAAATGGGCCGGATTCACAAAGAACCTGCGTCACAGCGCCGCCCGGCGCGTTACCATGCCCCCATGCAGCCCCCACGCATCCTCAAGAGCGACCTGTTTGGCCAGGTCGAACTCCACGGGCACGGGCCCGGCGAGCGCTTTATCCGGCGCAATCTCGCTGGCGTGCGCTGGTGGGTGCGGCCCGTGGCGCGCTGGCTGGCGGCACGCGAGGCGCGGGCGCTGGCGCTGCTCGACGGGCAGGCGGGCACCCCTGCCCTGCTGGCGTGGGACGGCCAACACCTGGACCGGGGCTGGATCGACGGCCAACCGATGCAGCTGGCCCGCCCGGGCAGCCGCGAGTACTTCGCGAGTGCCTTTGCGCTGCTGCGGCAGATGCACCGGGCGGGCATCGCTCACAACGACCTTGCGAAGGAGCCCAACTGGCTCGTGACCCCGTCCCAGCGCGCGAGTCGCGCGCCGCCCGACAT
>JBCAXP010000387.1:0-4650 GCA_038533995.1 Pseudomonadota bacterium
TCTGACCGAGATCAAAGAAGTTGATCATGCAGTCATCGTCCCCTGCCCCTCCAGGGCCGGCAATGTCGCCATCGCATACGTTGCCAATGCCGTCGCCGTCGGCGTCGACCTGCAGCGCGTTGGCATCGAGAATGCAGTTGTCCAGATCGTCGAAGACACCGTCTCCGTCGGTGTCCGCCGCCACCGGCGGACCGATGCTGCCCGGATAGACGCCAACACCGATAAGGTCGAAACCGGGCGACGAGCCACCGGCGTCCAGGCCGGTGATTCTCATGGCCGTCACAGGTTCCGTGAAGCCGATGTCTGCCAGGTCAAACGACGTGATGCCACCCGGGCCCGCCACGCCCAGCGTGGTGAAAGTCACGCCGTCCGCGCTCACGGCAATCTCGGCGTCCTCGCCAGCGCCCACAGCTTCGTTAACGAACACGTCAATGCCGGGACCGTCGATCATTGTGCCCGTGACAAAGCCTACGGTGACGTAGCTGCCGGTCGGCAACGACAGGTAGTCGTTAAAGCCCAACGGGCCAGGCTCGGCACCCAGCACAACGTCCAGGGGTACGGGGTTTGCGGTGGGCGGTCCGCCGTAAGGGCCATCGATGGGACCGGCCCCTGAGTCGAAAAACTCCAGCACCACTTCGGCAAATAGCTCGCTGTTGAACACGAACTGCGGCGCGCGCACCCGCTCGAGATCAAAGCCTGGCGATGAACCGCCAGCATCGAGGCCGACGATGCGCACGAACCTCACCGTGTCGGTATACCCGATGTCAGCGAGATCAAACTCCGACGCCGTATTGCCCGAAGCGACGCCGATAAAGGTGAAGTCCACGCCATCACTGCTGACGAAAATGTCGGCGTCCTCCGCACCACTGCCTCTCTCGTCGATGATTAGATCGTCGCCGGGCGCGTCCTCAATCACCTCGTCAACAAACTCGACGGTGACGAAGGAGCCAGTGGGCAGTGACAGGTAACCGGTGGTGTCGCTGCCAAGGATGACATCGAGATCCACTGGCACCGGGCCAGAGACGCCGCCGGGCGAACCGTACGGTCCGGGTATCGGCCCTGCACCGCTGTCGAAGAACTCGGTAACAGCATCTGCGTAACCCAACTCGGCGTGGGCCGCGGTGGCTGCGAACAACGTGGCAACGCTGGCTATCGTGACTTGCCATGAAAGTACTTTGGAGTTTGTGATTTTCATTGTGCTTGCGCTCTTTATGTTTTTGTTCTGTCGCTTTGCCCCTGGGATGAGGGTTGCGGCATGCAGCCGCCAGCCCGAGGACGCGTTTACCTATGAATAAACCATGCGGGCATCCGATGCAAAAACGCTGATGCCAAGCAGCGCGAAAACGCGGCCCTTGCAGCGTGCGGATTAGCCGCGGCGTCACGCCGAATTCTGATGCTATTTTATTGAAATAAATAGTAAATTCTCATATACTACTGTATGTTTAAACAGCATCGATAAAGGAGCTATCGACATGCCGTGTACTCACTCCGACCTGCAAGTCGCACTCGCCGGTCAGCCCACCTCCCAGCTCGCGCGCATCCAGCAACTCGACCAGGAGATTGGCCAGCTCGCCGCCCATCTCAACGCCGCCAACTGCCGATTGCTGGAGCTGATCGCCGAGTTTGACGAGCTAGGCGGCTGGGGTGATCAGGGCGCCCTGTCGTGTGCTCACTGGCTGAACTGGAAGTGCGGCATCAGCCTGAACGCGGCGCGGGAGAAACTGCGAACCGGCAAGGCGCTCGCGAAGCTGCCGAAGATCCGCGAGTGCTTCGCGGCCGGTCGCATCAGCTATTCAAAAGTTCGTGCGATGACTCGCGTTGCAACTCCCGAGAATGAAGACTCCCTGCTCAACGTGGCACTGCACGGCACTGCATCGCACATCGAAAAGCTGGTGCGCGGGTACCGCTGGCGTATTCGCGTCGACGAGGAAAACGCCGACGAACGAAAGCAGCAGGACAATCGCCTGTGCCATGCACTCTGGCAGGAAGACGGTAGCCTGAACATTACCGCTCGCGTCTCGCCGGAGCACGGGGCGCTCATCCTCAAAGCGTTGCAAGCGGCGGTTGAATCGCTGGATGAGGACGTTTCCGCGGTAACGTCCGAGGATCCGGTGAAGGGCGGCGACGGGATTCCACAACGGCGCGCCGACGCGCTCGTGTTGATGGCTGAGACGTTTCTCGCTGGGGGTGCGCAGAGCGTAAGCGGCGGTGACAAGAACCAGGTGGTGATCATTGCCGACGCTGGCGTGATGGCTAATGAGTCGGAGGCCGGGAAATGCTGCGTCGAGCACGGTCCCAACATTGCAGCGGCAACGCTGCGACGCATTGGCTGCGATGCAAGTCGGCGCTTTGTCGCCATCGACAAGGCTGGAGAACCCGTCAACATCGGCCGCAAAAGCCGCACGATTCCGCCGCCGATGCGCCGGGCGTTGCTGCTACGGGATGGCGGTTGCCGCTTTCCCGGCTGCACCCACACGCATTTTGTAGACGGCCACCACATTATCCACTGGGCAGACGGCGGCGAGACGTCGCTGGAAAACCTGGTAACGCTTTGCCGGCGCCATCATCGCCTCGTGCACGAGGGTGGCTTCGACGTAAGCCGCATTGGGCCGAATCAATTCCAGTTCACATCCCCCCGCGGAAACGTGGTCGCCGAGGCGGCGCCGCCGCCGGACGGCATCCCAAACCTGCACGATGCAATTCAAACGCTAAACGATGAGCTTGACCTGACGATCAACGACCGAACGTTGGGTCTGTGGGACGGCGGAACGCTGAATTATTCCGAGTCCGTCGAGCATTTGCAGATACTGGATGGGCGTTTTACACACTGACAACAGAATCTACCGTTAAACCGTTGGCCTCACGGCGGCATCCAATTGATTATCGATGTTTCGCCTGAATGAAAACGCCCGCAGCGGCAACCTGTTTCTCGAAATCCTGATGATTGTTGTCGGGATCAACGTCGCCCTTTGGTTCGAGAACTGGTTCCAGGACCTGGAGAACGCAGACATCGAGGCGCAGTACATGGCCGATCTCCGCGATGACCTGGTAACCGACATGGCCAGCCTCGACGACGTACTGGCAGCCAGCGAAGCCAAGCTCGAACGCACGGCTCAATACATGGAACTGCTGCCCACCATTGCGAAACTGCCACCGCAGGAGCAGGCACAGGCGATCTACACGCCGGCGAACTACCAGTACTTCGTGCCGTCGGACTTCACGTTTCGCGCGATGCAGGAGAGCGGCGACTTTCGCCTGCTGAGAAACAGGGATATCAAGAAGAGCATTCTCAGGCTCAACCGGCGGCACGCAGACATCGAGCTGCTGCAGACGAATTACCTCCAGGCTCTCGACGACGGGTACATTCCGCTCATGATGCACAGCTTCGATATCTCGACGCTGACGGTGACCGATCCCGGCCTGTTCGACAACCAGCTCTTCCGTAACTTCTTTGTGTACACCTCGCAGGACACGCGGGCGATGCTGGCGGCTTATCGGAGCGCGCGCTCCCAGTCAGAAGCGCTCGTCGCGCTGATCGACGCGGCGCTGGCCGACTAGCTCAAGCCAGGTACCACTTGCCATCCAGGCATTTGAAGCGCTGTTCGCGCACTTTGCCCTTCAGTTCGTATTTTGCGTAGGCGAAGTCGCCGCTGACACGGTAGTTCGTGTATTCGATGTCGGCCATGGACTGGGCTAAGTTCACCCGCTTTTCCTCAGGCACGCTGTTCTCGAACCACGCCAGCAGGTCGCGCAGTGCGGCTAGCAGTTCCGAATCGGTCCACTCCCTGGTGCCTTGCCCCCGCAAGCCGTGCTTCTGCATGATGTGCCCGAGCCGTTCCCGGGCGTCCCCACCCTCGCCGTCCGCCGCGTATGCCGCCTCCATGCAAAGGCCGCCGACCAGCGACTTCCTCACCTCTGGCACCATGTATTTGAAGGCCGCACTCCACCGGCCAGCGATTACCGCCTGCCGAAAACCGGCGGCGGCGTCCTGCGGGGTGGACTGCTGTGAAGGGTTACTCACACCTGGTCTCCTGCGCGCCAGCTCATGGCGCCCAGTGTAGCGGACGGGGCTGTCCCTGAAACATAAGTCCGGGTACATTGTCGAAAGAACCTCAGACTCGATCCACCCCACCTCAAGCCTTCTCGCCGCGCCGCGATGCCTCGATTGAAACAACGGACTGTTTACCTTCTTGCGGGCATTGTCGCGGCGCTCGTCGTGGTGTGCGCCGTGCTCTTCAACCCCGGGTTCCAGCGAAGCCAGCTGCTGAAGCGCGCCAGCCCGGCCGTCGACCTGCTGGAGATCGGCCGTGTGCACATCACGCCCTGGAGCACCGAGCTGGACGACGTCACGGTGCACTACCAGGGGGGCACTTTCGAGGTCGATAGCGGGCGCCTGCGCTACGGCCTGCTTTCACTGCTGTGGAAGAAACTCACCGTGCGGGAAGTACTGCTGCAGGGAGTGCGCGCGGACCTGACCGGCTTTGAGCCGCCCGAAGCAACGACCGAGCCGCCGCCGGAAGAGGAGCCCGCCGGCCCCTTTCCCGGCGCCCTCGCAAGCCTTGACTTTGGCTACGGGTACGTGCTCGACGAAGTCGCGGTTGATGCAGACGTGCAGCTTCCTGACGGGCAGTCAGTCGCGGCGACCGTGAC
>JBCAXP010000388.1:0-4622 GCA_038533995.1 Pseudomonadota bacterium
CTTCGCGATCCTGATGCGGCCAACCTTGACCGAATCCAGCTGATCAAGGGGTGGGTGGACGATGAGGGCGCGATGCACGAGAGAGTCTTTGATATCGCCGTATCGGATGCTCGTACAATCGGTGACGACGGCCGCTGCCGGACACCGGTTGGCAACACCGTGAATCTGGATGAAGCCACGTACTCGAACAGCATTGGAGACGCTTTCCTGGAAGCCTTTTGGAAAGACCCGGATTTTGAGCCGACACAACGCGCGTTTTACTACGTTCGCGTCATTGAAATCCCGACGCCACGATGGACGACATACGATGCCAGGTACTTCGGTGTACGACGGGCAGGCCACGTCCCCCCAACGGTTCAGGAGCGTGCCTATACCTCTCCGATCTGGTACACACCGTAGGAGAACATTGCAATCCGCAACGGGTGCGGGTCTCTCTGAACGACCACCGGTGGTGCATTGCAACTACCAATAACAGACGTCCGAGCGCACTATGAAAGGCGTCTGCGCCAAATAACAAGAACGCGCAGCGCCACAAAAAAACTTCTCGGGAGAGAACAATGAAAAAACTATCTGTCTTTCTTGGCTCCATGTTTTTGCTTGTAGGTTCCGCGCATTCTGGCGGCGGCACGACACTATGTGTGTCCTTCGAGCCCTCAGGATTCTGCGACGGCTTGCAGCTGACAACCGTGCCCGGCACGCCGCTGCTGGTGGGTACGTGGGATAACTATGATTGCGCCGGGTCGAATGCCCCGATGCAGGCATTCTTCCGGCCACAGGGCAATGTGCTAGCTTTGTGCACCGATCCGGGCTGCCTGTTCGAAGGCGACTGGCTCTTCCGGCTCAATCTGCCCACGCAAACATTCTCGCTGGCTCGCTTTGACGGCACGCCTGCCCTTATCCAGCCGCCAGGAACCGCGATGAGTGTCACTCCGGGTCTGTGCCCATTCCGCGCGACCGAAGGCGGAGTGTCATCCCGCTCGCTGCTTGACGCTTTGTAAAGCAGGTACAAAAAAGCCCCCGGTTTGCGCCGGGGGCTTGCTGGTCAGTGACCGCGCCAGGATGGTGCTCCTACAGCAAACCGAGGCACCTGTCGCAAAACAGGTACTGGTGCCCCGGATCGTTGAAGCTCGCGAGTCGCGCGAGCTCCTGCTTCAGGCGCTCCAATACGACGGACGTGGGTGAAACCTTCCGAATCCGGTCGCCGTCAAAGCCCGCAACGCTCTCGGCGCGCGTGATGAAGCGCAGTGCAAAGGACTCACTCAGCGTCAGCTCCTTCTCCAGGTAGCGCACGTCGAAATCGGTGCCGAGCCCGGCGCGACTCGCGGCCGAGTCAATGGCGCCTTCGAGGCCGCCGAGCATGTCGACGAGACCCAGGCGATGTGCGTCGGCGCCGGTCCACACGCGTCCCCTTGCGATCGCGTCGACTTCGTTGAAAGCCATGTTGCGCGCGTCGGCGACCGCCTGCACAAACTCCTGGTAACCGTGCTCGAGGTTCGTCTGTAAAATCGAGCGCGCCTCTTCACCGAGCGGCCGATCCGGGCGGAATTCCCCGGCCAGTGGTGTTGTGCCGACACCGTCGACGTGCACACCCAGCCGGTCCAGGCTGCGCTGGAACGTCGGGAAGTACGCACCGATACCGATTGAGCCGGTAATCGTTGTCGGCCTTGCCCAGATTTCGTCTGCATCCATGGCGATGTAGTAGCCGCCCGACGCGGCGACGCTACTCATCGACGCGACCAGCGGCTTGCCGGCTGCCTTGAGCAGCTTGAGTTCACGCTGCGCGATCTCGGAGGCAAACTTGCTGCCACCGGGGCTGTCAATCTGCAGCACGACGGCCTTGATGTCGTCATCGAGGCGGGCCTTGCGCACCACCGAGGCCAGCGTGTCACCGCCGATCGTGCCCGGTGGTTGCTCACCGTCGAGTATCTGACCAGACGCCACGATAACGGCGACCTGCCCGTCGCCCTTCGCCATCGACTCTCCCATTCGTACGTCTGCGAGATAGTCCGCAACTCTCACGCGATTGAACCGCTGCTTGTCGTCGGCCCCCACGAGGTCGATGAGTCGCTGCTGCGCTTCGTCGCGAAAACTGAGTTCGTCAACCAGTCCGTTGTCCAGCGCGAGCTTGCCGAAATCGCCACCGTTGTCGGCCAGCAAGCGGTCGAAGCCCTCGGCGTAACCCGGCAGCACTGCCGCATCGAGTTCGCGGGCAGTCGATGCCGACTCGAGATAGTCACTCCACAGCTGGCCCAGCCAGAGGCGGCTTGAACTGCGGTCTTCGGGCGACATGTCGTCGCGAATGTAAGGCTCGACGAAAGACTTGAATTCGCCCACGCGAAACACGTTCCAGTCAATCGACAGCTTGTCGATGGCGTCGGCATAAAACGTGCGGTAGCGCCCGAAGCCCTGCAGGAACACGCCGCCGGACGGATGCATGAAAAGCTCGTCAGCGTGCGAGGCCAGCAGGTACTGTCCCTGGGAGAAAAAGTCGCCGTAGGCAATGATGGGCTTTTCAGTTTCCTTGAAGCGCTCCAGCGCTTCGGCCACGCGCTGCAGCTTGGTGAGACCGGCGCCGCCCATGCCGCGCAGATCAAGGGCGATCGCCTTGATGCGATCATCGTCTGCCGCCGCGTCGATGGCATCAACCAGGTCCCGCGCCAGCGTTTCGGCGCTCGGCTGGTTGCCAAGGCTGTCCAGGGCCCGCGACACCGGATCGCCGCTGAGCTGGTCAACGAGCGTGCCGCTGGGCGCAACCAGCAATGCGGCGCTGGCGGGCACGGGTGACGACGTCGGCGCGAACGCCGCGGCCACGAAAAGGAAAACTATCAGCAGGATTACCAGGTGAAGCGTCTTGCGCAGCAGGTCCAGCCCGCCGCCGATAATCCGGAATATGAGTGCAATCGGGTTGGAATCCGCCATGATGGGAATCCTTATGATCAGTCAATAAGAGCCAACGTCATCTGGGGCACGTAGGCGATGATGATAACGCTGACAAGCAGTATGAGCAGGAACGGCAGGGTCGCCCTGTAGATCGTCATGATGGGCGCGTCGAAGCGGTAGCTCGCGATGAACAGGTTGAGCCCGACCGGCGGTGTCAGGTAACCGAGCTGCATCGTTGCCAGGAAAACAATTCCGAGATGCAGCGGGTGCACACCGAAGCTCGTGGCGATGGGCAGAATCAGCGGCACCACGAGAATGAGCGCGGAGAAAATGTCGAGAAACGCGCCAAGCACCAGCAGGAACACAATGAGCAGCGCGAGGAAGCCGGCCTGCGTGTCAACCAGGCCATCGATCAGCTCGAAAGTCTGTTGGGGCACGTCCTGCAGAATCATGTAATTCGTGGACGCCAGCGAAACCCCGAGAATGATCAGAATGCCGCCGACAAGCACCATCGATTCGCGCATGACGCCAGCGAGCCTTTGCAGCGAGATCTCCCGGCGGATAAACACCTCCACGATGGTGACGTAGAGCGCGGTCACTGCGGCTGCCTCCGAGACCGCGAAGTAGCCACTGTAGATGCCGCCCAGCACGACGATGGGCAGCGGCAGTTCCCACGCCGACTCGCGCAGGGTCGCAAGGCCGTCGGCAAACGAGAAGTCTGCGAGCTGCCGGCGGTTCTCGCGGTTGATCCAGATGCTGTAACCGGCCAGCATGACCACCATGAGCAGGCCAGGGAATACGCCAGCAAGGAAGAGGTCATCAATCGATGTCTTGGCGACAATGCCGTAAAGGATCAGCGGCAGCGACGGTGCAAACAGCAGGCCCAGGCTGCCGGCCGACGTCACCAGGCCAAGGTTGAAGTTCTCCGGGTAGCCGTCCTGGGCCAGCGCCGGATACAGCAACGCGCCGAGCGCGATAATGGTAACGCCGGAAGCGCCCGTGAACGCCGTGAAAAACGCGCAAGTTGCAAGCGCCACCACCGCAAGCCCGCCGGGCATCCAGCCCATCCACGCGCGTGTGAGGCGCACCAGGCGAGCCGGCGCCTCGCTCTCGCTGAGCACGTAGCCGGCGTAGGTAAAGAGCGGAATAGCCAGCAGAATCGGCGTTTCGGCGAGACCGAAGAAATCGATCGGAATGCCGGACATCGGCAGTTCGGTGCGGTAATGCCCCCAGATCGTGCTTGCCGCGATCACCGCGAACAGCGGTGCGCCAAGCAGCGCAAGCACAATCAGCAAGACCCCGACGAGTATCACTTGTCCTCTCCCGCTGGCAGTGGCGCGAACAGGGAAAGCGTATGACGCACCATCAGCACGATGTAGCGCCAGGCGATCAGGCCGAAACCGAGAGGCAGAATCAGCTGGAACAACCACGCCGGCAGGTCGCCAAGCAGTACGTCCTCGTATTCGATGGACTCGCGCAGAAACTCAAGAGAGAACCACGCCAGCAGGCCGCACACGGCAGCCGTGAACAGCGAGATCACGATCGAAGATGCCTGCTTCAGGCGGGGTGAAAGAAAGCGCGACAACACGTCGATGCTGATGTGGTGATCGTCGCGGCTGGCCGCCACCGCGCCGAGTAGAGCAACCCACAACACGCCAAGACGCAGCAGCTCGTCACTCCACCTGAAGCAGGCATCTTCGATCGTGATCTCGCTGTTCACGGCTGCCGTGTGCGGCCTGCTG
>JBCAXP010000389.1:0-4618 GCA_038533995.1 Pseudomonadota bacterium
GAAGGCACCGCTGGCCGACAGCAGGTGGTAGCCGGTCGCCTCGAACGCGGTGATCAGGACTCCGTCAGCATCGTCGGGGCCGGCATTCGCGGCGGTTAGCGTGAAGGTGACGATATCGCCTGGCGCCGGTGTCGCGTCGTCCACCACTATGCTGAGGCTGAGGTCAGCAGTACCGGTAACCAGGATCGAGAAACTCTGGCTCGTCACGGCGCCTGCGTCGTCGGAGACTTCAAGCAGCACGGCGTTTGCGCCGGCGTCGCCGGCTGAAGGAGAGCCAGACAGCGTTGCCGTACCATCGCGGTTGTCATTGAACGACAGCCACGCAGGTAGCGTCGGTGCCTGCACTACCAGCCGGTCACCGGGATCGGCGTCAGTCGCGGTAAGCGTGTAGTTGTAAACAGAGCCGAGTGCAGCGGCGGTCGGCGGTACGGAGCCAATCACCGGCGCGTCGTTGACGTTTGTAACCGATAGCACAAACGTGTCACTGGCCGTGCCGGCGCCGTTGTCGGCGGTAAACACGAGCGTCAGGGGTGCGGCGAGTACGTCGGCGTCATTCGGCTGGCCGCGAAGAATGCCGGTACTGGCATCCAGCAACAGTCCGGAGCCTGCCGGCAGGCCGGCAATCGTGTAGATCGGCGGAATGGTGCCGGGCATGTCGAAGGCGGCGGCAAGGTCGAGGTTCAACAACACGTCCTCGGTACCTGCAACGTCCGGCAGCGGCGTTACCAGGGACGGGGCGCCACCCGAGACCACCGTCACCAGCTGGATCTCGGTGCCCGCCAGGCCGGCTTCGTCGATTGCCGTCCACGTTACCGTCGTGGTACCCGGCGGGAAACCACTCGCCGGGGCGTCGTTGAACACGACAATGCTGCCGGAGGCCGATACGTTGTCTGTCGCCGAGGCGGTACCGAGGGGGACGGCAGTAACCCTGCCGACCTGCGGCACGCTAACGTCTGCCGGCACCGTCAGGAGCGGCGGTGCAAGGTCAGCCACGGTGATGTCGACCACAAGCTCAGCGCGGTTGCCGCTGGCGTCCGTAGCGGCAAACGTTACCGGCGTGGTGCCGAGAGGAAAGAGCGTTGGTGCGTCGTTGCTGACCGGCACCGGTCCGTCCCGGTCGTCGCTGGCCTGCGGCGCGTTCAGCAGCGTATCGATCGCAAGGTCGCTGGCGGGTGTGCCAGCGGCACTCTGGGCGTTGACGGTGACCGGTCCCGGTGCAGCCGAGAACGCCGGTGCCTTGGCATCTGGCAGAAAGCCGGGGCGAGAACACGTGTCCTCGTCGATCTGCGTCAGCAGCGTCCCGTAGCGGTCCGCGAGGTTGTTGCGAAACCGCACGATCGCAAGGTTGATGTTGAGCTGTGTCGGCAGGTCGACGTCGGTGCCGTTGACGTTGACCTGCAACGGTCCGTCGAGGCCCTCGCCGTTCAGGACACACTCCGCAAAGTCGTCGATAAAAGCGTCGATGATGGCGTAGTTGGGCGTACCCAGGCCTACTGCCACCGCCATCTCGTTGATGATGTTCGCAGCGCCGCCGAGCGCGAGCGCGTACCGCAACGCGTCTTCGCTCATGCCGGGTTCCGGGTTTGCAGGATCAGCCGCGACGGTAGCAACAGGGTCGAAGCCGAAGGCGGCCGTGGCGTCTGCGCGGTTGCCGGCAAACACCGCGGGGAAGTTCTCGCCCTGTGTCTCAAACAGACTCTTGCGGTACAGCGCGTCGGAGAACACTGACACGGTCGCTTCGCTCCCACCTGCAGGCAAAACGCCGGTCAGGGTGTCGCCGGGCGCAAAGGCGATAATGCGGCCGCCGGGGCTGGAGCTTGCCTCGTCGGCGAACTCACCACCGTCAGTAACGATAAGTAGCGGGCCGTGGTCCGCGGGCACGACCGCGGTCCAGTGGCCGGCGGTATCTGTCACAGTGGTTGCGACGGCTGGCTGCTGTGGCTGGCCGCGCTCGTCAAGGAGATACAGCGATACCGTGGCGCCAAGCAGCGGCCCCTTCACGGCGCGGCCGCTCACGGTTACCGGGGGCGCGATCGTGGCCGGGTCGGTTACGGTCACGACGATGTCGCTCATCGCCAGACCTGCGTCGTTCGCGGCGCTGTAGCTAAACTTCTCCGTACCGGCAAAGCCAGCCGGGGCGGTATAGACGACAACGTCGTCACTGGTGTCGCTGGTGGTGCCGTTTTCCGAGATGCTGACGCTGCCATTGGCGGGCTGGTCAACGCCCATCAGCCGGAGCGAGCCACCGCTTAAATCTATGTCGTTGGCGAGCACCGCGATTGTGACGCTGGCGGTGGGCGCTACGGTGGCGGTGTCCGGGGTGAGCCGCGGCGCGTTGAGGCCGGCGCTGATTCGCACGGTTGCCGAGGCGGTGCCGCCGCGGCCGTCGTTGATCGTGTAGGAAAACGTGTCTGCGCCGAGGAAACCCGCTTCGGGGGTGTAAACGATGCGATCGCCAACGGTGGTGGCGCTGCCGTGCGCCGGTTCTGTCACTGTTGAGATCACCAGCGGGTCGCCGTCAGGGTCGCTGTCATTGAGCAGCACCGGCAGGGTGAGGCTGTCGCCGCTTTGCACGCCGATGTCAGCCGCCGCCAGCGGTGTGGTGTTTACCGTCGTTCCGCTGCCCGGCGGGCCGCCGTTGCCGCCGTCGCCACCGTTACCGTTGTCTGCGCCGGGGCCGGCGTCGCCACCGCCGCCCCCACCGCCGCTGCAGGCTGCAACGAGCACGGATATAACAATAATCAGCTGTCTGCGAAGAGCGTCCAATCGGGTAACCCAGGCCTTGAGTTCGCGCCACGCGGCGAAGGCCCGGGGCGACAAGGGCGCCGCCGGGGTTTGCGCGCGGTTACATCCGCCGGCAAGCCGGCTTTTAATAGAAGGAAAGAATACGGGGCGTCGCGAAGCGCCAGTATCGAACCGATCACAAATCGCCGAATCCGAGCACGCGGACTGCTACAATTCCCGCCACACTTGCCGGCCGGAGCACCCGGGCCGGCGCTTCATTGACATAACTCCCGGGAAACCGGGCGGGAAACGGGTAAGGCTCAACATGCCAACCAAACGCAAAGGTCTCGGCCGCGGTCTCGACGCGCTGCTGTCGCAATCCGCCAGGCCGGCAACCAAGCCGGCAGAGCCCGCGCAGCCATCGCAGGCAGATGCCGGGCCGGATAAAAGCAGTGATCGCGGAGACGGTCAGCTGAGACAACTGGCGGTCGATCTGCTGGAGCGCGGCGAGTACCAGCCGCGTGTGGACATGCGCACCGAAACGCTGGAAGACCTGGCTGACTCGATCCGGGCACAGGGCATGGTGCAGCCGATCATCGTGCGGCCGGTGGGCGTTGGCGCCACCCAGCGCTACGAAATCGTGGCCGGCGAGCGCCGCTGGCGTGCCGCGCAGATCGCCGGGCTGGACACCGTGCCTGCGGTTGTTCGCGACATTCCGGACGCGGCGGCGATGGCCATGGCGCTGATCGAGAACATCCAGCGCGAGAATCTCAACCCGCTGGAGGAGGCCGGCGCCCTGCAGCGCCTCATGAACGAATTCGACATGACCCACGCGCAGGCCGCCGAAGCGGTTGGCCGGTCGCGGGCCTCGGTCAGCAACCTCGTGCGGCTGCTGGACCTCGACCCCCCGGTGAAAAAGCTACTGGAGGAGCGCAAGCTGGATATGGGCCATGCGCGGGCGCTGCTGGCGCTGGGGTCCCGGGATCAGCAGGACGCCGCCAGGCAGGTGGTGGCGAAGGGCCTGTCAGTCCGCGAGACGGAGAAGCTGGTCAAACGCATGCTGACGGCAAAGCCTGCCAAGCCCGCCGCCAGCCGGGATCCGGACATTCAGCGTCTCGAAGACCAGCTGTCCGAAACGCTGGGCGCCCGGGTCGCGATTGCCCATGGCAACGCCGGCAAGGGAAAGCTCACGATTCCCTACAACAGCCTTGACGAACTCGAGGGCATCCTCAGTCACATAAAATAGGCTCCCGCCAAAAAAAGTCGGGCCACGAAGGGCCGCTGTAGTGAGTCCAGTCCGGGGACAATGGAGGCGTTTCGCCGCGTGTTCGGCGACACAGCCATGGTGCCGCGAAAATGCCGCGAAAATCGCTAAAAAAAATAACCTTCGGGGTTGTTGCGCTGCATTAGCACCCCAACTATAATACCGGCGCTTTCGAGACCCCCTGCCCGGGTGCAGGGCCTTAAGAGACGCCACCGACCGACGAGGGTTCGTGGCGTTTGTTGTCTAGGGAATTGCGAGCAGCATTAACCCGTTACCGGACTATATCCCGTGAACACAGCCAGCAAGATCATCGGCCTGCAACTGGGGGTAACCGTGTTTCTGGCGTTGGTGGCGTGGGGCTGGCTAGGGGTCAGCGACGCGCGCTCGGTGCTGCTGGGCGGCATGATTTGTTTGCTGCCTAACGCATTCCTTGCCACGAGACTCTTCGTTGCCGGCAAATCCGGTGACGCACGTCGGGTGCTGCGCGCCGCGTGGGTTGGGGAAATCGGAAAGCTACTGCTCACCGCGGTGATGTTTGCCTGGGTTTTCGTGAATGTGCAGCCGCTAAATGCCGGCCTGCTGTTCGGGGCATTCATTGCGGCGCAGTCTGTTGTGCTGGTTGGCCTTCTG
>JBCAXP010000390.1:0-4613 GCA_038533995.1 Pseudomonadota bacterium
GTCCCAGTCCAGCAGGATCCATGCCTTCACCGTCTCGGCATCGAAATGCTCTGCGTCGTCGAGCATCAGGTAGGCCTTCAGCCCCTCGAACTGGTAGTCGACGACGCAGAGCATTTCGATGCCGAGACGGTGAAGGCATGGATCCTGCTGGACTGGGACAGCACCTTGCCGCGCTCCGTTGGCACGGAAGAGCGGCAGCGGCTCCGGGAGCACCTGGACGCCCAGATGGAGAAGCTGCCGGTGCCGTTGCCGGTGGCCCTTGACCAGCGTCTCATTGACGACACTCGCCGAGTACTGATGCGCATCCCGCTGGCCGAACGCGTGTACGGCCGGCTGAAACGCCAGCGCTTCGGGAGCGACGTGCCGCCGTTCACGATTGCCGACGCCGGCGGCCGCGATGCCCCGCTGGTGTTCCAGAGAAAGAGCGGTGATCCGCTCAATGAAGGTATCCCCGGTCTGTACACCTACAAGGGCTACCACGAATTCTTCGTCAACGAGAGTGAGCGGCTCGGCCAGCGTGTTGCTGATGAGAGCTGGATTCTCGGCGAGGCCGGCGCAATTGCCGACCAGAGCATGCTGGCGGCAGCCGACGAACCCAACGCCCGCGACCAGCTGTTTGATGACGTGCTGGACCTGTATCTCGAAGACTTTGGCCTTCAGTACCAGGACCTGCTCGCTGATCTCGCGCTCCAGCAGCCCAACGACCTTGGCGAGGCGGTCGAGCTGCTTCGGCTTGTGTCGGACAAGCGCTTTTCACCGTTGCTCAAAGTGCTGCAGGCTGTCGAGAAGGAAACGTCCCTGCAGCGCGTGGAAACGGAAGACGAAGGCGGCGGCGCGGATGAAGCGGCAGCAAAGGTGGATGCGGCGAAGAACGAGCTGGCGAACACGCTCGGCACCGTGCCGCGAGCGCCGCGGCTGCCGCAACTGTCGGCACGCCAGTACCGGGTCAAGGAATTTGTTGACGCGAAGTTCAAGGGCATTCATGAGCAGGTGTCCCCGGACGATGCCGGTAACTTCCGCTTCCAGTCTGTCATGGACATGCTGGACGAGCTGTACCGGTTCCTGGACACGGTAAAGAACGACCCCGACGCCGCGAGCGCCATGATGCAAAACTCCGGCAAGGTGAAGTCTCTGGTCAACGATCTGCGGCGCGAAGCGGTTCGGCAGCCGCCGGTTGTCGAAGCGGCGCTGAGCGGCGTTACCGATACGGTAACCAGCATTACATCCGGGGGCGTCAGGCAGCACCTGAACGCCCTGTGGCGGACAGATGCGCTCGGTTTTTGTCAGCGTGCAATCGACGGCCGTTACCCGCTCGAGCGCGATGCGGTCAACGAAGTGCAGCTGGGTGACTTTGGCGAGTTCTTCTCGCCGGGCGGCATCATGGATCGCTTCTTCCGCGATCATCTCATGCCGTACGTCGACTCCTCGCGCACGCCGTGGCGGTGGCGCGCCGGCAGCGACATGCGCGGTGCGTCCAGTCGGTCCCTTGCGCAGTTCGAGCGTGCGCGCACCATTCGCGAGACTTTCTTCCGCGGCGGTAGCAAGACACCGCGCGTGCAGTTTGAGCTCAAACCGCAAACGATGGACATCAGCATCGACCAGTTCGTGCTGGAAGTTGAGGGACAGCAGGTGACCTACAATCACGGTCCGGCGGTGCCCAGCCGCCTCGAGTGGCCGGGTGCGGGGGCACGGCAGGTCCGTGTGCAGATGTCGCCGCCTGCCGCCTCCGGCCCGTCCGGCATGACGAAGCAGGGGGCATGGGCCTGGTTCCGGCTGCTGGACGATTCACGGATGACGCCTACAGACCGTCAGGAGCGCTTCAACGTGACCTTCAGCGTTGGCAGCCGCAGCGCGCAGTACGAGTTGAGTGCGAGCAGTGCGTTCAACCCGTTCCGGCTGGAAGAGCTCGAAGCGTTTCGCTGCCCCGAGCGTTTCTGACTTCGATGAGCACGATGCACGGCACCAGAATGAAAAACAACGCAGCGGGTGACAGCCGATGAGCTCGGCAACCGCGCCAGGCTTTTACGGCAAGGTTCCGGGGTTGGGCGATTTCGTTTCGCGGCGCCTGCCACGGACGTTTATCGACTACTGGGACAGCTGGCTGCAGTCCGTAATCGCAACCAGCAGGATGCAGCTCGGCGAACACTGGCTCAACACGTACCTGTCGAGTCCCCTGTGGCGCTTCGTGCTGTCGAGCGGCCACTGCGGTGCGCAACCCTGGGCCGGCGTTCTGATGCCGAGCGTGGACCGTGTCGGCCGGTACTTCCCGTTGACCATTGCCGCCAGTCTGCCCGCCGGCACCAATCCGTTTGCCACGGCGGCGGCAGCGACGCAGTGGTTCGAGGAGGCCGAGGCGCTGGCGCTGTCAGCACTCGAGGCGGACGGTTTCGATATGGAAGATTTCGACGCCAGTGTGCAGGGTCTCGGCTCGCCGTCGAACGACGAGGCGAACGCAGGTGCAGCCCTGCCTGACCCCGCTGCCCGCGCTGGCCTGCAGGTGTCGCTGGCACAGGCCAGCCAGGTGTCCGAGGGCTTTGCCGGCGTGCTCCAGCAACTCATGGCAGACGGCGGCGGCAGTTTCAGCGTGTGGAGCACAGAAGGCTCTGACCTCGTCGAACCCGGTCTGCTGGTGAGTGCCGGCCTGCCAGGCGAACACGCCTGCACGGCGCTGCTGGATGGCCAGTGGAGCCAGTGGTCCTGGGGCGTGCTGCCTCGCGCCGGTACTGCGGGCGCGGCCACCGTTGCCCCCGCGCCGGAGGAATTCTAGATGACCTTGCCGGTATTCACGTGGAAGTCGGCGAGCCTCACCAATGTAGGCAAGGTGCGCAAGGTCAACGAAGACGCGTTTCTCGACCTCCCGCAGATTGGCCTGTGGGTCGTTGCCGACGGTATGGGTGGCCATGATGCGGGAGACGTTGCCAGCAGCATGATCGTCGAGGCGCTCGGTAACGTTGGCGAGCACGCCCGTCCGAGTGATTTTCTCAACGACGTGGAAGACAGGTTGTTCGCCGTCAACCGTCGCCTGTTCGAGATTGCCGCCGAAGCGGAACAGCCCGTCACTATCGGCAGCACCGTCGTCGCGATGCTCGCATTCGGCAACTACTGCTTGAGCGTGTGGGCTGGCGACAGCCGCACGTACCGGCTGCGCGACGGACGGCTGCGGCAGATCACGCGCGATCACAGCCAGGTTGAGGAGATGGTCGAGCAGGGTGAAATCCTGCGCGAAAACGCCGAAGACCATCCGCTTGCAAACGTCATTACGCGCGCCGTGGGCGGCTCGGAGTCGCTGTACCTGGACCTGAAGTTGCAGGAACTGAAAGACGGCGACCGCTACATGTTGTGCAGCGATGGACTGTACAAGGACGTCATGCCTGACGAGATCAGTAGCTGCCTTAGCCGGGGCAGCTGCGCGGAAGCGTCCAGCGAGCTGATCGATCTCGTGCTTGAGCGGGAAGCTGCGGACAACGTGACCGTTGCAGTCATCGACTTCGCCGAGGCAGAGCAGGCGGACGTGAATGCATGAACTAGATAATGCCATCAAGGCATTTGCAGCAGGCCAGCTCGACTATGCCGGCCTGCTTAGAGTGCTTGGCGGTACGCTGCGTGACGATCCTGGGGCCGTGCCGGCAACGATCGAGCGCCTAAACGCAGCGCTGGAAGCCGGCGAGCTTCCCGCCCCTGTGCATGCCGACTTTTTAAAGCGCATCGAACAGTTCAGCAAGGCCAATGCTTCCTCTGCCCCCAGACCGAAAGCACCGCCGCCCGCAGCCTCCACCGATAGTGCTGCCTCTGCCCCCAGTCCGAAAGCACCGCCGCCCGCAGCCCCCGCCGATGACGGCGATGCGGACGAGGAGGATGCGGACGACAGAACCGTCATGCGCGCACCGTCGCCCCCGCCGGCCGAGGAGGAAGATCGAACGCGCCTGTCGACGGGCCATCGTCTAGGCGGCGGCGGTGACCCCTCCGCATCGGGCGGGGCAGGGCAAAGCCGACCGATGCCAGGCAGCACCGGGCAAAGCGGCGGTACAGGTGGCGCCGGCACCGGTTCGAGCTGGGGACATCCGTCACAGTGGACCGGCGCCGGCAGGGGTGACGCACCGCTTGCTGTCGACTCGGTGATCAAGGAGCGCTTCGTTCTCCAGGCGGAGATCGGCAAGGGGGGCATGGGTGTCGTCTTCAAGGCACTTGACCTTCGCAAGCAGGAAGCGCTCGACCGAAATCCGTACGTTGCGGTCAAGGTGCTCAATGAGGAGTTCAAGCGGCATCCCGAGTCACTGAAGGCGCTTCAGCGCGAGGCGCGTAAGGCGCAGGATCTGGCGCACCCGAACATCGTCAACGTGTTCGACTTCGACCGCGACGGCGACGACGTCTACATGACGATGGAATACCTCGAGGGTGAGCCGCTCGACGAGCTGATTCAGAAGCAGGCGATGTCGGGCCTGCCGAAGGACGAGGCCTTTCCGATCATTCGCGGCATGGCGCTGGCCCTCAACTATGCCCACGAAAAGGGCATTATCCATTCGGACTTCAAGCCGGCCAACTGCTTCCTGAACAAGGACGGGGTCGTCAAGGTGTTCGACTTCGGCATCGCGCGCGCCGCCAAACACAGTGAC
>JBCAXP010000391.1:0-4585 GCA_038533995.1 Pseudomonadota bacterium
GGCAGGAACTCGAAGCGCTCGACCTCTATCTCGAAATTGAGAAGGTGCGCTTTGCCGACCGGCTGCAGGTGTCGCGGGAGATCGAGGCACGGGCTCTCGACGCGCTCGTGCCAAGCCTCATTCTGCAACCCCTGATCGAGAACGCCATCAAGTACGCGGTAACGCCGCGCGAAGAAGGTGGCACAATCCGGATAACCGCCAAGGCGCATGGCGGCAAGCTGCTGTTTACGATTGGCGATGACGGCCCGGGCCTGAACGGTAACAACAACGGCAACAAGCCGTCCGGCAAGTCGTCTGGCGTGGGCCTCAAAAACACCCGCGAGCGCCTTAAGCAGCTTTACGGTGAAAGCCAGGCCTTTACGCTGGCGCCCAACGACCCGCACGGCCTGGTGATTACCATCAACATACCGTTCGAGGCTGCGGCGTAGGCCCACTTACGATGAGGAACAGGGAATGGCCGACACCTTGCGCGCACTAATTGTCGACGACGAGGAACTGGCCCGCCGTGGCCTTGAGATTCGCCTGTCAAAAACGCCGAACATCGAGATTTGCGGACAGAGCCGCAACGGCCGCGAAGCCGTGCAGCACGTGCGCGACCTCGAACCCGACATTGTGTTTCTCGACATCCAGATGCCGGGCATGGACGGCTTCGAAACGCTACGTGCGTTCGCCGGTTCGAAGATGCCCGCGGTGATCTTTGTTACCGCATACGCCGAGCATGCTATCCGCGCCTTCGAAGCCAATGCGCTGGACTACCTGCTAAAACCCATCGACGACCGGCGCCTGCAGCGGGCCGTGCAGCGTGTTCACGACCACTTCGCAAACCGCGAAGCCGTCGATCACCGCGATCAACTGCTCAAACTCATCTGCGACATTACCGGCGAGGAACTCACGCTCGATACTGCGCTCGAAGGCCTCAAGGACAAAGCGGCGCCAGCCCCACAACGACTCGCCATCAAGGAAGGCGGCTCGACCGCGTGCGTGGAGATTCGCGACATTCACTGGATCGAGTCAGCCGGTGACTACCTGTGCATCCACGCGGTTGGCAAGACGCACGTGTTGCGCGGCACGATGAAGCGCATGGAACAGCTGCTGGACACAAGCCGCTTCGCGCGCGTGCACCGGTCGACCATCGTCAACGTCGCACAAGTGCGCTCCATGCGGCCCCACGCCAACGGCGAGTGTTTCCTGATGCTCGACGGCGAAAAAGAAGTAAAAGTTAGCCGCAGCTATTCCGACAGGGTGAAAGGAATGCTAGGGGAACGCCTGAACTAGAGTGGCTGTCCCACGGAAGCCACTGCACTGCTGGGAGAAAGGCTCAACTAGAGTGACTGCGCTGCGGTTCCCTGCATTATGCAAAATGCGGCAGGGCGCTGGACTGCCCCGGTCCGGCCGGAGTATGGTGAATTTAGCGGCACAACCGGGTCGCCGTTAAAAAAATACCCGCACAAAGCGGCCGCAGGGCCGCAGAACAACACAGGGGAATCTGATGAAAACTCTCGCACGCATGAGTTGCCTTGCGCTGCTGGCGCTGTTCAGCAGCCTGGCATCCGCCGAAACCGTAACGCTCTACTTTGCCGACGGCACAACCGCCCAACGTGAAGTCACCATCAGCAAGATCGACAAGGACGCTGCCATGATGCAGCTTGCAGATCGCGGCATTGGCGGCATTTCGCTCAGCACCACGGTACGAATGAGCGAAACGGTCGACTTCCAGGAAATCGTCGCGGCAGCGCCCGGCCAGGAGGTCAACCTGTCAACGCGCTTTACCGCGCTCGGCCAGCTCGACATTCCTTTCCAGGCGCTGGTGGGACGCGTCTTCATCTCGGCGCTCATCGCGCCGCAGCTCGACATTTTTGAAGTCATTCAGATTCAGCTCGAGGCTGACGATGACAACGTCATTGGTTACGGCAGGAACGTCGTCATTCCTGCCGGCGCTCCCAACGGGCCGTTCCTGCTCGTCGGCCTGAACCGGATTGCCGGTATCGCGACAACCGACAACACGGCCACCCTGCCGCGCCTCATCGCAGGCGGGACTGCGCGCTAAGCCAAACCGCGCAATCTGCAATGCTGCTCCCACGGCCGGCCGAGCCGGTCGATGGGAGCGGTGAGTTTAGCCACCAGGCCGCTATCGGCCCATGTAGGCAATGACGCCGTCCAGGAACATCTGGACGGACAGCATCACGAGCACCATGCCCATCAGCCGCTCCATGGCGATGAGGCCGCGCTTGCCCAAGACCCGGTAGACGGTGTTCGACATCAGCAGGATCACTGCGCTCACGAGCCATGCGCCAGTCAGCGCTCCCAGCCAGTGCACGTAGGTGCCCGTGCCCGAACTCGTCAACAGCAACAGCGCCGCCAGCACGGACGGTCCCGCCACCATCGGAATGGCGAGCGGCACGATAAACGGCTCACCATCGGGCACTTCCTCGCTACGCCCGGGCCGCGGGAAGATCATGCGAATCGCAATGATGAACAGGATGATGCCGCCCGAGATGCTCACCGACTCCTGGCGCAGGTGCAGAAAGCTCAACACCGAACGCCCGGCAAACAGGAACCCGACCATGATGCCGTACGCGAGCAGCAGCTCGCGCACGAGCACGCGCGTGCGCCGTTCCTCGGGCACGCTCTTTAGCACAGACACGAAGATCGGCAGGTTGCCGAGCGGGTCCATGATGAGAAACAGCATGATCGCGGCCGACAAAACGTCCACGATAGTCTCCTTGCGTTACAGCGAGCCGGCAGGCCCCGGCGGCAGGAAGAAGTACTGCTTCAGCACGCCGAGGTCCGTGAAGTTGACTGCTCCGTCACCGTCCAGGTCTTCATCGGCGGAGCCGCTGAAGAACACGCTCTTCAGCTGGCCGAGGTCGGAGAAGTTGACCACGCCGTCGTTGTTGAAGTCAGGATCGCAGACGTTGCCGAAACCATCCCCGTTCGTGTCGCGCTGATCGGGGTTTGCCACCAGGGTGCAGTTGTCATTGGCGTCGGCAATGCCGTCGCTGTCAGCATCTGCAGCTGAAGCAACCTCGATCTCGAGCGGATCCGCGCCCCAGTAAAGCTGGCCGACGATCGTGTTGATCTCCAGCGGGTCCACCATGTTGGTCGCAAGCAGCCCCTCTTCATTGCGCGAACGCACCATCCAGGTCTGTGGAGGAAGCGACGGCGTCGGGTTGCCCTGGTCAAGAAGGTCGCTGTCAGTGCGCGCAACCGGCGTCACGAAGTACGTGCCGGCCTCGGGAAAGCTCACCGTGGCCTGAAACGTAGTCGGCGTCTCGAAGCAAGCCGATTCCGAGGCGTCCTGCTGGGCTGCGGTCTGCGCGTCAAAGTTGAGCCGCGGATCAGCGTCCGTTCCCCAGCGCACGCGGGTCTCGTCAATCTCGAAGCAGCCTCGCACCTGCCACTCAACGTCGATGCTGTCACCCGGCTCAAGCGTGGTTGCAACCTGGTCGCGATTGGTCCACTCGACCCACGGTTCGGCGATATCGATGGCGGCCAAGGCGATGCGCACGTTCTTGGGCACGTAGCCGTCCTCCGCGCCGCCCGGCGTCAACAGGTCAGCGTCGCCGCCCAGGCTAAATTGCGGCGGGCGTTTCTGGTTTGAAATCTCGATCGTGTAACCGAGCGCGCGCCAGCCGTCGGTGGGCCACAGCGGATCGGAGTTGGCGGCATCCCAGCTCGCGGCGTAAGACGTATCATCAAGGGGACCGTTGGCCGGACCAAGCAAGTCGTTGGCCGTACCCACGGGATAAAGGCCATTAAACGGCCCGCCAAAGGCACGCATGCGCAGACCGAGATCACGTGCCGCCACGTCGTCCGGGCTCTCGGTGTTTCCCGTATGCAGCGGCGAACCCCACGGATGCAGAATGAGCTCGATGCCGCCGTGGTAATCCAGCACGACGCGGAACAGGTGGCGGCGTGCCAGTTCGTGAATGGCGCGGCCACCCACCGTGGACAGGCTGTCTTCGTCCGAGCAGAAAAACTGGCAATCGTCGCGGTCGTACACGTGATCGCGATTCATGTCTTCGTTGCTCGCTTCCGTGCCGGGCGAAGAGCGCCGGTCAAGAATGAAACCCTGCGGGTTGGCCAGCGGCATGATGTAGATTTCCCGCCGGTCTACCAGCGCAGTCAGCCACTCGTCCTGACCGTACTGCTCCAGAAGCAGCCGCGCGGTTTGCAGCGCGACTTCAAGGCCCACTACCTCGTCGCCGTGCTGCACATGCACGAGCAACACCTCCGGCTTGTCGAAACCGGTGGACTCATTCGTGATGCGCAAAATGTACTGCGACAGGTCGTCGCTGAAGCCGTCCAGCGGCAACCCGAACATGTCCTGCGCGGTGCTGAGTTCGGCCAGCTGCGGATACGCCGCCTCCAGCGCCTCGAGGTCGGCAATCATCGTCTGGTAGGTGCTGTACGTAAACGGCGCCGCCTGCGACTGGGCGGCAGCGCCAAGACCCAGCGCGAGGAGTGCCACGCGAACCATGCTGCTTACCCGGGCGCTCATTCGAACACCTCCAGGCGGATGGTCGCGGTGAGGCGATCCAGCTTGCCGCTGTCGGCCTGGTAACGGGCGTAGAACGTCAGGTGA
>JBCAXP010000392.1:0-4537 GCA_038533995.1 Pseudomonadota bacterium
CTCGTCGGGCGCCCCAACGTTGGAAAATCCACGCTGTTCAACCAGCTCACGCGCAGCCGTGATGCGCTGGTTGCCGACCAGCCTGGCCTGACCCGCGACCGCCAATACGGTTTCGGGCGCGTCGGGCCCGGTCCGTACATTGTCGTTGACACCGGTGGACTCAGTGGCGTCGAGGACGGCCTCGACGGGCTGATGGCTCAGCAGACACAGGCTGCCGTTCAGGAGGCCAACGTCGTGCTGTTCATGGTCGACGGGCGCGAGGGGCTCAGCGGCGCTGACGGCCAGGTGGCCGATCTTCTTCGGCGACAGGGCGCGAACGTTTGGCTGGTCGTCAACAAGTGCGAAGGCCAGCAGCCCAGCCTGGTCACGGCAGATTTTTTCACCCTTGGCATCGGCGAACCGGTGGCCATTGCCGCCACCCATGGCCAGGGCGTGCGCGAACTGATGGATGCGGTCTTCGAGCAGCTTGAGGAAGACGGTGTCTGGAACGCTGTGGAGGCTGCCGAAGCGGAAAAGGCGCAGGACACCAACCGCGACATTCGCGTCGCGGTGGTGGGCCGGCCCAACGTGGGCAAGTCCACGCTGATCAACCGGCTCATTGGCGAAGACCGCCTCGTGGCGTTCGATCTTCCCGGCACAACGCGGGACGCGGTGGACGTACCGTTTGAACGTGACGGCCAGGCGTACACGCTGGTGGACACCGCGGGCGTGCGGCGCCGCGCCCGGGTCAGCGAGGCTATCGAAAAATTCAGCGTCATCAAAACGCTTCAGGCCATCGACAAGGCAAATGTGGTTATTGCGGTGCTCGATGCGTCCGAGGGCGTTGCCGAGCAGGACGTCACGCTGCTCGGCATGACGCTGGAGCGCGGCCGCGCGCTGGTCATCGCCGTGAACAAGTGGGACGGCCTGGTGTCTGACCAGCGCAACTTCGTAAGGCGCGAGCTCGAGCGCAAGCTGCCGTTTCTGGACTTCGCGCGCATCCTGTTCGTTTCTGCGCTGCACGGCACCGCCGTCGGCAACCTGCTCCCCGAAGTGAAAAAAGCGTACCGGGCGGCATGCAAGGAACTGGCAACGCCGGCGCTGACCCGCGTGCTCGAGCAGGCGGTCATGGAACACCCGCCGCCGCTCTCCAAGGGCCGGCGCCCGCGCCTGCGCTACGCGCACCAGGGCGGACGCAACCCGCCGGTAATCGTCGTGCACGGTACGCAGACCGACCGGCTGGCAGAGTCGTACCGGCGCTTTCTGACCAACCGCTTTCGCAAGGCATTCAGCCTGCAGGGCACGCCCATCCGGGTTCAGTTCAAAGCTGGCACCAATCCGTACGCTGGCAAGACAAACAAGCTCACGCCGCGCCAGCAGGCAAAGCGCAAACGGCTGATGAAGCACGTGAAAGGGCGCAAATAGCGGACGCGACCCCGCGCTGGCCTTGACAATTGTTGACCGCGAATGCCGCGCTGCAGCAAGCCTGCGCGACCTCAGACTGGGATAATGCCCGGCATCGCATAACCGAAACGATTGGGGGTAAATCATGAACCTGCTGAAAAGCCTGCTCGAAGGCCAGAACGGCGATCTCGTCAAACAACTCGCCGGCAACTTCAACCTGGATGAGGGCCAAGCTGGCGCCGCCGTCTCCCAGCTTCTGCCCGCGCTGACCGCTGGCATGAAGAAGAACATGTCAGCGCCCGGTGGCCTCGACGGCCTGCTTGGCGCGCTCAAATCCGGCAAGCACCAGCAGTACGTCGACAATCCCGCGGCGGCGCTCAAGCCCGAAGCAGTCGCCGATGGCAACGGCATTCTCGGCCACCTGCTCGGCAGCAAGGACGTGAGCCGTGAGGTTGCAGCCCGCGCGGCCAGCAACACCGGTATCGACGTAGGCACGCTAAAGAAGATGCTGCCGATGGTGGCGGCGATGACCATGGGTGCGGCGAGCAAGGAAACGCAGCAGCAAAGTGCCAGTGGCTCCGATTCCATGGGCATGCTGTCGAAAATGCTCGACAGCGACGGTGACGGCTCGGTGGCCGACGACCTGCTGGGGCTTGCCAAGAAGTTCTTCTAGCCGAAAAAGAAAGCTCCATCACACACGCTCGCGGCGCGCCTTTTGGCGCGCCGCGTTGCGTTTGGGCGGGCCTTGGCCAAGGCGAGGGCAATGACGATGGCGCTGGCGCGGGCGCGCCGTAGTGCGCGACAATGGCGGCCCGACCAGCCTGGACCGTTCCACTGATGACCGACGCCATCAACATTCTCGAACTGGACCACACGTTCACCATGCACCGTGGCGGCGTTCTGCATGCCGTGGAGATCGCCTACGAGACGTGGGGCACGCTGAACGAGGACCGCGACAACGCGGTGCTGCTGTTCACCGGCCTGTCGCCGTCTGCGCACGCCGCCTCGTCGCCCGCCGACCCGTCAGCGGGGTGGTGGGAGGACATGATCGGCTGCGGTCGCCCGATCGATACCGACGACTTTTTCGTCGTGTGTATCAATTCGCTCGGCAGCTGCTTCGGCAGCACCGGCCCTGCCTCGCTCAACCCGGCCACCGGTAAGCCGTACCGGCTGACGTTCCCGACGCTCACTATCGAAGACATCGCGCAGGCCGGCGCGGAGGTCGTGAAGTCCCTGGGGATTAACCGGCTGCGCGCCGTGATCGGGCCGTCGATGGGTGGCATGACCGCGCTGGCGTATTGCATGCAGTCGCCGTCACCGCCGGTGGACGCCTTTGTCAGCGTTTCCTCCGCCGCCCGGGCGCTGCCGTTTGCTATTGCGCTGCGCTCGCTCCAGCGTGAAATCATCCGCAATGATCCCAAATGGCAGCAGGGCAACTACGAGGCGGGGGACGGTCCTCTCCAGGGCATGCGGCTGGCGCGCAAGCTCGGCATGATCAGCTACCGCTCGGCCTCGGAGTGGAAGAGCCGGTTCGGGCGAGAGCGCGCAGCAAGCGTGCCGTCGGCCCACGATCCGTTTGGCGTCGAGTTCGAGGTGGAGTCCTACCTCGCGGCAACCGCCAACAAGTTCACCGGCGGCTTCGATGCCAACTGCTACCTGTACCTGTCGCGGGCGATGGACCTTTTCGACTGTGCCGAACACGGCGGCTCGCTGCCGTGCGCCGCCACCGAGATGCCCGTTCAAAAAGCGCTGATCATCGGTGCCGAAACGGACATCCTGTTTCCCCTGGAGCAGCAGGAGCAGCTGGCCGAACTGCTGCGGGAGGCCGGCAAGGAGGTCGTGTTCCATCCGTTGCCGTCAATCCAGGGGCACGACTCGTTTCTCGTGGATATGGACCGTTTCCGACCCGCTATCGGCGAGTTTTTCCGGGGCCTGTAGCGACCCTTAACGCGCGTCAGTTGGCGTCGGCGCTCTCAAGAAAAAGCGCCGGGTCCACCATCGTGTCATTCAGGCTGACGCCCCAGTGCAAGTGCGGGCCGGTTACGCGGCCCGTCGCGCCCACCGCGCCGAGCACCTGGCCGGTCGTTACGTGTTCGCTTTCCTTTACGTCGATGCGGCTGAGGTGGCAATAGACCGTAACCAGGCCCTGGCCATGGTCGATGACAACTGTGTTGCCGTTGAAGAAGAAGTCTCCCGTCAGTACTACTTCGCCCGCGGTGGGTACCGCGATGGGTGTGCCTGTCGGCGCTGCGATATCCATGCCGCTGTGCGGCCTGCGTGGCTTGTCATTGAAGAAGCGCCGCAGTCCAAAGGAGCTGCTTCGCCGGCCGTCCACCGGCGCAGCGAAACGCGTGGTGACCTCAGGCGTTGCCGTGAAGCGTTCAAGCGCGGCGTCCAGGCTGGCGCGTTCGGCGCCGATGCGTTCGAGGTCCTGCGCGTTGGGGTCCACCTTGCGTTTGTTGGTAATGGTGAGCCGCTGCTCGGCGTAGGCCTTCTCGCCGATCTCGAAGCTAAGGTTAAAGCGCGAGCCGCTGGCGTCGCGCACCTGCACGCTCGCAGTGCCTGGCACGGCGGACAACGGAATGCCAATCACCGCATGGCAGACATCGTCTTCGCAGCTCACCATTACGCGGCGCTCCCCAAACCAGGCTTCGCGGCCGGCACCGCCTGGCAGCTCTATGACGGCCACGCCGCCGGGTACCGGGCTGTGTGCTGGCAGCGCGAATGCCGCCGGCGCAACGGCGAGGAGCGCCAGGGCTGCAAAGGTGCGCTTCATGAGGACTCCTTTTCTGAGCCGTCGTCGGCTGTGCCGGGGCTTGTATCTGTTGTGATGGAGTCGACGACGGCGTCGATGCTGCCCTGGTGAAAGCGCGCCCGGATGCGCTCGCCGGGCGAGAGCGCAGCGGCGTCGTAAACAACGCCGCCGGCCTCGCCAGCGTCGGCGCGGGTGACAATGGCGTAACCGCGTTGCAGGGTTGCCAGGGGGCTCAAGTTGTCCAGCGCGCGGGCCGCGAGGGCGAGCCGGCCCTTGTGGTTGGTGAGCTGCCGTCGCACGGCGTTCTCGAGGCGCTCGGTCAGTGACGCGCAGCGCAGGCGGTCTTGGGCCAGCCGCGCGGACGGTGCGGCTCGCAGCAGGCGCGCCAGTACGACATCG
>JBCAXP010000393.1:0-4505 GCA_038533995.1 Pseudomonadota bacterium
CCGGCGGGCCGATCACGATGCACACACCAGCGAAGCCAAGCACGAAACCCGTGATGCGATAGCCGGTCAGCCGCGAACCGGGCACAAAGAAGTGGGCAAGCGTCAGCATGAACAGCGGCATCACCGCCATCAGCACCCCGGCCTGGGCCGAGTCGATGTGCAGCTGCGCCCAGGCGATGAGCTGGAACGGCAGGGCGGTACCAAAAATCGCCATCACGCCCATCGGAATCCATGCGCGGCCGAACGCCGGCATCCGCACCCCGCCGGCCGTCATGAGAACGAACAGCACCAGCGCGGCGATCGACACCCGCCCGGCAACAACCATCGCCGGCGGCATGGCGCTCAGCGCGAACTCGTTCAGCATGAACGCGGAGCCCCACATGGCGGTCAGCGCGAGGAGGCCGGCCCAGTCGCTTAAGTTCGCGGGGCGAGTCATGGCGCGCGCCTTGGCGAGCGGCGGAAAAAGAGAGCGGGGTACATTATGTTACGTTCCAAGTATGTCTATGTGTTGTCGATATCATAACTGTACAGTACATTAACAAGATGAGCACACACCTTCCCCCTTTCAAGACCTTCGACCTGCCCCCTGCCCTCGTCCGCGACCTTCGTTCGGACCACGCTGGCGAAACGGGCGCGGTAGCGATTTACCAGGGCATCCTCGCCGTCTCACGCGACAAGCAAGTCCGCCGCTTTGCCGTCAACCACATGAAAACCGAGAAGAAGCACCTCAGCTTCTTCGCCGGCTGGCTGCCGCCCCGCTACTGGAGCCGGCTGCTCCCCGTGTGGACCGCGGCAGGCTGGAGCCTTGGCGCCATCGCGGCGCTGTTCGGCCCCGGCGCCGTGTTCCGCACCATCGCGGCTGTCGAGTCTTTCGTCGAGGCCCACTACGTGGAGCAGATCAAGAAGATGCGGAAGGTGGAGCAATGGCGGCCGCTGGCCGACACGCTGCAGTCGTTCTGCGACGACGAGGTCGAGCACCTCGAAGATGCGGCCCGCCGGCAGCCCTCGAGCAGCGGCGTCATCGCGAAGGCATGGCGACAGGTCGTAGGGGCCGGCTCCGCCCTCGGCGTGGTCGTCGCGCGCAAGGTGTAGACCTCCCGCTGCGTGATCAGGCGACCCCGATCGCGCCCCCCAAAAAACTAGGAAAATACGGCGTTCTGAGTACGTGTTTCCCGCAGGCGACGGCGGTACCATTGGCCGGGGGAATCAGCGATAGTACGCCACATGAAAACCGCACGGACTTCTGCAGCCACGCCGCCGGTCACCCCATCGAAAAAAAGGTCCCGGGCCAAAACCCAGCTCAGGTATGAGCTGATAAGCGGCGTCAGCGGACTCATCCTGGCGCTGTTTATGTGGGGACACATGGTGCTGGTCGGCTCCATCCTGACCGGCGCGAAAGGTTTCAACTGGATGGCGGAAATGCTGGAGGTGTACTACATCGCCCAGCCGACGGTGCTCGCCATTTTCGCGCTGTTCCTTGTGCACGCCGTGCTCGCGGCGCGCAAGATTCCGGCACAGATGGCTGAGCGCAAACGCATGCTGGCACTGGGCAAGGACCTTGCTCACGCTGGCCGCGGCAAACCAGCCACCGCCAGCGAGCTGTCGCCGCTCGTGCCGCACACCGAGTCGCTGCTTTGGATCTGGCAGGTACGCACCGGCATGATCATCCTGGTGCTCGGCGCGTTCCACATCATCCTGCTCGGCATGGACGTGTTCACGCCGCTGTGGGGTGAGCGCATCGGCATCGAGGCGGTCACCAGCGTCGAGCGCGTTCGCAGCGGCCTGTGGCTGCCGTACGGCATTCTCCTGCTGTGCGTGGAGTTTCACGCCAGCGTCGGCCTGTATCGCCTTGCCATCAAGTGGGGCGCAGGCGCGTGGCTGTCCCGGCGCATGCTTCACACGATAGAGCGTGTATTGCTCTGGTTCTTCCTTGGCCTTGGACTCGTCGTGCTGGCGGTGCTCGCAGACGTGCTGCCGCCACCGCTTGCGTTCCTGCTTGAAGGAGCGGCGTCGTGAGCACGGAGCTGATCACCACGGACGTACTCGTGATCGGCGGCGGCCTGGCCGGTGAACGGTGCGCGATCGAGGCGGCGGTCGCGGGTCACGACGTGCTCATTCTGTCGCTCGTACCTCCACGCCGCAGCCACAGCTGCGCCGCCCAGGGCGGCATGCAGGCAGCACTTGGCAACTGCGTAAAAGCCGCCGGCGACAACCCGACGGTTCACTACCTCGATACGGTGCGCGGCTCTGACTGGGGCGCAGACCAGGAGGTCGCGCGCATCTTTGCAGAGGAGGCGCCGGTCGCAGTGCGCGAACTTGCCCACATGGGCGTGCCGTGGACGCGCGTGCGCGGTGGAAAGAACAGCTACGTCATCAAGGGCGAACGTGTCGACATCGATGAGCCCGAGGAAAACGACGGCCTGATCATGCATCGCGACTTCGGCGGCACCGCCAAGTGGCGCGCCTGCTACGCGGCAGCCGCCACCGGTCACGCCGCGCTGTACGCCATCGACAGTGAAGTTATCCGCCTCGGGATAACGGTGCGTGATCGCACCGAGGCGGTACAACTCATTCATGACGGCAGCCGCTGCTGGGGCGCCGTGGTTCGCTGCCTGCGCACCGGCAAGCACTTTTCGGTCGCAGCCAAGGCTACGGTGATTGCCACCGGCGGTCACGGCCGCATTTACGGGCCGTACACCACCAACGCCACGATTAACGAGGGTATGGGCGCAGCGATCGCGCTCAACACCGGCATCGTGCCGCTCGGCAATATGGAGGCGGTGCAGTTTCATCCCACCGCCCTGGCGCCCAGCAACATTCTCGTTACCGAGGGCTGCCGTGGCGACGGCGGCTACCTTCTCGACAAGAACCTGCACCGGTTCATGGTCGAGGCAGAACCGGAGAAGCAGGAGCTGGCCAGCCGCGATGTGGTGTCCCGCCACATGAAGCAGCGCATGGACGATGGCCTCGGCGTCGAAACGCCCTACGGCCCGCACCTGTGGCTGGACCTGCGGCATCTGGGTGAGCAACACCTCACGACCAAGCTGCGCGAAGTGTGGGAAATCTGCCGCGACTTTGGCGGGCTCGACCCGGCGAAAGACCTGATTCCGGTGCGGCCCAGCCAGCACTACTCCATGGGCGGCGTGCGCGTAAACAAGGACGGCCAGGCCTACAACCTCGCGGGCCTGTTTGCCGCTGGCGAGGCGGCGTGCTGGGACATGCACGGCTTCAATCGCTTAGGCGGCAACAGCCTCGCGGAAACCGTCGTGGCCGGCCGAATCGTTGGCGAACGAGCGGCCGAGTACGCAACGGTAACCAGCCTGGACATGAACACGAGCCTGGCGTTCGCCGCCATGCACGAGGCCGAACAGCGCGCCACCGGGTGGCTGGAGCGCAGCGGCAGCGGTCCGGACGTTTTCTCCCTCCGCGACGCGATGGGCGAAACGATGATGAACAAGGTCGGCATCTTCCGCAGCGGCGATGAGCTTGAGCAGGCGGTCGCTGAGCTCAAGTCCCTGCTCGCCGACTGCGAGCGAGCCGTGTTGCGCTCGAAGGCACCCGGCATGAATCCGGAGCTCACGTTTGCACTTCGCATCAAGAGCATGCTGCGGCTGTCGCTCGTCACCGCGCAGGGCGCGCTGCTGCGCACCGAGAGCCGCGGTGCGCACAACCGCTCGGACTATCCACTTCGCAACGACAAGGACTGGCTCAACCGCACGCTGGTGCGCTGGGGCTGGGACGACGCGGAGCCCACCTTCTCCTACGAACCGGTTGGCGCGCTCGACCTGCCGCCCGGCCACCGCGGCTACGGCAGCGACGAACGCATCGAGATGCCGGGGTCACTGGAAAGTTACAACGCGGACGCTTACGCGCAGCATGCCACCCACGGCAGCCTGCCCACCGAGGAACCGCCCGGCAGCGAAATACGCTGGGGCGACTGGAAGGACTACGTATGACGGACTCCTCAAGCATGCCGCGGCGCCTGCGGTTTGAGATCTTTCGCTACAACCCGGAAGACCCGGCCTCAGAACCGCACATGCAGACTTTCGAAATCGATGAAGCCCCGTACATGTCGCTGTACATCGCGCTCAACGAGATTCGCGAGAAGCAGGACCCGAGCCTGCAGTTCGACTTCGCATGCCGCTCCGCAATCTGCGGTTCCTGCGGCATGATGGTCAACGGCAAGCCGGTGCTCGGCTGCCGCACGCAAACCTCCGACCTGTCCGACACGGTGCGCCTGCACCCGCTGCCAGCGTTCAAGCTGATCGGCGATTTGTCGGTCGACACCGGCACCTGGTTCCGCGGCATGGTGGAAAAAGCCGAAGCCTGGATCAAGGCCGACAAACCCTTCGACCGCAACGCCCAGGAAGAGCGCATGAGTGACGACCTGGCGCAGGCGATTTACGAAGGCGAACGCTGCATTGAGTGCGGCTGCCGCACGCAAACCTCCGACCTGTCCGACACGGTGCGCCTGCACCCGCTGCCAGCGTTCAAGCTGATCGGCG
>JBCAXP010000394.1:0-4474 GCA_038533995.1 Pseudomonadota bacterium
CATGCTCGAGGCCATCCGGATTCTCGGGCTGGAGAAGAAAACGCGCTTCTACCAGGCGTCGACCTCCGAGCTGTACGGCAAGGTGCAGGAGGTGCCGCAGACGGAAAACACGCCGTTTTACCCGCGCTCGCCGTACGCCGTGGCCAAGCTCTACGGCTACTGGATTACCGTGAACTACCGCGAGGCGTATGGCATGTACGCCTGCAACGGCATCCTGTTCAACCACGAGTCGCCGATTCGTGGCGAGACCTTCGTGACCCGCAAGATCACTCGCGCGCTTGCGCGCATCAAACTCGGCCTGCAGGACTGCCTGTACCTCGGCAACCTGGACGCCCGGCGGGACTGGGGCCACGCACGGGACTACGTCGAGATGCAGTGGCTGATGCTGCAACAGGACGTGGCAGAAGACTTTGTAATCGCGACGGGGCAGCAGGTCTCGGTGCGAGACTTTGTCGACATTGCCGCCGCCCGTCTCGAAATGCCGCTGCGCTGGGAAGGCGAGGGCGTGGACGAGAAGGGCTTCGATGCCGATGGCGCGTGCCGGGTGGCAGTGGATCCGCGCTACTTCCGGCCCACGGAAGTCGAAACGCTGCTGGGTGACCCCACCAAGGCCCGCGAGAAGCTCGGCTGGGTGCCGCGCACGTCCTTTGAGGACCTCGTCGCGGAAATGGTTGACTCGGACCTCGAATCGGCCAAGCGCGACAAGCTGGTCGCGAGCCAGGGATTCCGCACTTTCCAGTACAACGAGTAGGGCACGGCAGCGTCAGCATGGACACATCCGCAAAGATTTTCGTCGCCGGCCACCGCGGCCTGGTGGGCTCCGCCATCGTACGGCGCCTGCGAAAGGCCGGCTACGACAACCTGCTGCTCGCAGACCGCAGCCAGCTCGACCTGACCGGCCAGACCGCGGTTGCCGAGTTTTTTGCCGGCGAGAAGCCGGAGTACGTATTCGACGCCGCCGCGCGCGTGGGCGGCATTCACGCAAACGCGACGTACACGGCCGACTTCATCCGCGACAACCTGCTCATCCAGAACAACCTGATCGACAGCGCGCACAAGAACGGCGTCGTGAAGTTCGTGTTCCTGGGGTCATCGTGCATCTACCCGCGCGAGGCGCCGCAGCCCATGGCCGAGGACAGCCTGCTCACCGGGCCGCTCGAAGCAACCAACGAGTGGTACGCGATTGCGAAGATCGCCGGCATCAAGATGTGCCAGGCGTACCGGCAGCAATACGGCTTCAACGCGATCAGCCTGATGCCAACCAACCTCTACGGGCCTGGTGACAACTTTCACCCGGAGAACTCGCACGTTCTGCCGGCGCTGCTCAACAAGTTTCACGACGCGGCCCAAAGCGGGGCCGACAGCGTCGAAGTGTGGGGCAGCGGGCGGCCGCGACGGGAGTTTTTGCACGTTGACGATCTCGCCGATGCGGCCCTGTTCCTGATGCGCAACTACGACGAGCCGGACATCGTCAACGTTGGCGTCGGCGAGGACATCAGCATTGCCGGCCTGGCGGAACTGATTGCGGGCATCACCGGCTTTACCGGCGAGCTGAAGTTTGATCCGGAAAAACCGGATGGCACACCACGCAAGCTGCTGGACGTGTCACGCCTGAGCGGCCTGGGCTGGAACGCCGCCATTGGCCTGGAGCAGGGAATCCGGCAGACGTACGAGTGGTTTCTCGAGAACGCAGCGGAATTACGCAAGGTTTAGGCGAAAGTTAGAAAAAGGCCAGAGTCATGGGCCAAAGTTACAGGCCTAGAGTTATAGGAAATAACAGATGAGCGCAGATCTCAACAGCGGTGAACAAGCGGCCCCGCAGGCGAGCGAAGAGCCCGACAAGTTCGTTCAGTACTACGCCGAAGAGAGTACGTCGGCCGCCACGCTGGAACGCTTCGGCGCCATTCGTGACGCCATGGTGCGCACGTTGACGCGCAACGGGCTGCCCACGGAGAACCTGGTTGTTGGCGACGTCGGCTGCGGCGCCGGCACGCAGTGCCGGATGTGGGCAAAGGATGGCCATGAGGTTCATGGCGTGGACATCAACGACAAGCTGATGGCCATCGGTCAGCAGCGCGCCGCCGACGAGGGTCTGAAAATCGACCTGCAGGTCGGCAGTGCGACCGACTTACCCTGGCCGGATAACTACGTTGACGTGTGCCTGGTGCCGGAACTGCTCGAGCACGTAGCCGAGTGGGAACAGTGTCTCGACGAGTTTGCGCGCGTCACAAAACCTGGCGGTGTGATTTACCTGAGCACGACAAACTACCTTTGCCCGGTGCAGGCGGAGTTCGACCTGCCGATGTACGCCTGGTACCCGGGTTTTCTGAAGCGGCGCTACGAGCGCCTGGCGGTCACCACGCGGCCGGAACTTGCGAACCACGCGAAGTACCCGGCGGTGAACTGGTTCAGCGTTTACAGCCTTGGGCGCAGTCTCCGCGAGCGTGGCTTCGGTGCCGTGTTCGACCGCTTCGACATCGCCGACACCGATAACAAGGGCGCCGCCGCGCGGTTTATTTTTGGCGCGATACGTGCCTTGCCACCGCTGCGCTGGCTGGCGCACGTGGGCACGCCCTACACGGTGGCGGTGGCGATCAAGAAGGCCTGATTTTTCTCCTGCGCAGGTGCTACTGCGCGCCGTAGATACCCGCTGCCAGCTTCCGATCCACCAGCGCTTCGACCCACTCGCGGTCGTCCGCGAGCTTTGCCAGCCCGCCGCCCGGATTCGTCAGCGCCCAGTGATAGCGTGTCAGCAGTGACTCGCGATCGAACGGCGCAACGGGTTCCTGTGCGAGTGCCGTGTCCATGCACTCGATGAGGCGGGCGGCCAGCCGCTCCGACAGGCGCGCGGCCCGCGCCAGCTCATCGCCGTTCGGATCGGCGGCTTCGTGATACCACTGCATGCCGTTCAGGCATGTAACTTCCGTGCGCGGAAAGAACGAGCACATGAGGTTCCAGGGCTCGCCGTCCTTGTCCTGGTCGCCGGCAAGCCGAAAGTCGGTGCGCACGAGCACGGACGGCAGGTCGAGGTTTTTCGCCGTAACAAATTCCACGACGGTGCCGGAATCAAGGTCGGTGCCGTCAAAGTTGAAGATGGCAAGGTCGCTCTCGATGACCGCGCGCAGGTCCTGGTCGCGAATGTCCATCGCGCGTGAACTGGCTTGCTCCATGTCCTGCGGCACCAGGCAGCGGTAGCGCTGATCCGACAGGCGGTGGATAGCAGAGGCGACCAGCGCGTTGCCAATCAGGTCCTTATGGCTGAACAGCGCACCGGCAAAATATACGTTCAGGGGTTGCGTCATACTCGAAATTTCCTGATGTCAGGTTCACAGGAGCGGCCGCGGCGACCATAGCGATTTAAAGCGTGGCCTGCTAGGCTCGTCAGTCAATAAGACGCATTATGAACTGCCGCAGTGGTGCTGTGCGAACTTTGTGTCCCGCCCGCGCTACCCGTTAGCAGCGCCGCGCCCTGTGCGCTCGGCTGCACTTGATAAGGAAACCCGGCATGCCCGACAGAATAGAAATCGCCCGCAACTGGCTGCCACGCTACACCGGCATGCCCATCGACGACTTTGGCGACTACGTGTTGCTTACCAATTTCAGCAATTACGTCGAGATGTTTGCCGAGCGCTTTCGCTGTGACATCCAGGGTGTGGGGCGCCCCATGCAGGCGGCCACGAGCGTGGATGGCGTGACGATCGTCAACTTCGGCATCGGCTCGGCCAATGCGGCCACCATCATGGACCTGTTGAGCGCGCGCGCACCGAAGGGCGCACTGTTCCTCGGCAAGTGCGGGGGCTTGAAAAAGTCAGCGGAGATCGGTCACTTCATCCTGCCCATCGCTGCAATTCGCGGGGAGGGCACGAGCCTTGAGTACTTCCCGCCGGAAGTGCCGGCGCTGCCGTCCTTCAAACTGCACAAGTTCGTTTCCGACAAGGTGGTTGCCTGCGGTTACGAATACCGCACTGGCGTTATCTACACGACAAACCGGCGCCTGTGGGAACACGACGAGGGTTTTCTGAACCGCATGCGCGACATGACCTGCATTGGCGTGGACATGGAAACCGCCACGATTTTCATGGTGGGGCACTACAACGAGATTTCGCGCGGCGCGCTGCTACTCGTTTCCGACGTGCCGATCACGCCGGAGGGCGTAAAGACAGAGGAATCTGACGCCCGCGTTACCAGTGGCTGGGCTGAGCAGCATCTCATGATCGGCGTTGCGGCCATGACGGAAATCGGCGGCAACGGTGAGATGATCCGGCATTTCCGCTACTGATCGTAAGTTGCCGTGAAGATCGCGATTGGCCTTGTTCTCCTGCTTTTCGCGACGGCGCTGTATGCGCTTTATGCGCCAGACGGGCAGGAGTCGGCGGCGGTGGTGCCGCCGGCCGAAGTGCGCTTTGCACCGGCAGAACTCGTCGGCGAGATCGAAAAGAAGAGCCTGAACGAGGCCAGCGGCATGGCCGCGTCG
>JBCAXP010000395.1:0-4431 GCA_038533995.1 Pseudomonadota bacterium
TTCGCGCCTGATGGGCATGGCGCCGACCGGCAACGGGCGGCGTGAGTCGTTTGCACACCTGCCAATGCCGCGCATGACGAACACGTACATGCTGGCCGGCAAGCACGAATTGAGCTTGTCCTGCAGGTAGCCCTTGAGGATGCCGTTTTCGATCAGCGTCGTGCACTGGGTCGGCAACCCTTCGTCGTCCATGTTGAGCGAACCGCGGCGCCGGTCCAGCGTGCCGTCGTCTACCACAGTGCAAAGCTCGGAGGCCACTTTCTCGCCGATACGCCCGGTGAATGCCGACGTGCCGCGGCGGTTGAAGTCAGCCTCCAGGCCGTGGCCGATCGCCTCGTGCAGCAGCACGCCCGGCCAGCCCGGGCCGAGCACGACGTTCATAGTTCCCGCCGGCGCCTCGGTGGCTTCGAGGTTGACCAGCGCCTGGCGCACCGCCTCGCGTGCGTAGTCCATGGCGCGCTCGTCTTCGAGAAAGTAGCCGTAACCGAAGCGGCCACCGCCGCCGGCGTAGCCCTGCTCGCGGCGGCCGTTTTCCTCAACCACCACGGATACGTTAAGGCGCACGAGAGGACGCACATCAGCGTTGAACGTGCCGTCGCTCGCCATGACCATCACGACGTCATGCACAGCTGCCATGCTCGCCATCACTTGTTTGACGCGCGGGTCGATCTTGCGCGTCTCCACGTCGATGCGTTCCAGCAGCGCAACCTTGCGTTCGTCTTCCAGTGACGCGACCGGATCGTCCGGCAGATACAGCCGATGCAAATCGGCGCTCTTCGGCGCCTGCACCGACTGATCGCCGCCCTGTCGCGCGATGGCCCGTGCAGCACCCGCTGCGGCTTCAAGGGCTGGCAGGCGAAGCTCGTCGGAGTACGCAAAGCCGGTTTTCTCGCCGCTCATCGCGCGTACGCCGACGCCCTGCTCCAGGCTGTGGTGCCCGTCCTTCACGATGCCGTCTTCCAGCGACCACGACTCCTGGCGGCTGATCTGGAAGTACAGGTCAGCATTGTCCACGGCCCGGCCCATGATGCCGTCGAGCACGCCGGTGAGCTGGCGCTCCTCGAGGCCGGTCGGGTCGAAAATTCGCGCCCGGGCTACATCAATGGCGCTGGGTGTCGAGCTTTGAGTCATGAGCTGGGGATATCCGTTGTGAGAGCCGCCCGAACGGGCGAAGAGGTGACTATTGTACCTGAAAGCGCCGGTGCGACAGGGCCGGAAAGCGCTGGCGCACGGCGTCCTGCTGCGCAAAATCGACGGTTGCCACGCCAACGCCCGCGCCGGTCCCAAGCTCCACGAGCGTGTTGCCCCACGCATCGATAATTGTTGAGTGTCCCCAGGTTTCCCGACCTGCGGCGTGGTGCCCGCCCTGCGCGGACGCTGCCACAACTGCCAGGTTCTCGATGGCGCGGGCACGCAGCAGGGTCTGCCAGTGCGCGCGGCCGGTCGCGGCGGTAAAGGCGGCCGGCACCGCCACCAGGTCCATGCCGGCGGCACTCATGCGGCGAAACTGCTCGGGAAACCGCAGGTCGTAACACACGGTGCAGCCCAGCCGGCCTGCTGGTGTGTCGACCACCACCGTATCGGAGCCCGGCACCGTACTGCCGGACTCGCGGTATTGCTCATCGCTGCCGGGCACGCCCACGTCAAACAAGTGAATCTTGTCGTACCGGGCAGCAAGGCGCCCGGAAGCGTCAACGACGAGGCTTGTGGACGCCACACGATCAGGATCATTCGTACGAAGAGGCACCGTGCCACCAACGAGCCAAAGGTCCAGGGCGCGCGCCTGCTCGCTGAGAAAACGCTGCATTGGGCTGTCGGCGGTATCTGCGTCGAGCGCGCCGTCGGCAGTGAACGCAAAGGGTTCGGCCTGCGCCACGCGATCGACGTCCGTGGCACCCATGAACGCGAAGTTTTCGGGTAGCACGGCGAGCGTTGCGCCACGCTCGCTCGCCTCCCGCAAAAGGCGTGCGGCGTCCTCAAGGTTGGCATCCAGTGAGTCGCTGGACACCATCTGCACGACGGCAATTGTGACCGGCGAGCTGACGGGTGAGCAATTACTCACCAGGCGGCAGCGTGTCTTCTGCAGGCGGGGTCGGCACTTCGGAGGCATCCACCTCGGCGGCCAGTTGTGAATCGAGCACGCGTTGCACCTGCGGGTCATCCCAGCTGCCGGTAATGCGATAGTTGATTCGCACCATGTCCTGCAACGGCTTCTTGAAAACCTCGGAGAAGATCAGCAGCGCGGCGCCCACGGCCGGCCCACCGGCCAGTGCACCGGCGATGGGCAGCGTGGCGCCAAGGCTGGCGTGAACAACGGCGGTCTGATCGTAGTCACGCGCGGCGATTCCGGCGCGCCCAACGATACCAACCTGCGCCGCTGGTCCATCAAGCACGAGGTTCGAGGTGTACGCATTGCCTTCGTTCAGCGTGAAGTCGCCGCGGATTGCGTTGAAGCCGAAACCGGAGTCAAACACATCGCGAAAGTCCAGCGACAGGCGCCTTGGCAGCTCCGTGATACTCATCAGGCCAAACACGCGTCCGGCGCCTGGCTCGACGTTTTGCAGCTGTCCCGCGCCCACCGACACGTTGACCTCACCGTTGATCTGCTCGAGAAAATTGCGCCCCGGCGGGCCCGGCCAGTTGAGTGCGAACTGCACCTGGGCGTCTTCGGAATCGATGGTTGGCTCGTAGTCGAGCCGCGCCAGCGTGTCCAGCATGTTGGTGCTGGTGAACAGCAGCTCAACCTGCGAGCGATGACCCTCCTCGCCCATGGTCCACGCGCCGGTGCCTTCCGTACGGAAACTGTCGGCCCGGGTCAGCAGACTGTCGATGACGATACCGTCTTCGCTGCGCCGGGTCGTCGCTTCGAGCGAGCCGAACTGCATCTGGTCGTAGCGGAAGTCACCGATACTCAAAGTGAGCGCCGGCAGGCTGCGGGGATCGGGCTGCTGGCTGGTACGATCCGATTCGCTGAGCAACCACAGCCGATTGAGACGCGCGGTAACCGGGTCGCTTGACGGTGTGTCGAACGGCACAAAGATTGCGCCCTCGATGCGGTCGGCCTCGACCTGCACCAGCCACTCCCGCTCGCTGCGGTCAAGCGCGAGCGTGGCCTCAGTGAACTGCTGGCCGAAAGCGCGCAGCGACTCGGTTTTAAGGTCAGCCGCCAGCAGGTAGTCCTCCGCCCGCACGCCCGACTCGGAGCCGTCACCTAGATTGAGCCAGCCGCTCAAGTCAATGAACGGCACGCTTCCACCGAGCACGATGCCGCGGCCTTCCGGCAGCGTCACGCTGGCACCACCGAAGGCGGCCGCGCCGCGATGCAGGCGCCAGCCCTCACCGTCGTGACGGAAAGCAAGCTGTGCGATGTCCGATGTGTCGCGCTCGATGCGCAACTCAAGCCGGTCGTTGGCGGGGAAGCCGGCGCTGGCGCGTACCTGCCAGCTCGCATTGCCGCGCTTCTCCAGCGGTGCCGGCAGGCCAATCGCCATGCCGGTCAACGCGGAATCCACGTCCACACGGAAAAAGTCTGGCCGCCCCGGCCGTCTGACCGGGAAGCGGGCACGCGCCGTGTAGTCGGTGACGCCGTCCAGCACTCGCGCGAGCGAACCGGGAAACTCGCGGGACAGGTCGATCGCATCGAGTGAGCCGCGCACGGTTACCACGGTGGCAACGTTGCCGAACATGGCAGCGGGCTCGGGCGCGACGCTGTCCTCCGGCGCAACGTCCAGCGTCACGGTGCTCCCCAGCAGCTTGCCAACAATACCCTCACCGGTGATACCGGCGTTCGAGTACTGCACGAAGCCATCAACCTCAGTGAGCTGCTGCCGCAACCCCTTCAGACCAACAAACGCGTCGCTCAGTGTGAGATCCACGTTTACGGTGCGCTCATTGAGGCGGCCAATCGGAAGCACCAGCGAAATATCGCCTGCCGCCTCTCCTCCGGCTTCAACCTTGGCGAGCGTTGGTCCGACCTTCTCGCCAATCGGGCTCTCATTGAGGTAGCGAATGAGATCGCCAAACGAACCGCTGCTGCTGCCGTTAATCGACAGCACGCTCTTGCGCATTTCCGGGATTGTCACGGTGACGTCCGAGACGCCCGTGTTGAGGATGCGTCCCGAGGAAACCTTGCCCAGCAACGAGGCGTTGGCAAACGTGATGCTGCCGTCGGCCTGCTCCGCCTGCGGCCAGCCGTTGGCGTAGGCCATCACCAGCCCCTGAAACGTGGCGTCTGCCTGGAAGCGGCCCTGGCCATCGTCAAAGGGAAAATCGGCGAGCGCGCCGGAGAAAGTCACCTTGCCGTCGGTGATGCGCCCGCCGAGGAGTGCGTTGCGCAGCCACACCGTGAGCTTGGGTTTCATCACCCGCGACGGCAGGTAGGCGGTTGCGCCGGCAATGGACACATCGCTCAGCTCGGCGTCCAGCTCAAGA
>JBCAXP010000396.1:0-4431 GCA_038533995.1 Pseudomonadota bacterium
CGAGGGGCGCATGATCGACGACGGCACGATCTTTCGCCCCTCGTCGGTGCACCACAGGCAGTAAGCCACGCGTTGCTCGCGAATTTTCTGCCTGTGGTGCACCGACGAGGGGCGCATGATCGACGACGGCACGATCTTTCGCCTTGGGCCGGAGCGCTTCATGCTCACCTGCGGCAGCCCCTGCACCGCCTGGCTGCGCAAGAGCGCCTTTGGTTTCGACAACGTCACCGTGAAGGACGTCTCGGACGACCTCGCCGCGCTCTCGCTGCAGGGGCCGACCTCGTGCGCCGTGCTGAAGAACCTGGGACTCGATGCAATCGACACGCTGAAGCCCTTCGGCATTCGCGACTACCCGTTCGGCAACGGCACCGTGATGGTGTCGCGCACCGGCTTCACCGGTGACCTCGGCTACGAGCTGTGGATCGACAAGGCCCTCGCGCTGGAGCTATGGGACGCGCTCTACGCTGCCGGCCAGCACTACGGTATCCAGCCCTACGGCGAAGCGGCCACCAACATGGCGCGGCTGGAGGCGGCGTTCATTATGCCCGCCATGGAATTCAACGAAGCGCTGCGCACGGTGCGTTTCCAGCACGACCAGACGCCGTTTGAGCTCAACCTCGGCTGGCTGGTGGATTTCAAGAAGCCGCACTTCAGCGGGCGCCGCGCGCTCCTTGAAGAGAAGCGCAAGGGCCCGCGTTACACGCTGGTGAAGCTCGACATCGAGGGCAACCGGCCTGCCGAGGGCGCACACGTCTACGCAAACCGCCGCTGCACGAAGGAGATTGGCTACGTCACCTCGGCCATGTGGTCGCCAGCGGTCAAGGCGAACATTGCCCTTGCAATGATTGAGACGCAGCACATGAACGGGCCGCTGTGGGCCGAAATCTACTACGAGAAAGAACTGCGCCAGCACAGCCGCGTGGTTCAGTGCACGCTAAAAAAGAAACCTTTCTGGGCTCCCGCGCGGGCACGAGCGACGCCGCCGCCAGACGTTTGAGCCAAGGCGGCGGGAAAGACATCTGTCCCGGCGTGACATCGCCCCGCGAATTATGTCCAATCAGCCTTTGCCCGGCGTGTGATAAGCGCGAGCGATTGCTGGTATATTCAGCAGTTCTATAAGAATAATTCGCTGTTAACCAATTTCCTCATTCGGGTGCTGCAATGACGCCACATACTTCTGATTTCAAGGACAATCTGCCCGGTCGGGCCCACACAAAATGCCGGGGCGCCCTTGCGGCGAGCCTGGGCGTAATGATGCTCGGCGGCCTGTTGTCGGCCACTGCCGGCGCCGCCGAAGAGTCGGCCATCCGCGACTACCTCGCGCAGAGCGGGAGCACCGCCTACCTTCAACAGGGCGATTTTCAACTCGAGCGCGCTGCGTTTGACGGCAGACCTTTGCGCAACGCGGTTGTCTTCCAGAAGTTCATCAAGGGCATCCCGCTGCACGGTGCCCAGGTCATCGTGTTCGAGTCGCCGGAAGGTGAAGTTGTCCGGGTCTTTGACGAATCTTCGGAATCGCTGCACCTGAATCCCGGCACGCCGGCCATCAGCGCCGCCGCCGCGGAGAAGCTGATTGACTCACCACTCGCCACAGGGTCAACGTCGAAGCAGGTCTGGTTCCGCATCGGCAACGAGGCGATCCTCGCGTGGGAAGTCACCACGGCGCTCGCCGATTCCGGCAAGCCCGCTTCTCCGACAGGACTGGAGACGGTTGTCGACGCGGCGACGGGGCAAATCCTGTCCCAGCGGCAGCTCGATTCCAAGCGCTACGAGGCAGGCAGCCCCGAAGCCGCTGACGGCGTCTTTCCCCGCATCGTGATCAACGACACCATTGGCCCTGCAGGTTCGCGGGCCTACGCGGCGCCGTTCGACGCCGTCGTGGAAACCAACTTCAGCTGCACTGGAACGCTTATCGCGAGCAATGTGGTGCTCTCAGCGAGGCATTGCGGCATTGGTGCGGGCGACACGGTGATTTTCGGCGACAACGCCAACGGTGGCGGCATTTTCTCAGCAACCGTCCAGTCCTCGTTTTTGCCTGATGGCAACGGCTCGCTGCTGGACGGCGGCGATGTCTCCATTCACATGCTCACATCATCGGTGCCGGCCAACATCGCCACCCCCATGAGACTCATTGACGAGACGGAAGCACTCGAAGGCATGCTGTGTGCAACCCTCGGCTACGGCTGGAACGGCGTCGGCAGCCAGGGCCACAACTTCAACGGCGACGGACGCCGCTGGGGCGGTGAGAACATCATTGATGTCTACGGCCGCCCGGCGGGCAGCAATGGTTCCAACATCATCTCCACCGATTTCGACAACGGAACGGGCAGTGCCAACCAGATCGCGGGCAGCAGCCCCACGCCGCTGGAGTTCGAAGCCACAACGGCCCCTGGCGACAGCGGCGGTCCTGTGCTCGTGCAAATCGGCAGTGAGTGGGTGATAGCCGGCGTGCTGTCAGGCGGCACGACCAACACAAGCGTCTACGGAGACATTTCCTGGTGGACCGGCACGGCAGTCTACCGATCGGACATTGAAGCGCGCGGCGGGGAATTTTTCGCCGGCGTCGACACCGACGGCGATGGCGTCTTTGACGAAGAAGACAACTGCCTGACACTGGCAAACGCCGACCAGATCGACGCCGACGTCGATGGCTTCGGCAACGCGTGTGACGGCGATTTTACGAACAACTGCCAGGTCAGCTTCGAGGATCTCGGCTACATGAAGCTCGCGTTCTTCAGCCCCGACCCGCTCGCTGACATGGACGGCGACGGCGTTGTGAACTTTAGCGACCTTGGCCAGCTGAAGTCGCAGTTCTTCCTGCCACCGGGGCCGAGCGGCACAGCCAACATTTGCGACTGAGCGCCGTGGCTTGAGATAATCGCATGTCACCGAACCTGCAGGGATTCCGGAGGGTGACATGCGAATTCTCACTGCCGCAGCAATCTGCGCGCTGGCGCTGGCGACGGGACCGTCGCTAGCGCAGGATCCGGCCAGCGCTGACAAAAAGAAAGCACCCAAGCCGTGCTCTACGGAGCATTACCGCCATTTCGATTTCTGGCTTGGCGAGTGGGACGTAACGGCAGCCGGTGCTACGGAACCTACAGGGTCGAACGTCATTGCGTCGCGCCACGGCGGCTGCGTTGTTCTGGAGCAGTACACCGCCGGCGCCTTCACCGGCATGAGCATCAACTTCTACGACGGCGTCACCAAACGCTGGCATCAGTCCTGGATGTCAAACGCCGGCGCCGCCGTGCACCTTCAAGGCGGCCTCGACGAGAATGGCGCCATGGTCCTGTCGGACGAAGGCCTGACCGTCAACAGGGTTACCGGCACCGTCAACAGAATTACCTGGACGCCAAGCAAGGACGGCACCGTTCGCCAGCTGTGGGAGCAGTCTGCGGACGATGGCGGCACCTGGAAGGTCGTCTTTGACGGGCTTTACACTCGAAAGGGTGAGTGACGGTCACCAGGTCATTCGCGGCGAGACGCCGCTCCCAACGCCGTGGGAGGGCCGTCCCGGCCCGATTGCCGGGCCCCGGCGGCCGCATACTCCCGCCAGATGACGATGCTCACAGCGACCGCCAGCGCTACGTAGATTAGCGACCAGCTCATCACCATCAGCGCCTCGCCAGACAGCCAGTTTAGCGTGCCGTCTGGTGACAGTTCGTCGCGCGCCGCCTGGAAGGGCAGCACGTAGTACCGCATCAAAAGCACCGGCATCACCACGCCGTTAACCACCAGCAGGGCCGCGGGCGCCAGCAGCGTGCGCGCGGTGCGCCCGCGGTCCACTTCGTCTGCCGGCGTTTCGTGCAGCCGCGCCAGGTACTGCGCTTCCTCTGGCGTCACCGCGGTGAAGCGAGACACGATGAGAATTACCGCCAGACTCGCAAGCGCCCCCGTCAGCGCAGGATCGAGGTATACGGGAATCGAAATCACGCCAATGAACTCGAAGAACTTCGGCACGACGTTGAACACAACGCCGGCCAGCATGCCCCAGAAGGCGGCCGCCTCGGTGATGCGGCGGCTCCAGATGCTCATCATGGCGACCGGCCCCCAGGCGGAAGCGAAGACCGTGCCGATAAAGAGCATCAGCCAGAAAATGTCCGGCGGAAACACGAGTGCCGCTCCCAGCGCCACGGCGCCGGCCACGAGCATCATTACCCGGCTGAACCTCAGGGTGGCGGACTTGTTACCGGGACTGTGCAGGCCAATGTCGTTACTTGCGCTGAACCCCACCAGCGACAGGAAGGTGGAGGCCGACGACAGCGCCGCCGCCATGACACCGGCCAGCATGATTGCGCCAAGAAAGGGCGGCAACAGGTTCAGCGATGCCCAGATGGTGACGTGCTCGTAGGGCTCAATGTCTGCTTTGCCAAGGTTGATGATGCCGCCCATGCCGTAGACCAGCACCTGCATCAGCGCCACGACGAG
>JBCAXP010000397.1:0-4407 GCA_038533995.1 Pseudomonadota bacterium
GCACCTCATCGGCCAATCCTGCAATCGCCGCATCCACCATGGTCACCGCCACCTGGTGCCCCATGTAACGCGGATCGTGCAAACGGTTCGACCGTTCGACAAAGTCAGCCAGGAGAGGCAACGTGTCAGTGGCCGGCCGCTTTTCCCAGTAAGCATGCGCCGCCTCAGGCGCGTCGATCGGCAGCACGCGCTCGCTCTCGCGCGCGACGGCCGCTTCCAGGTGATCGGCGAGCAGGTCGACCGCCCGGTGGCCAAGCTCGCGAAAGCGCGCCGGGTCGTAGGCCGCTGCCAGCCGGTCAGAAACTGGCGGCAAGCGGTTGTCGGGCATGTCGGACTTCATCGCGTGCTACTCCGATGGCAGTGTTCGGCACGTTCGCTTGCCGACCCCAAAACACTGATGAGGGCGATGAAGGGGCCGACGCACGGGCAATTAATACGTATTCAATTGATTGTGGTCACAGCGGTTGCCAGTATGTCCCGTGCCGTCTGGCGCTGTCACGCGCTACCTGTCTGCATCACCGAATCGGGACACGACCATGCCGAACCCTCGTACCGCACCGCTGCGTCTTTTCGCCGCCCTGCTTCTCGTCGCAACAGCGCTGGCCGGAACCGCAACCGCCAATGAGCACGTTCAGCGCGTCGAACCGCCCCACTGGTGGACCGGCTTTGAGCACACCGAACTGCAGGTGATGTTGCACGGCGCCGGTATCGGGGCCTACAGCGCTTCCGTGGCTTACCCGGGCGTTGCCGTTACGCGCAGCGTACGGGTGCAAAGCCCCAACTATCTCTTCGTGTACCTCGACATTGGCTCGGCAGCGCGACCCGGCACTTTCGACATCGTATTGAGCGACGGCGAGCGGCAGCTCGTGCAGCCTTACACGCTCGAGGCACGGCGGCCCGCGTCCGCCCGGCCGCCCTCCTTTTCAACCGCCGATACGATTTACCTGGTAACACCAGATCGCTTCGCCAATGGCAACCCGGACAACGACACCATCGACGGCATGGACGACGCACCGGATCGCGACAACCCTGGCGGCCGGCACGGCGGTGACCTCGATGGCATCGCAATGCACCTCGACTACGTCGAACGCATGGGCTTCACCCAGCTGTGGCTGAATCCGATCCTCGAGAACCGCAGCGCGGCGTATTCATATCACGGCTACGCGACCACGGATTTTTACCGGGTCGATCCCCGCTACGGCGACAACGAGCGTTACCGAACTGTGGTTGCCGAGGCCCGGAAACGGGATATCGGCTTCATCATGGACATCATCGTGAATCACATCGGCAGCGACCACTGGTGGATGGACGACCTGCCGGCGGCCGACTGGTTTAACTCGCCGGACGAGTATGTCGAGACCACGCACGAACGCACCGCCGTGCAGGACATTCACGCCGCAAAGTCTGACCTGCGCCACTTTGCCGACGGCTGGTTCGTGCCGACGATGCCTGACCTCAACCAGCGTAATCCGCTCGTTGGCGACTACCTGGTGCAAAACGCGTTGTGGTGGATCGAGTACGTGGGCCTGTCCGGCGTTCGCGTGGACACGTATTCCTATCCCGACAAGCACTACATGACCGAGTGGACCCGGCGCATCATGACCGAGTACCCGGAATTCAACATCGTCGGCGAGGAATGGAGCCTGAATCCGTCCGTCGTGGCGTACTGGCAGGCCGGCAAGGTCAACCATGACGGCTACGTATCCTACCTGCCGAGCGTCATGGACTTTCCCGGACAGGACAGCCTCATCAAAGCGCTGAACGCGGACAAAGAGGGCCACGGCGTAGGCCTTGCCGAAATCTACCGCACGCTGGCCAACGACTTTGTCTACGCCAACCCGCAGCACATCGTCACCTTTGCCGACAACCACGACATGACGCGCCTGTACACGCAGCTGGGCGAAGACTACGCGCTGTTTGAAATGGCCATGGTGTACATCGCCACAATGCGCGGCATCCCGCAGGTGTACTACGGCACCGAGATTCTGAAGACCAGCCCGGCGCAGCGCGACGATGGCAAGGTGCGCAGCGACTTTCCGGGCGGCTGGTCCGGCGACCGAACGAACGCATTTACCGGAAAGGGGCTGACAGACGATCAGGCTCGCGCACAAACCCTTGTAGCCGATCTGTTCAACTGGCGCCGGCGCACACCGGTCCTGCACACGGGTCTCCTGACCCACTACGTGCCGGCAGACGGCGTGTACGTTTATTTTCGCTACACCGCCGACGATACGGTCATGGTGTTGCTCAACAAGGGGGAACAAGCCGCCAGTGTCGATCCGGCGCGCTTTGAGGAGCGCATCGGCGGTGCCTCTGAGGCGCGCGATACCTTCGGACCGGCAAACGTACCGCTAACCGGGAGCATTGAGGTGCCCGCGCGCGGCTGGCGTATTCTCGAGTTTTCGACCCAGCCATGAGCCACGACACATGGTACGTGCTCGGGCCCGGTGCCGTCGGCAGCCTGTGGGCGGCAAGCCTCGCCCTCGACGACCGGCCCGTGGTGCTGATCGGCCGCCGTCCGGCGGACGCAAACCTGCGGCTTCTCGCCGACGGCGCGGTGTTCAATGCGAGTATCGAACGTCGCCTGGCGACGGAACTCACCGGCCCCATTCGCCGCCTGCTCATCACAACGAAGGCGCCGGACACGCTGGGGGCGCTGGACAGCGTTCGCACCCGCCTCGCGGACGACGCCGTGGTGCTTGTGTTGCAAAACGGCATGGTGGCTACACGCATGACGCTCGAGACCGGCCAGCGATTGCTCGCGGCGACAACGACCGACGGTGTGTATTTCGAGCAACCCGGAACGCTGGTACACGCAGGCCGCGGCTACACGGACATCGGATCGTTGGACGGTGCGTTGACGGCAGAGGATGTTGCCGGTCTGATCGACACGCTGCCGACGAGACTCGACATTCGTTACTGCGCGGACATTCGCACCCGTCTGTGGCAGAAGCTCGCGCTGAACTGCGCGATCAATCCGCTGTGCGCGAAATACGATTGCCGCAACGGTGAACTGCTGGACAACCAGGCGGCGCTCGCGCAGCTGAGCATTGCCTGTGTAGAGATCAGCCAGGTAGCCCACGCGCTCGATCTCGGGCAATGGTTCGACGACGTGTACGAGCACTGCCTTGCCGTGCTCCACGCCACCGCGAGAAACGTGAACTCAATGCTGCAGGACCTGCGGGCGGGGCGCCCGACCGAGATTCGCGAACTCAACGGCTTTCTCTGTCACGAAGCGCAGCGGCTTGGCATCCCCTTGCCGCTGCACCGCGAATTCGTCGCCACTGTGGAACAGCTCGAGAAGCAATCGCCGTGGGAGAAGTCATCGCCGTGGGAGCGGCTTTAGCCGCGATTGGGAAACCTCGCCGCTGGGTCTATCGCGACTAAAGTCGCTCCCACAGCCTTGTCCAGTCGCGACTAAAGTCGCTCCCACGGTCAATGAAAATCAAAACACCAGGCTCATGGCGGTGCCGCCTTCGTCACTGACCATGGCGAGCTCGCCGCCGTGCGCCGTCATAATCTGGCGGCTGAGGCTAAGACCAATGCCGCTGCCGTCCCGCCGCGTCGTGAAAAACGGTACGAACACCTGGTCCTGCAGGTTTTCCGGAATGCCGGGACCATTGTCGACCACGCGAATCTTGACCCGGCCGTAGTCGAGCTTGCCCTCAAGCCGGATGCGCGGCGCATCGACCTCTGCCAGGGCCTGCGCGGCGTTTCGCACAAGGTTCAGTAGCACCTGCTCGAGGAGGCTGCGGTCACCGCTCACCTCCAGCGACGCCGGACTTACCGACACGGTAAGCTCGATGCCGTCGAGCTCGTGACTCATCAGGCTGGCGATGCCCTGCAACAGGTCGTTAACGCTGACGTCGGCGTACTTGGGCTGCGGCACCTGGAGCAGTTCGCGGTACCGGCCGACAAACTGCATCAGCCCATCGCTGCGCCGGGCAATCGTGCGAATTGCCTCGGCAATCTCCTCGCTCGCATCCGGATCATCGACCATGCTCTCGCAGGTTTGCGCGAGCGACGCCACCGGCGTCAGCGAATTCATGATTTCGTGGGTAAGAACACGAATCAGGTTGCGCCATGCGCTCGACTCGCGCGCCGTCAATTCGCCCGACAGGTTCTCCACCGCGTACAGCCGTTCGCCGGCGCCGCCAACCCGAATCTCCGACACCGACACTCGCCATTCCACCGGCACTTCCCGCACCCGGGTTTGCAGCAGCTGCTGCTCCCCTACGCCGATCGCCCGCATCGCTGCTGGCAAGCCCGGATCAACGGCGGCAAGGTCTTCGAGGCGCCCGAGCACTGACAGGCCAGTCAGCCGCCGCAGCGGATTGTTGATGAGGCCAACGCAACCGTCGCTCTTCTCCGAAAGCAGCGGAATCGGCACATGGCGCACCACGGTTT
>JBCAXP010000398.1:0-4407 GCA_038533995.1 Pseudomonadota bacterium
CTCATCGAGTGACAGCCCCATCGCTTCGGCGACTTCCTCGTCTCGCGCGTCGCGCCCGGTGCTCGCTTCCAGCTCATTGATCGCCTTGGTCACCTTGCGCAATTTCTGGTGCACCGACCGCGGCGTCCAGTCTGCGCGGCGCACCTCGTCGAGCATGGCGCCGCGAATGCGGATGCCGGCATACGTTTCGAAATTCGCGCCCTTTGACGGCATGTAGTTCGACGAGGCTTCGAGCAGGCCGATCATGCCTGCCTGGATCAAATCGTCAACCTCGATGTTGGCCGGCAGCCGGCTAATCAGGTGGTAGGCAATCCGCTTTACCAGCAACGCGTGCTGTTCGACCAGCTCGTTCTGCGAAATACCAACGCCAACCTGCAGTGCTTCAGCGTGCATTAGACTGCTCCTTCACTGGCTGGCGTCAGCCGCGCCAGCCGTTCAACGAAAAATTCCACGTTGCCGCTCGGTGCAGTGGGGAGTGACCACTGGGCGGTTTTGCGTCCGAGCTGGCCGAAGGCCAGTGCCGAGGCGCTGTGGGGAAACACGTCCACAACGGCGCACTGCTGCTGGGCAGACTTGCGCACGTCGCGGTCGTAGGGAATGGCGCCGGCAAACAGCAGGTGCACATCGAGAAATCGGTCGGTGACGCGTTCGAGCTTCTCAAAAAGCTCACGGCCTTCCGCCGTGTCACGGGTCTGGTTGGCGAGGACGTTGAAGCGGGTAACGCGGTAGTCCTTGCTGAGCACTTTGATCAATGCGTAGGCATCGGTGAGCGATGCAGGTTCGTCGCACACAACCACGAGCACTTCGTTCGCAGCCTGGCTGAACCAGCCCACGCTCTCGGCGATACCCGCGGCGGTGTCCACTATCAGCACGTCAAGGTCCGGGCTGAGCGCACTGAACGCCCGAATCATGCCGACATGCTCGGCCGCTCCCAGCTCCGTCATCGTTTTGTTGCCGGACGCAGCGGGCACCACCTGGAGCCCAAGCGGTCCATCGAGCACGATGTCACTGAGCTCGCACTCGCCGGCGAGCACGTGCGACAGGTTGCGCGAAGGCTGCAGTCCGAGCAGAACGTCCACATTGGCAAGGCCGAGGTCGGCGTCAAAGATCATCACGTTGCGGTTGCGCCGTATCAGGCTGAGCGCAAGATTGACCGCGACGGTCGTCTTGCCGACACCGCCCTTGCCGCTGGTTACGGCGATCACCTGAACAGGGCGAGGATTCGCCATGTCACGCAAGCCGCTGGCCTGGTCGTCGATGCGTTCAGGCGAAGGCATGCGCATCGGCTCCTGTGAAGTTTTCAGCCATGTAGTCCTCATCAATCTGGCGTTTGCTCTTCGGTGCGAGCGCGAAGGCCTGCTGCACCAGCTCCATGCGCTTGGCCTGCGCAAGATGAAAATCCTTAGGTACGCGCTGGCCATCGGTGACGTAGGCCAGGGAAAGTTGCTCGCGCATCACCGTGCTGATGACACCGCCGAGGCTCGCGGCCTCGTCGACCTTCGTGATGATGCAGCCGTCCGGACGCGAGCCGGAGAACGCCGCCACCGAGTCCGAGAGAGCTTCGGTCTGGGCATTGGCTGCGAGCGCGAGGTACAGCTTCATCGACGCGTGGCTGTCGCGGAGCTGTGCCAGCTGTTCCGTAAATCTCAGGTCCCGCGGCGCGACGCCGGCGGTGTCGATCAGCACGAAGGGCTTGTCGCGCAGTGACTCGAGAACGTTGCGCAGCTCGCCGGCATCGTTCGCGAAGTGCACCGGGATTCGCATGATGCGTCCGAAAGACAGCAGCTGCTCCTGCGCGCCAATGCGATAGCTGTCCGTGGTAACGAGGCCGACCTGGTCCGCGCCATGGCGCATGGCAAAGCGCGCTGCGAGTTTCGCGATCGTGGTGGTCTTGCCGACGCCGGTGGGGCCGACGACGGCCATTACGCCAGCGGCATCGGACTGTTCCGCGTCGATCACCGGCAGGCCGGTGACCAGCAGCTTCACTGCTTCACGCTTGAGGTCGCGGGCATTCAGGTCGCGTGGCACCTTCGCCATCAGCGTCTTGATCACGTCGGCGTCGATACCGGCACGGCTGAGCTGCTCCATAAGGTGGGCACGCTGCGGCGCACGGCGTTTGTTGTCGTTCCAGGCCAGCCGCGACAGCTGGTTTTCAAGCAAGCTACGCATGCCGTCGAGCTGCCGCTGCATGCCGAGAAGGGTGGGTTCCTGTGACCACACCAGGCGCGTGTCGCCTGCCGGCGCTTCGGCGGTGGCGGGCGCCGCTTCTTCGGCCTGCATCGCCTGGACCGGTTCGACGTCAGGCGCAACATCGGCCGCTTGCGTCTTTGCTTCATTCATGGCCGCGGCAAAGTCTTCCGCCGGCGGCCGGGTTTCCGGCGCCGACCCACGCATGGCCTGGTGCACCAGCGATTCGTCGTAGTCCAGCGCGGCAATCACCTCGACGCCGCCGTTGACTCGCTGGTTGGAGAGAATGACGGCATCGGGCCCCTGCTCTTCACGCACCTTACGCAGTGCAAGTCGCATATTTGCCGCCATGTATCGTTTGATCTTCATCGCTCGTTCCGTCTGAATCGACACTCAAAAAAAATCAGGTACCGCCCACCGTCGCCACCATGCGAATCTGCTTGTCGTCCGGCACTTCGTTGTAGGACAGCACGTTGAGATTCGGCAGGCTGTGGCGTGTGAGGCGCGCAAACCAGGCACGCAGGCCAGGCGGTACCAGGAGCACCGACGGTTCGCCCGCGGTTTCCTGTGCCTGAGTGCGTTGCATGAGTGATCTGTGCACGTTTTCCACCAGTCCCGGTTCAAAGCCAGGCCCTGCTCCAGGACCCGTTTGCATAGACTCTTGCAAAATCTGTTCCAACTCTGAATCCAGCGTCATCACCGGAAGCTGCGGCTCCATGCCATTGATTTGCTGGACAATTGAGCGGGACAAGGAAATTCGCACCTGCGCAACGAGGGCGTCAGGATCCTGACTGCGGGGGGCGCAGTCCGCCAAAGTTTCGACGATCTTGCGCAGGTTCTTGATCGACACGCGCTCGGCGAGCAGCGTCTGGAGCACCTTGACGACGCTGCTCATCGGCAGGGTCTTCGGCACGAGGTCTTCCACCAGCTTCGGTGCGGTACGCGCCAGCGCGTCAAGCAGCTGCTGTGCTTCCTCGTGGCCAAGCAGTTCGTGGGCGTGATCCTGCAGCACCCGGCTCATGTGCGTCGCCACGACGGTGCCGCAGTCCACGACGGTGTAGCCCAGCGTCTGGGCGTGCTCGCGGGACGCCGGTTCAATCCACACCGCGTCCAGACCGAACGCGGGGTCCTTGGTGTCGATACCTGCGAGCGTGCCGAATACCTGGCCCGGGTTGATCGCAAGTTCACGCTCCGGATGCACTTCGGCTTCGGCAACCGGCACGCCCATCAGGGAAATGCGGTACGCGTTGGGAGACAGTTCCAGGTTGTCGCGAATGTGCACGGGCTGCACGAGGAAGCCCATTTGCTGCGACAGCTTGCGGCGAACGCCCTTGATGCGGGCCATTAGCTCGCCTCCGTGTTTGCGGTCGACGAGCGGTATCAGCCGGTAACCGACCTCGAGGCCAATGATGTCCATCTGCGTGACGTCATCCCAGCCCAGCTCGGTCGCTTCGGGCGACGGTGCCGGCGCCTGTTCCGGTTCGGCAGCTGCCTGCGGCTCGGCGCGTTTTTTCATGATCATGTACGCGCCGCCGGCGCACACGGCCGCCAGCGACAGGAACGCAAGGCTCGGCATGCCGGGAATGACGCCCAGCATGAACAGGATGCCGCCGGCGATTGCCAGCGCCCGCGGCTCGCCGAAGAGCTGCCACATGACCTGGTCGCCAAGGTCCTGCGCCTTGGAAACGCGCGTCACGATAATCGCGACCGCGGTGGACAGCAGCAGCGACGGAATCTGCGCGACCAGGCCGTCACCGATCGTCAACAGCGTGTAGTTATGCATGGCGTCCTGCACCGTCATGTCGTGCTGCGCAAGGCCGATGATGATTCCGCCGATGATGTTGATGAACAGAATCAGGATGCCGGCCACGGCGTCGCCGCGAACGAACTTGCTCGCACCGTCCATGGAGCCGTAGAAGTCGGCCTCTTCCCGGACTTCCTGGCGGCGGGTACGCGCTTCTTCCTGCGAGATGATGCCGGCGTTGAGATCGGCGTCGATCGCCATTTGCTTGCCAGGCATGGCGTCCAGAGTGAAACGTGCGGTTACTTCCGAGATGCGCCCGGCGCCCTTTGTCACTACAACAAAGTTGATAATGACGAGAATCGCAAACACCACCAGGCCCACCGTGTAGTTGCCCCCGACCACGAAGTCGCCAAAGGCTTCGATGACCTGGCCGGCGGCGGCCGTTCCGGTGTGGCCGTTCAGCAGTACGACGCGAG
>JBCAXP010000399.1:0-4385 GCA_038533995.1 Pseudomonadota bacterium
GCGAGGGACATCGCGATGCGATCATCATCCGCGGCGTCCAGACAACGGCCGACTTCTTTATCGATGGCATGCGTGACGACGTGCAGTACTTCCGGCCGCTATATAACGTGTCGCAGGTTGAGGTGCTTCGCGGCTCTAACGCCCTGCTGTTCGGCCGCGGTGGTGGCGGCGGTGTCATCAACCGGGTGCAGAAAAAGGCCACGGTCGACCAGGACTTCACCACGCTAAACGTCGGCGCCGACACGTTCGGTGCGTACTCGGCGATGATTGACACCAACATCGCCACAGGCGACTCCAGCGCGTTTCGCCTGAACGCCTACGTGCAGGGTCTCGAGAACCACCGGGACTTTTTCGAGGGCGACAGCTACGCGATCAACCCCACGTTCCGCATGGAGTTCGGCTCCGACACGACGCTGGACCTGTCGTACGAATACCTCGATGACGACCGCGTCGTTGACCGCGGCGTGCCGTCGCAGGTCGTTGAGAATGGCCCCAACGTGCCGCTTGAGGGCTACGACGACACCTTCTTCGGCTCTCCGGACCAGAACTTTACGACGCTGCAGGCGAACATTTTCCGTGGCCGCCTCGACCACGTGTTTTCCGACGCGCTGCGTGCAAATTTCACCGCCCAGTACGCCGACTACGACAAGCTTTACCAGAACCTGTACCCGAGCGATTCCGTCACAGTGACTAACGGGACGTTCCCCGAGGTGGAACTCGACGGCTACCGCGATCCGACGGAACGCGAAAACCTGCTTGTGCAGGCCAACTTCATCAGCGAGTTTGATACCGGCCGTGTCGGCCACACGCTGCTCTTCGGGGCCGAATTCGGCGACCAGCAAACCAACAACGCCCGCTTTGACAACGTGTTTGCCTCGAATGGTGACGATCAGCTCGTGATTCCGTTCACAGACCCGCTGCAGATTCCCGGCTTTGCCTTCACGAACCTCGTGCGCGACCGGGAGTCAGACGTGCGCTTTACCTCGTTGTTCGTGCAGGACCAGCTGGATCTCACGGACCAGTTCAAGCTCGTGCTCGGCCTGCGCCTCGACGAGTTCGACATAGACGTACTCGATCGCATCGAGCAGAACGACGGCGACGACGTGGACGGCAGCTTTAGCCGCAAGGACAGCGAGGTCACGCCGCGCCTTGGCTTCATCTACAAGCCGGCCGAGAACATCTCGATCTACGCGAGCTACAGCGAAACCTTCCTGCCGCAGTCCGGCGACCAGTTCCTGACGCTGAATCTCGACTCGCAGAGTACGCGCCCACAGTTCTTCGAAAACCGCGAGATCGGTTTCAAGTGGGACCTTCGCTCGGATCTGGCGCTCACCGCCGCGGTGTTTGAGCTGGAGCGCGAGAGCTTCACGAGCATCGACCCCGAAGACCAGGACCAACTCATCGTTGTTCAGGGATCCACCACCACGGGGTTCGAGGTGCAGCTCGCGGGTAACATCACGGAGCGCTGGGCGCTCACCGCCGGCTACTCGCTGCTCGATGGCGAGGTGCAGCGCGTGGACGGCAGCGGCAATGACGGCAACGTTACCCGGCAGACGCCCGACAACATGTTCTCATTCTGGTCGAACTACGACATCAGTCAAAGCTTCGGCGTCGGCCTGGGACTGACCTACCAGGACAGCTTCTTCGTGCGTGAAGACAACGCCGCCGAAGTGCCCAGCTTCACGCGCGTGGATGCAGCGGCGTTCTACCAGGTGAATGATCGCCTGCGGTTGCAGCTAAACGTGGAGAACCTGCTGGACGAGGACTACTTTCCGGACGCGCACAGCAACAACAACATCACGACGGGGGAGCCGCTCAACGCGCGCCTCACCGCTATCCTGGATTTCTGACCAGCCTGGTCTTTAAGCGAAACGCGCAGGGAGTTGGCCCTGCGCGTGAGTTTACGCCCGGCGCCGCAGCGCTGATCAGCCTGCGGCGCGTTCCCCGGCTACGGCGACCTCGCCACTGAGTTCCTCGACGCGGTTGCGTCCGCGGCGCTTGGCGGCGTAGAGCGCCTTGTCGGCGGCCTCCACGAACTCCGTGATCGAGTGGAAGGAACCGTCGGTAAACGTCGCCAGCCCAACGCTGATCGTGATACTGCCCTTGGGCAGCTTCATCGCTTCGATGTGCTTGCGCTGCCGCTCGGCGACTGTCTGCGCCTCCTCCCGGTTGGTTGAGGGCATGAGAATCACGAACTCCTCGCCACCGTAGCGGCACACCCGGTCGATCTGGCGCGCCGTGTTGCTCAACTCATCGGCGATGGCGCGCAGCGCGACGTCGCCGTAGTTGTGGCCGTATTTGTCGTTGTACTCTTTAAAGTTGTCGGCATCGATCAGCATGATCGACAGCGGCTGGCCGTAGCGCTGGCTGCGCAGAAACTCTTCCTTGATTTTCTCATCGAAGCTGCGGCGGTTGAAAAGACCGGTCAGCGCGTCGGTGACGCTCTCGCGCTGAAGTTCGCCGACGCGGCTGGCGAGCGCCAGCGACAGCAGCACCATCTCGATCAGCGAGCCAATCTGGAAGCCGTTGTGCGTGAGAAAGTTGTGAGGCAAGAGGCCAAAGGTCTTTGCCATGTACGCTGAAACGCCAATCAGCAGCACCGACCACGCAACCAGGAAATAGCGTGCAGGACGATGGCCACCGATGAAGCTCCTTATCCCTAGGTACATGAGCAACACCGGCACGATGCTGGATAATGCGGCAAGCGGGACGATAATCGCGGAGTACGGCAGCGCGACCGCGCCCACCAGGCCCGCAACGCACACTGCCTGAAAGCCTGCCGCGAACTTGTCCATGCGCGGGCTGTAGCGCTGACTGTCAAGAATACTGCGGGAAAACTGCACGCCCCAGAACAACGTTAGGGCCAGCATTACCACCAGGCTCTTGTTACCCCACCACGGACTGTCCGGCCACAGGTACTGGAACGTCAGCCCGTTGTGAATCGCAAAGTAGGTGCCGTAAAACGCGAGATACAGCAGGTAGTAGAAAAATACCCGGTCACGGACCGCGATAAAGATGAACAGGTTGTAGAACAGCAGCACGAGGAAGCCGCCGAAGTACATGCCGTAACCCAGCTGTTCCTTGCCCACGATGCCGACGAGCTCGGCCTGCGTGGAAAGGGTGAGACCAATGTTGATTGGCCCACTGGATTCGAAGCGAAGATAAACGGTGCGCGTGTCCTGCGCGGGCACATCGACCGTGAACACGAAGTCCCGCTGGTCGACATCGCGGCTGGAAAACACGCGGCGGTCGCCGGTGGACACTTCCTCCCATCGACCGTCGGCGTCCTGTCGCCAAAGGTCGAGGTAGTCAATTAGCGGGTAGTCCTGGCGCAGCAGCACGCTGCTCGACCAGTCGCTGGTGTTTTCCAGCTCCAGGCGCACCCACCATGCGGAGCGGGTGAAGCCAAAGTTTGGCGAGCCGCCGGTCATGGCTGCAAAACGGGAGGCCGCGGCGCCGTCGCGCACGTCGTCGATTGTCAGCGTGGCGGATGAATCCTCAAGCAGTTCGATGTGCCTGTTGAGGTCCAGCGGTTTGGACAAGGAAGCGACGTCCACCGCGTGGGCAGCGCTGACAAGAACGGCCTGCACAGCAAACACGGCAAGCGCAAGCCAGGGCAATCGACGCGATGTCAACCACGGGGTTTTCATTGGGGCGGAGGTCCGTTGGGGCGTGTCACACTTTTTAAGTGGCACGCCAGAACATGTCAAATTGATTGTTGAAAAGTGTGACCCATGCACAGTCTGTCACAGGTCGAGGCCTGACAATCTTTACTCCACTCACCCCGCGCGCACCGGCCCCCCGGTGACATGGATCCGTGCGGCCATGAAAGGAGTCAAGGTGTCTGTACGCCACACACTGTCAGGCAACACATACGGTGCTGTCGCTCTTCTCGTTGCCACGTCGCTGAGCAACTCCGGCTGTAACACGGACGTTGCGGCTTCCATTCAGACCGGCGACCCGGTGGAGGGCGCCTGGGACGTCGTGAATCTGGAGCAAGGTTGGTCCGCCGAGGTGCAGGACCAGGCGTGGTTTCGTTCCTTCGGCTCTCGCCTGATGCCGCACGCCTGGTTCCTTGCGCTCGAGCAGGCGGACAACACTACCGCCTTTCGCGACAATGCACACCTGGCAGCGCTGGGCTTCCTGCCCCAGTCACCAAGCCGTAACAATCCGGACGGTTTGCCCGTTGGCTTTAGCCGCGACCACGACGAAAACGGCGACAAGTGGGTCGGCCTGACCTGCGCCGCGTGTCACACAGGCGAAGTGCATTACCGCGGCACGAAGATTCGCATCGACGGCGGACAGGCGTTGCTCGATTTCACCGCGTTCGAGAACGGCGTCATCGACGCGCTGTCGGCAACGGCGGCAAACCCGGAAAAGTTCGA
>JBCAXP010000400.1:0-4382 GCA_038533995.1 Pseudomonadota bacterium
AACGCCGTTTCCACCTGCACGAGTGCCTGGGCCGTGGCAGCGCCGGTGGTGGTGATCAGCGTCAGCGCCACGGCGGCGCGTAGAAGAGGGGACATGCAACCTCGCCGAAGTGAATTCCGTCGAGCGCTAACGGTAACTGTTTTTGGCGATGAAACCCATACCGGGCGCGTGGTGGCGATCGGCCTGTAGAACGCGCAGATTAGGGGGCCGAGCGCAACACGCTGTCGCTGTCGGGCAACTCCAGTCCGAGTTCGGCGAGCATGTCGTCGAAGCGGGGGTCGTCATGGAGCCTGCGCAGCAGTGGATCGGCCAGCATGCCCAGCGTGCCGGCGTCGTGGGAGTCGTAGGAGCGCCGCAACCACTGAAAGGCTTCATCGGTATCGCCCCGCCAGGCGTAGACCTCCGCAATCTGGTACGCCATGGAGTCGCTGTCGTTCGCGATAAGCGAGGCGAGGGCGGCGTCGCTCTCGGCAGTGTTGCCATCGGCGTAATGCGCCAGCGCGAATTCAAACTTGCGAAAGCCCTGCGTGGGGCCGGTGGCGGATGCCTGGGAGCCTTCCAGCGCGGCTTCGCGCAAGGCAGTCTGCGCATCGCCGCGCAACACCGCGCCGATCACCTGCCAGCGCCGGCTGGCCACGGCGGTGGGCTGCAGCTCCGCGGCCTTGCGCCCCTGCGCCTCTGCAGCATTGTGCTGTCCCTGTGCCATCAGCACGCGGGCCAGCACGTTGTGCGCGGAGTAGGACAACGGATCGAGCTCCGCGGCTTCAATCGCCAGCGCCGTGGCATCGTCAACGCTGCCCTGGAATAACTGCACCTGCGCAAGCCGGTACTTCGAGCGAGGGTTGTTCGGCGCGAGCTCCTCGGCGCGCTTGAGTTCCCTGGCGGCGCCGGCAAAGTTCCAGTCGAGGTAAAACCGCACAAGGCCAAGGGCGGCGTGCGCCTCGGCAAGGCGCTCATCGAGTGCAATTCCGCGCTCTGCATCGCGCCGTGCCGCGGCGCGCAGGGAAGCCACGTTGGGCGGGTTGCGGGTGGCAAGCCATGTCGTGGCGGTGGCGCGCTCGGCGTAGGCCAGCGCATAGTCCGGATCCAGTCGGATCGCCTCATCGTAATACTCGATGGCGCGGTGCCAGCCTTCAAAGCTGCTGCGCTCAAGGAAAAAATGTCCCTGGAGGAAGGCGTTGTGCGCCTCGACAGTGCGGGCGGGCTGCGGCGCCGCGCGCTGATCGCCATCGAGCATGGTTAGCTGCAGGGCCTGGGCCACCGCTTCCGCTATTTCTGCCTGCACCGCGAAGATGTCACCCGCCGCGCGGTCGTACGTCTGGCCCCACAGCTGCCGGTTGTCCGCAACGCGCACCAGGCCCACAACGATGCGGATGCGCTGGTCGAAGCGTCTTACACGGCCTTCGAGCAGATGCGCAACGCCTAGCAGGTTGCCAATTGTGCGGCTGTCGGTCGTGCTGTCCTTGAAGCGGAACGAAGAGTTTCGGCCAATCACCTTGAGCTTGGGGATCTGGCCGAGTACAGCGATGAGCTCCTCGGTGAGGCCGTCGGAGAAGTACTCGTTTTCGGGGTTGCCGCCTTCGTTGGTGAGGGGCAGCACGGCAACGGAGGGGTCACTCTTGATCGCCCGGGGTGGCGTGACAAGGCGGTCCGCGAGCAACACCACGAGCACCAGCATGAGTACGGCAACGATGTACCGGTCCATCTTTCTGCCGGTCAGGTGGGTTATCGACTCGGCAATGTCGATTTCGCTTTCCTTCTTTATGCCGGTCGGCGTCCACTCGTAAAACCACGAAAACAGCATCGCGCACGGAAAGCCGATGGTCAGCAGGACGATGACCCAGCGCACCACTGCGTCCGGAATGCCAAAGACCGGGAACACATCGGCGGCAACCTGGACCACCAGCCAGGCCGATGCCGCGTAGAACACGGCCGCGCGATGCACGTTGCGGCGTGTGATCTCGGCGAAGAAGGAGCGGTTGTCCTTCATAGCGGCGTTACGCTTATGCCGGGGTAGGGTGGTCTCGGCAGCCCGGCCTTGTCACAAAACGCCGTGAAGCGCGGGTCGTTCGCGAGCTTGAGCAGTATGCCGTCGTAGAGCAGCGCGCTGACCCCGGCGTCGCCGTTTTCCCATGCGCGGTCAAGCCACTCGAACGCCATGTCCGGGTTGTTGCGCAGCGCGTACGTTTGCGCAATCTGGTAGGCCGCCTCGTCCGCCTGTGCGTCGATTAACCGATTGAGCGCCGCGTCCGCCTCGGCCGGGTTGTCGCTCAGCTGCTGCGCAAACGCCAACGCGACGAGCTGCCAGCCGCCCTCGGCAACTTCCTGTTGCGCAGCGGCCAGCGCCAGTTCGGCATCACCGCGCATTATCGCGATGGTGGTCAGCGTGGTCGCGTAACCGGCGTGATTCGGCGACAGCACCATGGCCTCGCGAACCGTGTCCTCCGCCTCGTCGAGGCGGTTCAGCGGTCTTAGGTAACGGCTCAGCCAGTGGTAGCACGACGCACAGAGCGGGTTGCTTTCAATCGCGCGTTCGATCAGGTCCACGGCTTCTGCAGCTTCTCCGAGGGTGGCGAGCAAGCCCCCGAGCGCCGCCATCGCATCGGAGTCATTCGGCGCAAGTGCCAGCGCCCGGCGGTACGCGGCCATTGCGCCGGCCCAGTCAAAGCCGTCAGATTCCAGCAACGTGCCCTGCACCCGGTGAGCGGCGGCCAGTTCTGGTTCAACGGTAAGGGCGGTGTCGATGGCCTCCCGCGCGCGTGCGTACGCCTGGCTTGCTTCGTCGCCGTGGTGGTACTTCCTCGACAGGTTGATCCACTGCCGCGCCAGGTTGGCGTGGGCGAGCGCGTAGTTGGGGTCCAGGGTGGTTGCCGTGGTGTAGAACCCCAGGGCTTTGCGATAGTCCTGTTCGTTACCGCGGGTCGCGTAAAAGTTGCCCTGCAAAAGGGCGCTGTAGGCATCGACGTTGCCACTCGGCGGATGGTCGCTTTGCCTTACTGCGCCGCTGTCGATGGGCAGGGCAACTTTCAACTCATCGGCCACGGCGCTGATGATGTCGTTTTGTAGCGTCAGGAGATCGCGATACGGTCGCACGTAGCGCTTTGACCACACCGTGGCGCCGTCGGCGGCGGTAACAAGCTGCACCGATACGCGCACGCTGTCGTCGACACGGCGAACGCTGCCCTCGACGAGGTGCGCAACGCCAAGTTTTTCTCCAATAGCCCGGCTGTCGTCGGCCGAGCCCTGGAACTGGAATGAGGAGTTACGGCTGATTACTTTCAGATCGCCGAACTGGGTAAGTGCGTTGATCAGATCGTCGGACAGCCCCTCGGAGAAAAACTGGTCGTCGGCATCGCCGCTGGCGTTTGCAAACGGCAGCACGGCGACGGATGCCGTTGGCCTGGGCCCAAGCGTCTGCCGGACGGCGAACTGTTCGAACAGCAGGAGCGCAACGGCGAGGCTAAGGCTGGCGATAATCCAGCGGTCGAGGCGCTTGCGCGGCTTCGCTGCCGCGACCCCGCCGCCGTAGTACCAGCTGTACAGCATCGCAAAGGGAAAGCCGAGTACCGCCGCGACCACTACCACGCGCACGGCGCTCTCCGGCAGGTCGAAGACCGGGAACACCTGGGTTGCGATCTGTACGGCAAGCCAGCCGGTTGCCGCGTACAGCGCGGCGGCGCGATAGAGGTTGCGGCGCCTGAGTTCGCTGACTACGGACATGGCAGCGCTACCAAGGCTGGCGCGTTGGAAGTTGGGCCAAGGGAACTGCTGTGAAACAAACGATCAGTTGCATCGGACCTTTGGCCGGCTCGCGTGTTGCCGGGTGGTGTTTTTCTGCCGCTCTAGCGTGGCGTCCGTGCAGCGCACATCATACCGCTGTCGGTGCGCGGCGTAAAAGAAAGCAGTGGGTCCGAAACCAGTCGACTAGAAGCCGCGTGTAATCTGAAGCTGCAGCGAGTGATCGCGTCGCATCTGCTGCAAGGCCGGGTCAGCACCCGCGTTGAGAAACGCGTTGAGCGTCGCTTCCATGGTCCACGCGCGGTTGAGGCGCCGCGTTGCGCGCAGGTCCAGAAGGCTTGAGTGATACTCAAGGTCGGTAGTGAGGCGAACCTGGAATTCGGTACTGTTGATATCGTTCAGCGCCACCCGCGCGCCGAGAAAAAGGTCGCGCTGGAACGGCGTTATTGCAACGCCCGTTGCCTCATCGCGGTCGTCGACATAGAGCTCGGCAAACACGCTCAAGGAGGCGTTGCTGTCGCCAAGCCGCGCCCACTCGCGTTCAAAGCCCGCGCCGAAACCAAAGAAGTCGTCTAGTCCACCGTGCTGGTAGATACCTTCCAGCTTCCACACAAAGTCGCCCTGCACGCGGAGTACTTCGACGC
>JBCAXP010000401.1:0-4372 GCA_038533995.1 Pseudomonadota bacterium
AGCGGGTTGGCAAGGCCAAGGCCACACAGCACCAGGTCCGGCTTTGCCTCGCGGCAGCGGTCGAGCTGCTTTTCCACGTCCTGGCCTTCGCTGAGCTGCGTGCCTTCCGGCAGCATCGGCAACTCGCAGTCCAGGTGTTCGCGGTGCAGGTAGGGCGTGCCGACCTCCACCAGGTCCATGCCGAGCTCCCGCGCCAGGAAGCGGGCAAGCGGAATCTCCAGCTGCGAGTCCGGGAAACAGAAAATACGCTTGCCGGCCAGCTTTTCCCGAGAGCGTTCCAGGCTGGCAGTCGCCCGCTGCCGCGGCGCCGCCGTAACCGCGTCGAACTTACCGGCATCGACACCCCACTCGGTTGCCGCTGCCTGCAGCCACTGTGTCGTGCCTTCCTCGCCGAGCGGAAATGGCGCCGGCAGGCGACACGCGCCGCGCTTGTCGAGCTCCTGTGCCGTGTCGTTAAGAAACGGCTGTGCCAACAGGTAGCGCGTGTTCGGTCCCACCGCCGGCAGCTCCGCGGAATTGCGCGGTGGAAAAAACGCGACCGGCCCGATGCCGAGGTTGTCGAACAGGGCGCGGAACTGGTCTTCGACAACGTCTGCGAGCGTGCCGACAACCAGCAGCGAGCGGTCGTCACCGGCGCCTGGCATCTCCGGCACCAGCGAGGCGAGGCACGCGTCCTCGCCCTGCGTAAACGTCGTTTCGATGCCGCTGCCCGAGTAGTTCAGTACACGCACCGCCGGGAGGTGCTGCGCGGACAGCCGCTCGGCGGCACGCGACAGGTCGAGCTTGATCACCTCGGACGGACAGGAGCCCACGAGAAACAGCAGCTTGATGTCGGGCCGGCGTTCGAGCAGTCGCGCCACTTCGCGATCCAGTTCATCGTTAACGTCGGCAAGACCTGCCAGGTCGCGCTCATCGATAATGGCGGTGGCAAAGCGTGGCTCGGCGAAGATCATCACGCCGGCGGCCGACTGTATAAGGTGTGCGCAGGTACGCGAACCCACGACGAGGAAAAAAGCATCCTGGATCTTGCGGTGCAGCCACACGATGCCGGTGAGACCGCAGAACACCTCGCGCTGGCCGCGCTGGCGTATTACCGGCATCTCGCCGCTCACCGGCGGCTGGACGTTCGCGGCCCCGCTCACTGACAGGCCTCCGCGGTTGCGGCATGCAGCTCGGCGGCCGCGGACAGGCGCACCTGGCGAAATTTGACCAGGAATTGCGCCGCGTTGATGACGTAGGTGACGTAAGCCGCCACCGCCAGCAGCATCTGCTCACGAATCGGCAGGAGATCGGCAACCACCGCGACCAGGTAGGCCGTGTGCAAAGCCAGCACGAGCATGCTCACCACGTCTTCCCAGTAAAAGGCCGGGGCGAACAGGTAGCGGCCGAAGACGTCTTTTTCCCACAGCGACCCGGTAATCATGATCGCGTAGAGAATGAACGTCTTTATAAAGACTGAGACGGTGGCCGCCACGGCCCACTTGCCGCTGATCAAAAAGCCCGCCACCAGCACTGCACTGACCAGGAATACGACGAACTGAAGCGGGGCAAGCACGCCCTGGACAAGCGTCCACGGCGAAGCGTCACGACGCCGACGTTGCTCGGGCGTGTAAATCGGTCGAATTGGGCGCGTGGCAGCAGCGCTATTCAGCATGGCCTTAGACCCTGGCGAAAATACCCCTCTTTAAGACCCCAGAATCTAAAGCGCCTGATCGCAAGTGTCAACAAAAATGTACGTAAACAAAACTTGACAACGAGACAAAAAAGGCGTCTGATAGCCTTTGCCCGGAAATGACTTTGGGAAGCCAGCGCTTCTGGCGTCGCAGCAAAATTCAACTTCCGTTCCGTGTACTATCCGGGCAATAGTTGTACGAACACACGGTGCGGTAACGATGACTGATGCCCGCGGCTTCAGCGGCATGGAAGAGTGCCTGCGTGAACTGGCGCTCTCCGAAGACAACAGCGCTGATACGACAAATCTGCACATCACGCAGGCAATGGCGAAGCTGTGCGAGACGATTGAAGGGGACATCATCCCCAGGCTGCTTATGGTGTTCGACACAAATACAGGCCCGGTCGAGATGCCGCCAGGACTGGAGACACAGCCCGTCCTGACTCCCAGCACCGGCAGCGTCGAGGATTTTGTCGACCTGCTGATGAAGCATGACGTACGCATCGCCGCCCAGTACATCACGACCCTTCGTGAAGACGGCTGCCGCCTTCAGGACATTTATCTCGACCTGCTGGCCCCGGCTGCCCGCCGTTTCGGCGAGCTGTGGGAGGAGGACCTGTGCAGCTTTACCCAGGTGACCGTGGGCGTGTCCCGCATGCACCAGATTCTGCACATGTTCAGCCCCTGCTTCTGCGCTCACGATTCCCCGGACCCGAACTCCGACCTCACCGCGCTCATCGTGCCGATGCCGGGTGAACAACATACGTTCGGCCACATAATGGTGGTAGAATTCTTCAGGCGCGCCGGCTGGAATGTGTGGAGCGGAGCTCCACGAACCGAAGAAGAAATAGTTGACGTGGTATCACAGCAGAACTTCAGCGTCATGGGCCTGTCAATCAGTGCAGACAGACATCTGCAAAAACTGGGCCCGCTGCTCGCAAACATCAGGAGTCGCTCGGCCAACAAGGCATTGAAAATACTGGTTGGCGGCCGGGTTTTTGCCGAGTCACACCGCAGCCCGGCCGACTTCGGCGCCGACGGGTCCGCAGTCGACGGCAGTGAGGCGGTGCAACTGGCTGCCGAGCTCGTTAAGGCCTGAGCAGCCGAATACCGCGATGCCGACGGGTTCCTGACACTATGGTCGCCAAGAAACTACTGCATCCAACGTCGATCGCGACGGAATTCGTCGCTGAGCTCGACACGCCCGACATTGCCCAGATTGTGTCGTCGGCCAACGACATGGCGCTGGTCATCGATGGCGACGGCATCGTTCGCGACGTTACAGCCGAGCAGGGAATCGAGAACTTCGGCAACGCGACTGCCTGGATCGGGCAGCCCTGGGCCGACACGGTAACCATTGAGAGCCGGCCGAAGCTCGAGGCGCTGATGCGCACCACCAGTAAGGAGACACCGTCTCGCTGGCGCCAGGTCAATATCGCGTCGCCCTCCGGTCAGGACATTCCGCTGCTGTTCCGCGTATTCAACGTGGACGACGACGGCAACAAGATAGTAATGGGCCGCGACCTGCGCGCCCTGTCCAGCATGCAGCAGGAACTGCTGGATGTGCAGCATTCAATGGAGGACGACTACGCACGTCTGTACCAGGCCGAGACCCGGTACCGCATGCTGTTCCAGATGTCCGCCGAGGCCATCCTGATCCTCGATGCCAACGGCAAGAACATCCTGGAGGCGAATCCAGCAGCGTCACAGCTGCTGGACACGCCGGTCAACAAGCTCGTTACGTCATCCTTCAATCGCTACTTCGTCGAGAAGAGCGCTTCGGAAATCAGTCAACTCCTGACCGGCGTGCGCGCTACCGGCAAGGGCACCGACCTCACCGTTCGCACGCGCAAGGGCAATCGTTTTTCACTGAATGCCACGCTGCTGCGCCAGGACGACTCCACGCATTTTCTGCTGCACCTGTCCAGCGCCCAGAGCACCGGCAAGGCCAGCCAGGCGCCGACCGGGTCCAGCGAAGTGCTGGAAGTCATCGAGCGTTCGCCTGACGCCTTCGTGGTCGCCGATCCCGACGGCCGAATCATGGCAGCCAACGAGGCTTTCCTGGAGCTGTGCCAGCTCGCATCGGACCTCCAGATCAAGAACCAGCCGCTCGAGCAGTGGCTGGGCCGGCCCGGCGTCGACGTCGGGCTGCTGAGAAAGAACCTGCAGAAGCGGGGCGTGGTGCGGCAATACACCACTCAGATTCACCCGGAGTTCGGCGCACCGGTCGACGTGGAACTGTCCGCGGTGTCGGCGCTGGATGCCGAGGTGCCGTGCTTTGGCTTTATCATCCGCCGCACGCTGCGGCGTCACCAGCGCTCCCAGGACATCGCCCGCCAGCCGTTTGGCCAGTCCCTCGAGCAGATGACCGAGCTGGTAGGCCGCGTACCGCTCAAGGACCTTGTCAGGGAAACCACCGACCTCATCGAACGCCTGTGCGTTGAGGCCGCCCTCAAGCTCACGTCCAATAACCGGGCGTCGGCGGCCGACATGCTGGGGCTGTCGCGCCAAAGCCTGTACGTGAAGCTGCGCCGCTACGGCATCGGCGACCAGGATTCCCTCCAGGACCAGGACGACAGCTAGTTCCGACGAGCCCCTGGCCTGCGACGACCGACGCGGGCCCCCCCCCCCCCCCCCCCCCCCCCCCCCCCCCCCCCCCGGGAAAGCCCCGGGAAAAACAAGGAGTAAAAGAAAATTTAT
>JBCAXP010000402.1:0-4365 GCA_038533995.1 Pseudomonadota bacterium
CCCGTCCTGCCGACCGCATCTCGAAGGACCGAGAGCGGCCTGTCATCGGGCGGCGTTCGACTCGCGGCACGCCGTCGCACGTGCCGCCCTGCCCAGCAGGCTTTTGCGACGTTGGAAAACGTTGAACCATGGAGGGATCAACACATGCAAAACACACTGGCTTTTGGGCTTATGAGCCTGCCACTGCTGGCGGCGCACGCACTGGCCGCGGTCGACACAGAGGCGATCGCTCACGGGCCACCCACAATCACTGAGGCGCCGGCAACAGGTGCGTCGGACGCCGTCGCGTACAAGCTGCTGCTGGGCCACCTGGCGTCTGCGGCAGAGCAGGACCAGCGCAGCTATCACTACCTGCTCGGCGACGTATTCCAGGTGAACATCCTTTCAGACGACCTCGCCGGGCTGCAGCTCGTCGAGTCGCTCGGTGCAGCGCTGCTCGGCCAGCGCGCCGCCCTCGAGGCTGAAGAACTGGGCATTCGCCGCCACCTGCTCTGCGCCGAGGGAATTCAGCCGCGCTCGCCCGCTGAGTTCAAGGACACGCTTGAGCGAATCGCCGAGGAGGTTGACAACACCCGGGTGTCGCACCTGCAGGCAAGCCTTAGCGAAATGCCCGTGCAGCTTCGCACACACTTCGAGGGCTTTCTCGACCGCTTCCGTGGGAGCATCAGCCACCGCAGGCTGGACCTTTCCAGGCAGCTTCAAACCAGCGAGTCCGTCGAGAGCTTCGTCGCAGATACCTGCGTCACCGCCAGCGCCGAGGCTTACAGCCACCTTCGGGCAGGAGAGCGCCAATGACTAACCGCAACTATTGCCTGGCCCTGCCCCTGCTTCTGCTGATGAGTGCGAACGCGCAAGCCCAGGAAATCATGAATTCCGCGATGGTCTGGTTCTGCGAAGACAGCCAGATGGCGCACGGTACATGTTCGACCGTATGGTCCGGCATGCCATCGAGCGGCTTTTTCAACGAGACCCGGCTGGACTTCGAGTGCGAACTGATGCGGGGCTCTGTTATAAAGGCCGATGAGACGTGGCTGCTCGAGGAACTCACGTCGTCAGGCACGCAACTGAGCAGCCTGCTTGAAACGGAGCTCTTCGGGTTCAGCGCGAACTACTGCACGCGGAACTTAAGCGAGATTACGGCGGGTGCCCGAAAATACCGGGACTCCACGCAGTTCTGCCGGCCCTACAGTTCGTCGAAGATACTGCCCTAGCGCGTAGTGGTCAGGGTCTCGCAACACCGGAGGCCCTGGCCGCGAATCGCAAGAGCGGCCCTGTGCCACACACGCTGAGGAAACTGCTATGAGACTGCTTCCGCTATTCCGAGTACTCGCTCTCGCAGCCCTTGCTGGCATGTGCTCTGCGGCCTTTGCCGATACCGGCAGCGGCGGTGACGGCGACGCTGAGGCGACGGCTGGGGCGACGGCTGAGGCGACGGCTGAGGCAGCGGATGACTACGGTCTGAAACTGGTGCAAACGTACTACGCGTTCACTCGCGACCTGTACGCCGCAGGCCTGGATGCCAACTGGAAACAACGGCTCACGAGGCTCGAACTTGCAGGCATTGCGACGGGCTCGCTTTCGCTCGATGAGCTGTTTGCCCGTTTCCGCGAGCCCTGGCTCGACATCCAGCGCGACATCGACAAGGCGAAGCGGGTGCTGATCTGCGACGCCAGCGTGCTGGAGTCGAGCCCGACCGTCAGGCGCGGCGTTACCGCGCTTGGCAAACACCTCGAGAGGCTCTTCTACGAAAAGTCGCTGGCGCTCTACGCCGACGCGCTGCTCACCGAGAAGCAGTTCGACCTCGAGGCCGCGCTGATGACCTACGCCGAGCGCATTCCACCGCCGCGGGTCTTTGAGGAAGAGTCATCGCAGATCGTGATGAAGTCAGCCAATGACGATGACGGTAGCGCTACCGCGGCCGGTGAAAGCTACGCCGCCGGCTACTGCTCTTCGCCGTGGGAGTACGAGTTTATTCTCCCCGGAAAAAACGGTCGTGTAAGTCGGCACAAAGTCACGTTGTAAGCAGACAGAGCCCTGGGCTCTGCTTGACAGTGCCGGCTGGTCGCTTCGACGCGCCGGTTGTCAGTTCGACGCCTTGAGGTTGGCATCCAGAAAGCCCACCAGACCCTCGTACAGCTTTAGCCTGTTCTTCAGGCTGCCCGCGCCGTGCCCGCTTAGACCAAGCTCGATCCAGACAGGCGCATTGCCCGCCGCCTCAAGCGCCTTTCGCATCGCCTTGGCGTGTGCGATGGGCGCGCGGATGTCCCTGTCACCGTGCACGAGCAGAGTATTGGCCTGGATCTGCCCGGCGTGGTTTACAGGGCTGTACGCCTCCAGCACAGATTCGTCGGTGCCCAGCACCCTCTCCAGGTAGCCTTTGCCGCCCCAGCTCGCCGGAATGTCGCCTGTCGTCATAAAAGCACTGAGGTCGTAAACGCCAACGTAGCCCGCAGCGCATTTCAGAAGCTCGGGCTCACGCGCTGCGAGCATGTACGTTGCGTAGGCGCCGTAACTTGCTCCGTAGGCACAAACCCTGTCGCCGTCAATGTCGGGGCGTTCCATCGCCCACTTGGTCGCAAGGGCGATGTCGTCGATCATCTTGCCGCCCCACTCCCTGTACCCTGCCTGCCTGAACCTGCTGCCGAAGTGCCCGCTGCCGCGGAAATTAACCTGCAGCACGGCATAGCCTCGATTCGCAAGAAACTGCACCTGGCGATCAAACGTCCATAAGTCAGCGACGCCGTGCGGACCGCCGTGAGGATGGACCACCAGCGGGGCCGGGCCCGGGCCCTCGGGCAAGGTCAGGCGTACCGGCAGACTGAAGCCATCGGGGGTTTCCACCTCGTCAATGAGCATTGGGCGCATCTGCCGCGGGTCGATCCAGGACAGATTGGCCCAGAAGAAATCCGCCTTGTTCGTCTCGTCGTTGAACAGGTAGTAACTGCCAGGATTCGTGTCGCTGGAAACCCGCACGACAAACTCCGTGCCGTCCTGTGTCCAGCTCAGAATATCCATCTCTTGCTCAACAAAAGCCTTGGCGAGCTTCTTGTGGGTGTACTGCATCTCGCTGTCGTCAGCGGCGTAATGATAGCGAGGCTTGCCCCGAACGGATTTGCCGGCCGCTATTTCCCCGGTGGCAGCGTCCGCCACCCAGTCGATGATGTCAGCGTCAAGATCGGTAAATACCGGTTCGACCGAGCGCGTTGCGAAATCCAGCCGGTAAATCGTCTGGTAGCCCTCATCGCCATAGGCACCGCGCAGAAACGCTGCATCGCCGGCCTTGTTCAGTCCGACAACGAGCATCTCCCGTCCGAGGTCGAAAACATCCTTGAGCGGCTGCCACTCGGCGTCCTCGTTCTCACGAAATGCCGCGGAGAAGGTGGAGTCTTCGTTTTCATAGGTCACGAACCGGACCTTTCCGTCGTTTGTGCTGTACGCCGTAGCGTTGCGAAACGGCAGGGTTTCGACCGGCTTCTGCCTGCCGTTGTACACGTTCATGCGACTGATGGTGGGGAACTTGTTGCGGTTGTCGTACCAGGTGTTGCCTTCAAGCGACCAGGGATGGGAGATGATGAGTACGTGCTTTTCATCTCCCTCCAGGGTGTTGACCAGGTAGAAGCTGGCTTTGTCACTGTCTTTCTTTCTCAGGCGCGTGCCGGTCTTCGCGTCAGACGCGCGAAACCCTGCCAGCAGCTCAAGCCGCTTGCCGTTAAAGTCGACGCCGAACAGTTCGCCCGTGGGGACGGCTGCGTCCAGATCGATCGTGTCTGCCGAGTAGGAAAAGAGCAGCCGCTTGTCGTTGATCCACTCAACAGAGTGCACCGCGCTGCCTTCCCCGGGCGCCACCCTGCCGACAATCTCGTTGGTTTCGCGGTCCAGCACCACCATTACCACTCGGCCTTCGATACCGACTCGCGCCGCCAGGTGCTTGCCTGACGGCGACAGGGCAACGTCGAGGTAGTCGCTGTCTTTCACGAAGTGCTCGATTGGAAGCGGCTCGGCGCCCAGGGCGGCGGCAATCAAAAAAACGAGGAGGAAAGTGATTTTTCTCAGCATGCGGTACTCCGTCGGTGTGCCGACAGTTGTTATGGTGCCTGGGTGGCTTCGGCGTCCGGGCAGTCGCTGGCGCCCTCGAGGGCGCGCAGAGCGTCCGTGTCGTATTTTTCGAGCAGGGCAAACAGTCTTGCCGCCGTTTCCACGTCCGGCTCCAGTGTGATCGCGTCCGGCACAAAATGCATCTGGAATGCCCGCAGGACAACCCGCAGTTCGTCATCGATGTCGCCGCAGGTCTCCACCGGGTACCCGTAGGCCTTAAGCGCGCGGCGTACCGTGGTGACCACTGGGGGCTCGATCTGAAAACGTTGC
>JBCAXP010000403.1:0-4355 GCA_038533995.1 Pseudomonadota bacterium
GCGCTCGGCCTTGCCCCGATGGCAATCGGCTTCGGCGAAGGCGCCGAAGTGCGTGCCCCCATGGCCATCACGGTTATCGGTGGGCTGCTCGTCTCGACGCTGCTCACGCTGGTAGTAATCCCGGTGGTCTACTCATTACTCGATCAGCGCCGCGACCGGGTCGTGGCAACCGGTGACAACCTGCTCAGTAGTGGCGAAGCCACGGGAGCACAGGCATGAAACACACAGAAGTTGCCCTGAAGCGCCCCATCGCCACAACCATGGCGTTCGTGGCGCTGGCCCTGGTAGGCCTGGTGTCCGTCAACCTGCTGCCGCTCGAGAAATTCCCCGACATCGAGTTTCCTGGCCTCTTCGTCCAGGTGCCCTACCCCGGGTCCACGCCGGAGGAAATCGAGCGGCTGATTACGCGGCCTCTCGAAGAGTCGCTGGCCACGCTGAGCGGTGTGGAACGGATGCAGTCGACCACCGACGAGAACCAGGCGGAAATCTGGGTCGAGTTCGGGTGGGAAGCCGACATGGCCGCAAAGGGCATCGAAGCGCGGGCCAAGGTGGATTCCATACGCGGGCAGTTGCCGCCCGACATTGAACGCATCCTGGTGTTTACGGGATCGTTCGGTGACGAGCCCATTCTCAACCTGCGTATCTCCGCGGACCGCGACCTGTCGGACGCCTACGACCTGCTGGACCGCAATCTGAAGCGCCGCGTCGAGCGGCTCGAGGGGGTGTCACGGGTTGAGCTGCAGGGCGTTGACCCGCGGGAAGTGCGCATTCTGCTGGACGCCGACCGCATCGCGGCTCACAGCGTCGACCTGCAGGACCTGCGGGACCGGCTGCAGAAAAGCAACTTCTCGGTCAGCGCCGGCAGCATCACTGACAACAACCAGCGCTTCAGCATCCGCCCCCAGGGTGAGTTCGGCTCGCTGGAAGACATTCGCGACACACTGATCAACTCGGATGGCCTGCGCCTGCGCGACGTTGCAGACGTCACGATGCTGAGCCCGGACCGCAACTACGGCCGTCACCTCGACATGAAGTACGCCATTGGGCTCAACGTCTTCAAGACGACGGGCGCCAACATGGTAGCGGTGAACGACCGCGTGATGGCCGAGCTCGAGGAAATCCGCAAACTGCCGCAGATGCAGGGCATCAAGCTTTTCGAACTCGACAACTCGGCGGAGGGCGTCCGCTCCTCGCTCACCGACCTGCGCAACAGTGGCCTGATAGGTCTGGCTCTTGCCATCTTCGTGTTGTTCCTGTTCCTCCGCCAGTTCGCCACGACGCTCATCGTGGCACTGGCGGTTCCTTTTTCACTGCTGATCACGCTGGGTGCGATGTACTTCTTCGGCCTGTCGCTCAACATTCTGTCGATGATGGGCCTGATGCTCGCGGTGGGCATGCTGGTGGACAACGGCGTGGTAATCACCGAGAGCATTTTCCGCTACCGGCTGATGCATCCGGACAAGCCGTTCCAGGCCACAATTGACGGCGTCAACGAAGTGGGCCTCGCCGTAATTGCGGGCACCGCCACCTCGATCATCGTATTTGCACCTATCATGTTTGGCACCAAGGCCGATATCACGGTGTTCCTGACCCACGTTGCCTTGACGATTTCGGTTGCGCTGGTCGCATCGCTGCTGATTGCGCAGACCCTGATTCCAATGCTCGCCTCGCGCCTGCCGCCGCCGAAGCCGCCGAAGAAAAGTGCGCTCATGACACGGCTAACGAACCGCTACGTCCGCTTGCTGGACGGCAGCCTGCATCACAAGTGGAAGACCGCCGGTGCGATCCTGCTGATCGTGGTCGTTGGCTTCCTGCCGCTGCCGCTTGAGCTCGTCAAGTTTGACGCCTGGCCACAGGAAAACTCACGGCGCCTGTACCTGCCCTATCACATAGAAGGCACCCACCCGCTCGACCGTGTGGAGTCGGTGGTATACCGCATGGAGCAATTCCTGTACGACCACCAGGAAGAACTCGACATCATATCGGTGTACAGCTACTACGAGCCGGACCAGGCCGCCTCGTCGATTCTTCTGACGGATGACGATGAAATCACGCGCAGCACAAAGGACATCATCGACTTCATCACAGAGAACATGCCGGAGATCGTCATCGGCGAGCCGAGCTTCAAGTTCGAGCAGGACGGCGGCGGCGAAGGCTTCAGCCTGCAGGTAACGGGCGACTCCACCGAAAAACTCTCGGAAATCAGCACCGACCTCCTGCGCGTGCTGGGAACCATTGACGGACTCGAAGGCCTGCGCAGCGACGCCGCGCAGGGGGACCAGGAAGTGCGCATTACCGTCAATCGTGAGCGCGCCATGCGCGCGGGCCTCGCGGCACAGGACGTCGCCACGGCGGTGGCCATTGCGATGCGCGGCGAACCGCTGCGGGAGTTCCGGGGTCAGGACGGTGAAATCGGCGTACGCATGACGTTCCGCGAGAACGATCGGCAGACCATTGAGCAACTCGCCGGCCTGCCCTTGTACACCGCCGACAACGAGCGCATCCCGCTCAGCAACGTAGCCAGCCTGCACGTACAGCGCGGCGAGCAGTCGATCAGGCGCACTGACCGGCAGACCGCTGCCTCGGTTTCCGCAGATCTCAAGGACACAACGCTCGATGAAGTGAAGCCACAGATTGAGGCGCTGATGGCGGAGTACTCACTTCCGCCCGGTTACTCGTGGAAATTCGGCCGCGGCTTTGATCGCAACGACGAAACGCAAAAGATCATGCTGGAAAACATCCTGCTCGGCATCGCCCTGATCTTCATCGTGATGGCGGCGCTGTTCGAGTCGACGCTGTACCCGATCTCCATCATCACCTCGATTCTGTTCTCGGTTATCGGCGTGTTCTGGTTCTTTGCCCTCACCGGCACCACGTTCTCGTTCATGGCGTCAATCGGCATCATGATTCTGATTGGCGTCGTGGTGAACAACGGCATTGTGTTGGTAGACCACATCAACAACCTGCGCGCTGAAGGCGTGCCTCGAGACGAAGCCATAATGCGCGGCGCAGGCGACCGGCTCCGGCCCATCCTGATGACGGTTGCCACGACGATTCTCGGCCTTATGCCCCTGGCCATGGGTAACACGCAGATCGGTGGCGACGGACCGCCCTACTACCCGATGGCACGCGCCATCATCGGTGGCCTGGCCTTCTCCACCGTCACGTCGCTTTTCGTCGTGCCCAGCGTCTACGTCTGGTTCGACAACCTGTCCCGCTGGTGGCGCAAAGTGCTACGCACCGTGACGCGCGGAGCAGCCACCGCCTGACGTTCAACGCTCGCTTGTCGAGCGTTGCCGTTCTTTCGTGGTGTTGTGCCAGTCTGACCGCTTGGTGGATATAGCTGGTCGTTCTTTCGAAGCGTTGTGCCAGTCTGGCCGCTTGCTGGCTTAGTGGTTTCGTTCTTTCGGAGTGTTGTGCCATTCTGGCCGCTTGCTGGAGGACGGCAGGGGTGTCCCCGGGAACGCCGTGAACACGTCCATGTGGGCTTGGTTCGGCATCCCTGCCTCACACATCCCGGTGACACCCCTGCCGTCCTCCAGCGCTAACTCCTTGGTCCCCACGGTTGCAGGTCATCTCGGCGATAACGGCATCGGCCAGCCGCACGCTCAACGTGGGTGATCGAACGACAACGCCAATTCAGGCGCCGGACCTCTCTGTAAGGTGATTCGCAGCGGTCGGGGGCTGGGTGGTGGCAGCAGAAGTGTCGGAGCCGCGGCTGCGACACGGCACAGCAACCTGGCGCAAGCTGTGCGAACCACTTAGCCCATAGCGACGGCAAGCCCACAGGGACGTGTTCACGGCGACTTCTGATGGCACCACCCAGTTCCCGACCGCGATCAGACTGGCACAACGCTTACAAATGCGAGTAGCAAACCTAGCGGCAGGATCTCAGCGCCGTTGCGCGCCATCTGCAAAATGCGGTATGCGGTCTGATGCTGTCGGCAAACGTGCGCGAGACCAGACGGCCACTGCCCCGGGTGAAGGCTATTCGGGGTTTGGGGAGGTGCTAGCTGAGGATGACGGAGTGCAGGTCCCAGAAGTCTTCGGCGAGCACGTTGACGTCGAGGGGCGGGCTGCCGCCGACTGACTTGCTTTCGCCGTTGGCGTCCAGCCCGATTTTCACCGGGATGTTCTCGGTGCAGGTGGCGCGTGGCACGGTGTCTTCGTCGGCTCGGTATTCGACGCGACGTGCGAGAAAGTTGGTGCGCGCAGTGAGTGTCTCGGCGTAGTCCTTGGCGCCCTTGAGCTTGTCGGCGGCTTCGCCGATCTTGTCCATCAGGTATTCGCAGTCGGAACGCGTGCCGTACGTGATTTCCTGCACACCCTTCACCTGCACGAGCTTGGCGCCAAAG
>JBCAXP010000404.1:0-4347 GCA_038533995.1 Pseudomonadota bacterium
GCGACCCGGCTGAATCGCTGGACGTGGCCCAGGAGGCTTTTCTGAAGGCATACCGGGCGTTGCCGTCGTTTCGGGGCGACAGCGCGTTTTACACCTGGATGTATCGCATTGCGATCAACACGGCGAAAAACTACCTCGTTGCGCAGCGCCGCCGGCCGCTGGACTACGACCTCGATCTGCAGGACCCGGAACAATACGACATGCAGGCCAGACTGAAAGAGACAGATACCCCGGAAGGCATGCTCCTGACCAGCGAAATTCAAAGCACCGTCGACAGCGCCATCGAGCAGCTGCCCGACGATCTTCGTACTGCCATCATCCTGCGCGAGATGGAAGGCATGAGCTACGAGGAGATCGCACGTACTATGGAATGTCCGGTAGGCACCGTGCGTTCACGAATTTTTCGCGCACGCGAAGCAATCGACAAAAAACTCAAACCGCTACTGGCCGAGGACCAGAAACGATGACGCAGACACCCAACGACCAGGTTTCGGCTTTTTTTGACAACGAAATTGATGACGCCGAGAGCGAACTGGTATTAAGACGCCTGACCAGGGATCAGTCGCTGCGTGACCGGCTGTCGCGGTATGCGCTCATCAGCGAGGCAGTGCGCCGGGACGGGCCCGCCCCGTGCAACGTCGCCGAGCGCGTTCGCGCCGCACTGGATGCCGAGCCGGCACTGGATGCGGCTGCGCCGGCAGGTGCGCAGGGCGCGCAACGCTTCCTTCGGCCCCTCGTGGGCGCAGCGATCGCAGCGACGGTGGCCATGGTCGCCATCGGCAGCCTGCAGTCGGTGCCGACAGGCCCGACGGGCGACAGCGGCGCCGCGCCATCGGTTATCGCCCAGCAGGGTGAGCCGATGCCCTCGAACACCGCGGTGACGCCCGTGAGCGCCGGTGTGAATTCCCCGAGCTACACGTCACCGCCGACTGCCGTCAGCTACACGGTGCCCTCGGTGATGCCGGTGGGGCGCCAGTCGGTAGCCGCGCGACGCCAGCTCAACAGCTACCTCGTGAGCCATAGCCAGTACGCCAAGCGCATGGGGCCGCAGAATATCGTTTCCTTCCGCGCTGTGGGCTACCGCGTGCCAGCGGATGCGGTGCCCGAGACCACGACGGATCAGCCTGCGGTGGATAACGCGCAATGAGGTCGGTTGCAGCACGCCGCGCCGCTGCGTGCGCGCTCCTCATGACGTATGCCCTTGCGGCCGCCGCTGCTGATGATCCCCGCGTATGGCTGCAACGAATGAGCCAGGCGCTGGAGCTGCTTTCCTACGACGGCACTATCGTGCGTGGCACCAGCAACACGCCGCCGCAAAACCTGCGCGTCATTCACAAGGTGGAGGGCAACCAGGTCACGGAGCGGTTGATAGCGCTCGACGGCGACAACCGTGAAATCATCCGGGACAACGGCCGGGTCAAGTGCATCTTCGAGAATGAGCGCGCGGTGCACGTTGGACAGCAGTCCAGCCCTCTGCGGGCATCACTGCCGGACTTTACCGGCGATCTTGACGCGTACTACGTATTTGCAATCGGTGGCAACGCACGCGTTGTCAATCGCGACACAAAGATCATTGCGGTCCGGCCCAGGGACGAGTACCGGTATGGCTACCGCCTGTGGCTGGATGAAGCGACTGCGATGCCGCTGCGTTTCGAAGTGCTGGGTACAGGCGATGAAATGGTGGAGTATCTGCTGTTCTCGAGCATTAGTCTCGACGGCGAAATTCCGGACTCGGCCCTTGAGCAGGAAACCCAGACGGCAGAAGACTACGTGTGGATCGAAGGCGCTGCCTCAAGCGTCAATGCCAGCGACATCAAGTGGCAGGCGTCAAAATTGCCGGGCGGCTTCAAGCTGTCGGTGACAAACACCCAGCAGGTTGCCGAGAACCAGGCCAAGTCCGAGCATCATGTTTACACCGACGGGCTGGCGTCAGTGTCCGTATTCGTCGAGGCACCGACGGAGAACTCAGCCGCGCTGAAGGGGCTGTCGACCATGGGTGCGGCCAACGCATTTGCCACGACCATTGAGGGTCACCAGGTAACGGTCGTCGGCGAGGTGCCGCCAAATACCGTCGAGTACATCGGCAAGGCCATGACACGGCGCGCCGCGAAATAGCCTTGCGCTACTAAACCCGGGCGAATGCCAACCACCACTGGAACCATCATCGAGGTCTCACCCGGGCGGGCGACCGTGGTCTGTGCCGGCGCCGCCGGCTGCGCGCGCTGTGCGGCTGGAAACGGCTGTGGCAGCGGCCTGATGGAGCGGTTGCTCGGCGACCGACTCCGTACAGTAGAGGCTCGGGTACCGGCGTCACTGGACGTAGCCGCGGGCGACGTCGTAAGCATGGGTATTGACGACGACAGCCTGGTGCGCGGCGCGGCAGCCGCCTACCTGGTGCCGCTGTCTGGTTTGCTCGCCGGGTGCCTCGCAGGCGCCGCGCTGCTGCCGGGCTCGGGGGACGCGGGGGTGCTGGCGGTTGGCATGCTCGGACTGCTCGCGGGCTTCGCCGTACCCCGGCTACTCGGCCGAGGTGGCGGGCCAGTCCCGGTCGTGCTGTCACGGCAGGCGACGCCCCTGGTCACGGCGAAACCATGAGCGACCTTAGCGAGAAGACAGACCTTGTCCTGTACTCACGGGCGGGTTGCCACCTGTGCGACGACATGCTCGATGACCTCGAGCAGGCGCTTCGTGGCACTTCCCTGACGCTGTCGGTCGTGGATATCGATACCAGCGACGAGCTTGTGGCGCGTTATGGTGAGCGGGTGCCGGTGCTGCACGACGGAGAGGCCGAGCTGTGTGCCGTTCGCCTCGACCCGGACGTCGCCGCGGCCCTGGCAGGGCGCTGACCCTGCCCGCTTCGCTAACGGCGCGACAGGATTGCGAAATATTGGCGCAGTTCGCGTCATTTTCACTGCGGGCTGTATATAATGCGCCCCTGTTTTCGTTCCAGCCCCGCCAGTACGCCGTTTTTTGACCGGGTCCGCATGCACCACATCCGCAACTTTTCCATTATTGCCCACATTGATCACGGCAAGTCCACACTGGCTGACCGTTTCATCCAGATGTGCGGGGGCTTGAGCGAGCGTGAGATGGAGGCCCAGGTGCTGGACTCGATGGATCTCGAGCGCGAGCGGGGCATCACGATCAAGGCCCAGAGTGTGTCACTCAACTACTCGGCGGCCGACGGCAACACCTACCAGCTGAATTTCATCGACACGCCAGGCCACGTCGATTTCTCGTACGAAGTGTCGCGTTCCCTGGCGGCCTGCGAGGGGGCCCTGCTGGTGGTGGACGCCGGCCAGGGCGTTGAAGCGCAGAGCGTGGCCAACTGCTACACCGCAATCGAGCAGGGCCTCGAAGTCATGCCCGTGCTCAACAAGATCGACCTCCCGCAGGCCGACGTGGACCGGGTCAGCAACGAGATCGAGGAAATTATCGGTATCGATGCCAGCGGCGCCCTTGGCGTCAGTGCCAAAACGGGCGAGGGCGTCGGCGAACTGCTCGAGTCGCTGGTCAACACCATTCCGCCGCCGGAGGGCGATCCCGAGGCGCCGCTCCAGGCACTGATTATCGACTCATGGTTCGACAACTACGTGGGCGTGGTTTCGCTTGTCCGTGTGGTGAACGGCACGTTGCCAAAGGGCGCAAAGATTCGCGTGATGTCGACAGGCCGCAGCCATATTGCAGACCGCGTGGGCATCTTCACGCCGAAGCGCTCGGACCGCGACAGCCTCGAAACCGGCGAAGTCGGTTTCATCATCAGCAGCATCAAGGACATTGACGGCGCGCCGGTCGGCGACACCATCACGCTCGAACAGCGCCCCGCGGCCGAGCAGCTGCCAGGCTTCGAGCAGGTAAAGCCGCGAGTTTTCGCCGGCCTGTTCCCGGTGAGCAGCGATGACTACGAGAGCTTTCGCGAGGCCCTGAAAAAACTGCGGCTCAACGACGCGGCGCTGCACTTCGAGCCGGAGTCTTCCACCGCACTGGGGTTGGGCTTTCGCTGCGGCTTTCTCGGCATGCTGCACATGGAGATTGTGCAGGAACGGCTGGAGCGTGAGTACGATCTCGAGCTGATTACGACCGCACCCACGGTGGTGTACGAAGTGCAGACGACCGGTGGCGAACTTCAGTACGTCGACAACCCGGCCGAGCTGCCGCCAGCCAACGAGATTGACGAGATTCGCGAGCCGATCATCGTTGCGTCCGTGCTGGTGCCGCAGGATTACGTCGGCGCCGTCATGAAGCTGTGCATTGAGAAACGCGGCGTGCAGCGGCGCATCCAGTACCTGGGCACCAGCACGGACGCAACGATGATCGGCTCGCGAATCTCGTCAATCTCGTTGGCTG
>JBCAXP010000405.1:0-4332 GCA_038533995.1 Pseudomonadota bacterium
CATTGATTTCAAGCAGCCGCGGCTGTGGCTGACGTCCGGCAGTATGGGCACGATGGGCATTGGCCTGCCTGCCGCCATCGGCGCGCAGTTTGCGATGCCGGACAAGGTCGTCATCGACATCGATGGTGACGCCAGCATCCGCATGAACTTCGGCGAACTGGAAACGGTGACGACCTACGGCCTTCCCCTGAAGGTTGTCGTTCTCAACAACTACGGAGACGGCATGGTAAAGCAGTGGCAGCGGCAGTTCTTCAAAGGCCGCCTCGCTGCGAGCGACAAGTCGCTGCACAAAAAGAACTTTGTGCTTGCCGCGCAGGCCGACGGCTTCCAGTTTTCCGAGCGCCTCGATCGCAAGGAGAACGTGTCCGAAGTTATCAAGCGCTTCCTCGCCTTCGACGGACCGGCGTTCCTGGAAGTCATCATTGACGACGAGGCGTCGGTGTACCCGATGGTAGGTCCCGGGCAGAGCTACGGCAACATGATCACCGGCCCGTACATCAACGCACGCACAGCGCCCGAGTCGGACGTCGAAGAAACGGAGATGTTCTAGCGGCGCCTAGAGCGTGTGGCAGATGGCGGCCGGCACGGGTTCGTCGACACGCCCCAGCTGCGCGATCCGCTCGTTCTTTGGCAGCGCCGAGTTGATTTTCTCGAACAGCGAGATGTTGTCCGGGGACGCGTGAATGTCGAACATGCCAAACAGCCGCTGGGCCCGCCGGTCGCCTACGCAGCAGGCGATGAGATCCAGCATTTCATGCCGATCCATGCGCTCGTGAATCACAAACACGCGGTCGCGAATTCTCTCCCACGCAGCGGCTGACAGCGGCGCGCCATTCAGGAAGTTGCCAAGGCACGCGTTTGCGATTTCGCTGTCCAGCGCATTTTCCAGCGTGGCACGAGCACCCTCCAGCTCCTCTTCGCTCGGGTTACCGGACACGAAGCGGCGCGTGATCTCCTGGAGAAATGCATCGGAGTAGGCGCCGTGCTTGATTTTCCAGTCCATGCTGTGCGCGTAGCTTTGCTCGAAGACTTCGACAAAGTTGCGGTCGTCGATGGGCACCGCCGGCTTGTCGGCATCGTTTTCATGCACCAGGTCCAGCACGTCGCCGGGGTCGAGGTCAGCAATACTCACAAGGTGGTGTGTCGGGGGCACCGTGTCCGGATCGATCAGCGTGTTCGTCGTTAGCGAAAGCAGGCTCCCGTCCTCGTAGGAACGGATGATCTCAAACGCCGGTTCGTTATCGCCGTTTTCATACACCGCGGCGGCGCAGCCCGAGCCGGGGTGAAACATCGCTTCGAGCATCAGGCCCGGAATCTGTGCCACCTCGAAGGTGCCCACCGGCACAAAGCCGGTGCTGCGCAGCCGCGTGATTGTGCGCTCGGCGGAGGGTGTGTGTTCTTCGTAATCGGAGGCGTCAATCGCGCGTTGCAGGGTTATGCGGGCCGGCAGGGGGTAGCCGGCGCAGGCGAGGGTGTCGCCTTTGTCGTACGGATTGCGAAGGCGCATCCACACCACAAGGCCACAGAGCAGGGTCAGCGCCAGTAGCGACAAGGCGCCGATTATCTGCAGCGTGAATCCGATTATCGCTCCGTCATCCACCGTTCCCGTTCCTGTGGCCGCAGCGCTCGTCGCAGCGTGCGAACCGCCGATTTAGGTAGCTTCAAGACTAGCAAGACCGGCCGATAAGCCCCATGAAGCCGGTCACAATTCGGCACCCTCGTTGTTTCGGGCTTCAAGCCCGCAAACGGGTGCTTATATTGATGCCCAATGTTGGCTACTATCGGCTTCCGATGACACAGGCCCTTGAACATATTCTGGAGCAGCAGTTTGGCTTTGACGCGTATCGGCCCCACCAGGCTGAGGCGTGCGAGCTGGCCGCGGCGGGTGACGACGTGCTGCTTGTAATGCCAACCGGGGCCGGCAAATCGCTGTGCTACCAGTTGCCCGGTGTAGCCCGCGACGGGCCGGCGCTGGTCGTGAGTCCGCTGATCTCGCTGATGGAAGACCAGGTGGCCAAACTCAACGCCATGGGCTTCGATGCCAGGCGCATTCACTCCGGCCGTCCGCGGGAGGAATCGCGGCAGGTTTGCATCGACTGGGCCCAGGGCGCGCTGGATTTCCTTTTCATTGCGCCGGAGCGCCTGCGCGTGCGCGGCTTTCCGGAGTGGCTGGCCCGGCGTACGCCGAGCCTCATCGCGGTCGATGAGGCGCACTGTATTTCGCACTGGGGTCACGACTTCCGGCCGGACTACCGCCTGCTTGGGGCGCGCCTGCCGATGCTGCGCCCGGCACCCATCGTGGCGCTAACCGCAACGGCAACGCCCGTTGTGCAGCAGGACATCGCCGACCAGTTGCAGCTCAAGCGCCCGCAGAAGCTCATCCACGGCTTTCGCCGGGAGAACATCGCGGTGGAAATCGTGGAGATCAATCCCGGCGGGCGCGCGGACCAGGTGGAGGCCCTGCTTGACGAACCGGCGAACCTGCCGGCGATCGTGTACGTGCCCTCGCGCAAGGAGTGCGACGCGCTGGCCGAGCGCCTGGGCCAGCGCACCGCCTGCGTCGCCTACCACGCGGGCATGGACTCAGGCGCGCGGGAGACTGCGCAGAGTCGCTTCCAGGACGGCGAGGCTAACGTCGTGGTGGCGACTACCGCCTTTGGCATGGGCATCGACAAGGACAACGTTCGCACGGTGGTGCACACGGCGCTGCCGGCCAGCATGGAGTCCTACTACCAGGAAATCGGCCGCGGTGGCCGCGATGGCCTGCCCTGTCGCGCCGTGCTGCTTTACTCGTGGGCCGACCGGCGCCTGCAGGAATTTCTCATCGAGCGGGATTACCCGCCGCTCGCACGCATGAAGAAGCTGTTCCAGGCACTAGGCAGTTCGCCCCAGGGCCTCGACGAACTGGCCTACGCGATAAACGAACCGCCACAGGCGCTCGAGCGCCAGCTTTACAAGCTCACCGGTCTGCGCGGCGCCGAGCAGGTCGGTGAGGACCTTTTCGTGCGGGGCACCGACGCGTGGCAGGACGGTTACCAGGCGCACGAGGCACACAGGCGAGAGCAGCTCGACCGTATTTTTGACTTTGCGGGGTCCTCGCGCTGCCGCATGGCTGAACTGGTGCGGCATTTCGGCGACCTGGAAGGCGCGCAACCGTGCGGGGTCTGCGACGTGTGCGCGCCGGCTGCCTGCGCCGTGAAAGCCTTCGACTGGCCCACGGAGGCTGAGCGCGATCACCTCGGCAGCATCGTTGAGGCGTTGCGCGAACGTGACGGCCAGTCGAGCGGCAAACTGTTTCGCGATCAGCTTGAGGGCCGGCTCGACCGGCGCGGCTTCGACCGGCTGGTAGACGGGCTGCAGCGTGCGGGCTTCGTATACACCGTGACCGAGGTATTCGAGAAGGACGGCCGCGACATTCGCTGGCAGCGAATCTCACTCACAGACGAAGGGCAACGCTGTGACGCCAACTTTGCGGATTACGTGCCGCTCGCGGTGTCGCTCAATACAGGCAGCACGCGCTCGCGGCGTTCGAAAGCGCCGGTGGACCTGCCCCCTGTGGATCAGTCGGTCGCGGAGCGTCTGCGCGAGTGGCGCTCAGACGAAGCCCGCAAGACCGGCAAGCCGGCGTACCGGGTGATCACCAACAAGGCGCTGGATGCGCTGGCGGCGGTCAAACCCGCCAGCAAGGAAGAGCTGCTCGACATCCACGGCATCGGCCCAGCCACCGTCGAGGCCTTTGGCGACGACCTGCTGCGGCTCGTTGCGAGCTGACGCCTCGCCGCTGGCAGTGAGCTAGCCGAAGACGCCAGGGTCAAGACCCAGGCAGCCGTTCAGCCGTTCGCGGTAGTCGTCAGACTGAAACGTCTCCAGCCGCCGGTCGATGCGCCGCTGCAGCCCGCGCTCGTCAATGCGCTCGCTCATGCCCTCGTTGATTGATCGCTCGAGGAACGCCTCGAGGTACTGCCGGTGCCGCTGCCAAAGCCTCACGTCGGCCTGTTGCTTGGCGTCGAGGCGCTGCTGGTACCAGTCGCTGCTCATTAGCGCTTCCCGCGTGAACAGCGCTCGGAACCCGGCGTCGCGGTAGTCCATGCCTTCATACTCGCCGTACGCCATCACGCTCAGCAGTGCGCGCAGCGGCGGACATGCCGCGTCTATCGAGCCGTCCTTGAAGTAGTTCTCGGCGACCCACGCCTGGGTCTCTACGATGTTGCCAATGCCGTCGGCTACCGCATCACCTCCGAGTTCGTGCAGGAGTTCGGCGGACGCATTTTCAGCAATCCGCGCTCGGTGTTCCCGGAGCACATCCTTCGCCCGGAACTGCAGTCGCTGGAA
>JBCAXP010000406.1:0-4321 GCA_038533995.1 Pseudomonadota bacterium
CACACGTACTGCGGTTGATCGCACCTTTTGTATTTCCGGACAACCTGAGCCGGATAGCGAGGCCGATCAATGCACCAATTTGCTCGTCCAGCAGCCGGCTCGCACGCACATGCATTTGTCCACTACGCCGACCGGCTCGCATATCGGCGCGAAGTGCCGGTCTTACCTCGTCTGTAATCGCCGGATAACGCCCGATAGTCTCGGACAGCAGCTTGCCGTGGTCGGGCAGCACGACTGCCTCACTGATGGTTGAATCTATGGCAACGACCATGCGGTGAATACCCGCGGGCATGCCTCTCACCCGTTGGCCAATCTTCAGATGAACACCAACGAGAATCGCCTTGGCCGCTTCGACGATGAGGGCCTCGCGATCAACAAAGTGATTGTAGAAAGTGCCCTGGGCAAGGCCTGAGTGGCGGGTCACTTCCTGGACTGTCGCGCTGTCGAGCCCGCGCCGCGCGCAAACCGCGACAATGCCGTCCAGCAGCATGGCGCGCGTTCGGTCACGCTTGGGCTTGCCGATGGCCTGTTCGCGGAAAAAATCCTGCATCCCGTCATTCTACGATGAATAACATACGATGAATAGTCTGAAGTGAGGACTCATTTAAAATTGACATAGTGTTCATTTTTGGTGTTCTATTCATAAACGGTCACCGATGCGTACACGAGTGACCGGTAAAGCCAACAATCAATTCTGCGAATCCGGCCACGTCCATCAGGGAGGATGCCAATGCAAGCGCTTAAACCGACGGTGGCGATATGCCTGGCTGCCTTGCTGGCAGCCTGCGGCGGGGAGGAACCGCCGCCACCCGCCGCTGTCGTCCGGCCGGCGAAGCTGATCCAGGTCGAGTCGAGCACGCGGCAGCGTGATCTGTCGTTTCCGGCGGTTGTACGTGCCGTTCAGTCCGCGGAATTGACGTTTCCGGTGCCCGGAGAGGTCATCGAATTATCCGTGCTGGAAGGCGACGAGGTCACCGCGGGTACCGTAATCGCCAGGCTCGACCAGCGCGATGTGCAGAGCAGCCTCGTGCAGGCGGAAGCTGAGTACCGCAATGCGCTCGCCGAGTTTCGGCGGGCAGAAGACCTGGTCAGGGAAGACGCCATCTCCCAGAGCATCCTGGAATCGCGCCAGACCCTTGTCGATGTGCGCCTGGCAACGGTCGACACGGCACGCAAGGCACTCGAGGATACGGAAATTGAGGCACCGTTCGATGGTGCCGTTTCAAGGGTGTACATCGAGCGGTATCAGAACGTGCAGGCGAAAGAACCGATCGCCGTCCTGCAGTCAGACACCATCGAGGCCATCATCAACGTTCCTGGCGGAATCGTCGCCAGAATCCCCCAGTTCGAGCCGGTTGGCACGCGCGTGGTGCTTGACGCCGCGCCCGAAACCGAGATGCCAGCTGTCCTGCGTGAAACGTCGGGCGTTGCAGACTCCAGCTCGCAGACCTTTGAGGTGAGCTTTGCCTTCGAGCCGCCCGACGGCCTCCTGATTCTGCCGGGCATGACCGCAACAGTACACACGACATTCCTGTTTACAGGGTCCAATGATGTGGTTGCCAGCGGGCTGTCGGTGCCCCTGTCCGCAATTCTGGCGGAGGGCGAACGGCGCTTCGTGTGGGTGGTTGACACCAACATGGCTCTGCAGAAGCGCGAGGTAGTGGTCGCGCCGGACTTCAGCAGCACGGCAACGGTGACATCGGGGCTTAACGGCGGCGAAACCATTGTGGAAGCGGGCGTTGCTTTCTTAAGCGAAGGCATGACCGTTCGCGCGTGGCAGTCGCGGTAAGCCCATGAATCTCGCCGTACTGTCCATACGCTATCCGCTCTTCTGCGGAATCTTCACCGCCATCTGCCTGGTAGGCGGCTGGATGGCTTACGAGCGCATGCCGCGCTTCGAAGACCCGGAATTCACCATTCGGATCGCCAAGGTATTCACACCGTATCCGGGCGCGAGCCCGGCTGAGGTGATGAACGAGGTAACTGAACCCCTCGAAACGAAGCTGCAACAGCTGCCCGAAGTGAAAACCATCGACTCGGTGTCGTCGGCCGGGATGTCGGAACTCACAGTCGAAGTACGCTTCGACTATTCCACCAGTCGTTCGGACCTGCAGGTGGCCTGGACGAAGCTGCGCAACTACGTCAACGATGCCCAGGGCGACCTGCCGCCGGGCGCGGGCCCGAGCGTCGTCAACGACGATTTCGGCGACGTGTTCGGCATTTACTACCTCGTGACCGGCCCTGGCTTCAGCGCGGCCGAACTGTCGGATGTCGTGGACGAACTCAGGCGCGAACTGCTGCTCGTTGACGGCGTCGCCAAGGTGCAGGTTATCGGCGAGCAGGACGAGGCCATCTACGTGGAAGTTGCGCGCCAACAGGCCGCCGCGCTTGGCGTCTCCCTCAACGACGTTTACGACACGCTGACTCAGCAAAATACGGTGACGCCAGCCGGGCAGCTGCGCCTCGGCGATTCGCGCATCGAGATCGTCCCCACCGGTGCGATTGACTCCGTGGAGGCCATTGAAAACCTGCTGGTGAGTAACGATGGCACCGGCGCGGTTACCCGCCTCGGTGACATCGCCAACGTGGTCCGCACGTATGTCGATCCTCCCGAGCAGATTATCCGGTACGACGGCAAGCCAGCCATCGGCATTGGCATCGCCAATCTCCCCGGCGAAAACGTAGTTCAGATCGGCGACGCGGTCGAACGCAAGCTCGACTCGCTGCAAGCCATTCTGCCCTGGGGCGTTGAAGTTCATGACTTCTATCACCAGGGCCGCGTTGTCGACGAATCGATCAAGAGCTTTGCCTCCAACGTCGTCAGCGCGCTCGTCATCGTCGTGGTCACGCTGTTCGTCTTCATGGGTTTCCGATCTGGCGTGATCATGGGGCTGACGGTGTTGCTGACCATGGCTGCCACCCTGCTCTTCATGTGGCTGGGTGGCGTACCCATGCACCGCATTTCGCTGGGCGCGCTCATCATTTCGCTGGGCATGCTCGTCGACAACGGCGTCGTCATCACCGACGGGATACTCGTGGGCGTCAATGCAGGGCGCAAAAAGCTGGAAGTTGCCGCAGAGGTCGCCAGCAAGAATATGCGCCCGCTCGTCGGTGGCACGCTGGTCGGCATTATCGCCTTTGCGCCCATTGGCTTTGCCCCCGGTGACACCGCCGAGTTCACCAACTCGCTTTTCTGGGTGGTGATGATCGCGCTGGGCTTCAGCTGGCTTTTTGCGTTCACCATTACGCCGCTCCTGTGCTATCACCTGTTGCCCTCGCCGCCCGAAGGAGCCAACACGGACAAGGCTGAAGATGGCCGCTTCATGCGTATGTACAAGCAGCTGATCCGGGCAGTGCTGGCCAACAAAACGCTGTCGCTGGGGGCAACGGTTGCTATTTTTGTGTCGGCCATGATGGTGTTTCAGACTGTCAAGGTTGGCTTCTTTCCAGCGTCCACGTCGCCGCAGATCGTGGTGGACTACTATCTGCCGGAAGGCGCCGCCATCGAAAGAACCACCGCCGACATGCTGCGCATGGAAGCGCACGTGCGTGACCTCGACGGCGTCGACGCGGTGCAGACCCTCGTGGGCCAGGGGGCGCTGCGATACATGCTGGTCTACGATGCGGAGTCAGTCAGCCCGAACTACGGCCAGCTGCTCGTCAGAACCGACGACTACCGGCTGAACGAGTCGCTCATCCAGGCGATCCAGGCGTACGCCGACAGCGAGTTCCCCGATGGCCAGACCAAGGTCTGGCGCTTCCGGATGGGGCCGGGCGGCGGTTCAAAAATAGAAGCGGTTTTCTCCGGGCCGGATCCGGCCGTGCTCCGCAACCTTGCCAACCAGGCCAAGGCAGTGATGGCGGCTGACGGGCGCGCCGTACTCATTCGCGATGACTGGCGGCGGCAGGTGCCAATAATGACGCCGGTGTATTCGCAGAACAAAGGCGAGCGCGTCGGCATTACCCGTACTCAGGTGGCAGAGGCGCTCGAGGAAAATTTCGACGGCGTGCACCGCGGCTTCTATCGCGAAGGGGACGAACTGATTCCCATCATCTCGCGAGCGCCGGCAAACGAGAGGTTAAATCCCTGGACGGTAACCGCCCTGCCCGTTGTCAGCCCGGCCACCGGAATCGCAGTGCCGCTGGCCCAGGTGATTGACCGGCCGGCGTCCACCTGGCGGGACGCGCGCATTCTCAGAACCGACCGGGTGCTCTCGATCAAGGCGCAGTGTGACCCGGCGCTCGGCGAGGTCACCAATGATCTGCTGTCGAGAATTCGCCCACAGATCGAGGCGTTTGACCTGCCCGCTGGCTACCGGCT
>JBCAXP010000407.1:0-4289 GCA_038533995.1 Pseudomonadota bacterium
CAAAAGCCAGGCTGGAACCCAGCACGGCGACGATGAGCACCCAGCGCTGTCGGGCGCGCGCGCAGGGGCTGCACGCGGCGGACCCGGGGCGCTCGTCACAGGGCTGCCGTACACCGAAGGCTAGTGACATGGCATCTCAGGCCCGGGCCGGGCCGGGCAGATCCTTGCTAAACGGCTTTTCAACGGCTGCGTGCCTCCCTGCAGGGTGCGGCCAGTGTAGCGCAACATTATAATCGGCCGGCAAACCCTGCATACTTCGCCTTTTCTTTAGTCACCAGCTGTCTGTCCGGAGCCAACATGCGGCAAAAAATCAACGTCGAAAGTCCCCTGGTCGTCCTGCACGGCGACGAAATGGCCCAGGTGGCCTTCGAGCACATTCTCAAGATGTTTGTTACCGATCGGCTGGACATCACGCTCGAGGAGATCGACCTGTCCGCGGAGAAGCGTCTCCTGAGCAACGGGCAGGTTGTCGAGGACGCCATTGCCGCCCTGAAGCACCACGGCGTCGGCATCAAGAACGCGGGCATGACCGTAAACCGGGACCAGCTTGACGAGCTGCTGGCAAAGCACCCCGACATCAAGGAAGCTGAGCTCAACAAGCTAGCGACCAAGTCTCCCAACGGTGCCATCCGCAAGGGCATCCACGGCAACATCACGCGCGAGGATATCCAGTTTCGCAACATCAAAGTGCGCAGGCCCGGCTGGAAGGACCGCGATATCGAAGTCGACACGATGGACAACGGCGGCATCAAGGACAGCCACAACGAGCTGTCAAAGGCCACCGGGGTCGCGAAGCTCGTGTTCGTGGGCAGCGACGGTGAACCGGCGGAGATCCATCGGCGCTTCATCAACAAGGGCGACCCGTGGCTGCTGGGCACCAACGGCATCGAAGAAGTGGTCGCCTGGGCACATCGCTTCTTTCAGCGCGCCCTCGATGAAAAGCGCGACGTCTACCTCGGCCTGAAGGACACCGTGATTCCTGGCTATGACGGCGTCATGCGCGAGGCCATTGAAGACGTTTACGAGACGCACTACGCGCGGAAGATTGCTGACGCCGGCCTGAAGTATCACTACGAACTCATCGATGCGCAGGCGGCGCGCATCGTCGCGAACCCACCGGAGCGCGCGCTGTGGGGTGTGCCCGACAACACCACCGGCCGCAAGCTGTACAAGCTCGTCAACGAACTTAAAGAACACGGCATTCCGAGCCGCGAAGCGCACGTATCGATCTCGCGCATGAGCGCCGGCGGCGGCGACCAGTACGGCAGCTTCAACATGGCGGCCTCCGAGGACGGCATTCTCAAGGTGATTGTGGACGGCGACGAGAAGCACGCCCGACACGTAAAGGCCGGCGACCCGATTCTGTTCATGTCGAATGACCGCTCGGCGATCAAGGACTGGGTGAGCCAGGTGTTTCGCGATGCCTCGCACAAGGACAAGGAGGTCTACTTCGGTCTTAAGCGCGAGTACATGGAATACGACGATGTGTTCAGCACCGTCATTGCGGAGGTGCGAAACGATCTCGCCCAACACGACACGCCGCCGCCGTCATTCATGATTGCGCGCCCGTCATCGCAGCTCAAGAAGATGATCACGGACCCGCCGCGCAACGCGCTGTACCCCGCGCAGAACCTCGATGGCGATATTTTCTCCGACATCTCTGCCGCACTTGGCGGCAGCCTGGCCACCGCCAGCTCGATTATCGAGAGCACCGACGGCACGATGCTGTTCGAGGCGCCGCACGGCACGGCGCACGACCTGTATCTCATGTACGTTGAAAGCGACGGAAAGGAGGCACTGTTCAATTCGTCAGCGTTGCTCTACGCGCTGGCCAATGCGCTGGAGACGCTCGGCAACCGCGACGGCAACGCGGAACTCACGGACTACTCGGCACGTTTGAAAACCGCGCTGATTGACACCGTGGGGCAGGGCATCGTTACGGGCGACCTGAAGGGCAAAACCTTGCAGCCTGACAACGAGACCATTGTCGACATGATGGGTTTCCTGCAGGCGGTGGAGAAGACGCTCGACGCCTAGGCGCGACTAACCGCGCTCGGCTTCCTGTGACGCCGCGTTTTTCAGCATCGATACGCCCTCTACAGACGTCAAGAAGGTGCGTCAGAAAAGCGCTTTAAAATTGGGACACGCTATGAAAAGCACATGGAAATTGAAAGCCGGGCCACCGCTGCTTGGTCAATGCATGCTGTCAGTTGCGCTCGCGCTCGGAACGATATCCGAAGCGCGGGCGCAGGATTCCGAATGGGAGCACGCCCTGGCGGTCTACCTGTGGGCCGCCGGAATCGATGGCCGCACGGCGAGCGGTCAGGACGTTGACGTTGATTTCGACACGCTGCTCGATGCGCTGGAGATTGGCGGCATGGCGTCGTACCAGGCACGGAAGGGCAAGTGGTCGTTCCTTGGTGACATCATTTACATGGAACTGTCGGATTCCCAGCAGCTGGATCTGCTGCCGCCGGTCGGGCCAGGCCCGGTCAATGTGACAACCGACACAACGGCAGACGTCGAAGGGCTGATCTTCCAGGCGGCGGCCGCCTACAACGTCGCCGAGAATGGCGACAGCCGCACTGACATTGTGTTCGGCGCGCGCTACCTGGATCTGTCCACCGACATCACGCTGGACTTCAACCTGGATCCGGCACCCAACGTCTCCCGACAGTTGTCCACGTCTGGGGATGCGCTGGACGCGTTTGTCGGCGTGAAAGGCAACGTTGCACTGAGCGAACGGTGGTTCCTGCCGTACTACGTGGACATCGGCGCCGGCGATTCGGAGTTCACCTGGCAGGCGCTAGGTGGTGTGGCATTCAAGGCATCGTCGTGGGCCGACATTACGCTGGTGTACCGCCATATCGATTGGGACCTGGACGGCGGCGGAGTGGATGACATCAGCTTCAGCGGTGCAGCGCTCGGCGTTATCTTTCGCTTCTAGTGCGCCGCACTCGTTGCCACGAGCTTTAGGGGAGGGCACAAAGCTATGACGGGCCTGGACTACTTCAGCTGGGTTGTTTTCATCTGCATTTTCGCGACGCTCATCGTGGGCTTCGTGGTGCTCGCAAAGCTGCCAGGCAAAATCGCGACGAACAACGGCCATCCACAGGCCCGCGCCATCACGACGGCCGGGTGGCTGGGGCTACTATTTACCGGAGGCATTGGCTGGATCATCGCCATGGTATGGGCCCAGATGGAAGCCACGGCGGGCGATTCCGGCGGCACCGATGCACAGGCCCGCATTGCCGCTCTCGAGGCTGAGCTTGCAGCACTCAAGGAGGCGTCGCAATGATCCTTTTTCTCGCTCTGATCTACGTCGGTATTTTGTTTGTGCTGATCAAGCTTCGGATTGTGCCGGACAGCAAGGCGACCTGGCTGACCATCATCCCCTACATCGTCATTCTCCTAATCGCCCTGATCATCCCGCTGCAGTGGGGCGCACCGGCCGGGGCAGCACGCGTGGTGACGTATTCGGTGGCCATCGTGCCTAACGTTGCGGGCCAGGTGATCGAGGTGCCGGTGAGTCCGAACGTACCGCTCAAGAAGGGCGACGTTCTGTTCCGCATCGACCCGACGCCGTACCAGGCCGCGCTCGATGGATTGAATGCGCAGTTAAAGCTCGCGGAGCTGCGCCTCGAGCAGTCCCGTGACCTTGTCGCCGCCGATGCAGGCAGCGTTTACGAGTTGCAGTCGTATGAGGCGCAGGTTGACGGCCTGCAGGCGCAGGTGGAGGCGGCCGAGTACAACCTGCGTGAAACCACCGTTCGCGCTCCCGCCGACGGTTACGTGACGAACGTTGCGTTGCGCCCCGGTGCACGTGTCACCAGCCTGCCGCTTGCCCCCGCCATGGCCTTCATTGATACCTCGGAAACGGTTGTTGGCGCACAGATCCACCAGATTTACACGCGTTACATCGAGCCCGGCCAGGAAGCGGAGGTTACCTTCAAGACAATTCCCGGCAAGGTCTTTCCGGCGACCGTTGAGTACATGATTCCGGTGACTGCGCAGGGTCAGGTTGCGGTCTCCGGTGCAGCAGTGCAGGCACCGTCAATGGCGCCCGGACCCTTTCTCGTTCGCCTGAAACTCGATGACGCCGACCTCCAGGCGAGCCAGCTGCCAGGGGCGACGGCGGAGGTGGCGATCTATACGCCGCGCACAAAGGCAGCGCACATCATTCGCCGCGTGATGATCCGCATGACGGCCATCCTGAACTACGCGGTGCCGGCGTGACGGCGCTGCGCAGCGGCTGCCTCGCTGCAGGCGCCGCCGTAATATTAGCCGCC
>JBCAXP010000408.1:0-4283 GCA_038533995.1 Pseudomonadota bacterium
ACCCATTGAGGTGGCGACGTTCCTGCTGAATGAGAAACGGGAGTGGGTAACCAAGAGCGAAAAGCGCAACAACGTGCAGGTCGTGCTGATTCCCAACCCGTCGCTGGAGACGCCGAACTACTCGCTGCGCCGCGTACGGGACGACGAAACCAACCTGCCCGAGAACGCGTCGGCCAGCTACCGCCAGGCGGTGGAAGAGGAGAAGATTCCCGAAAAGGAAATGATGCGCGACATCAAGGCGCCGGAAACTCCGGCCGTAAAGGGCATCGTGCCCGCCACGCCCGCGCCCGCCGCGAAGCAGGCAGCCGAGCCCGCGTCGGAAGAGGCGGCACCTACCGGCTGGTTTGCGGCGTTGTGGGCCAAGCTCACGGGTACCGGCGGCGCGGCCGCCAGCGAGGAAGCCAAACCCAGTGCGAAGCCCTCCGGCCGCGAACGTAGTGCCTCTTCCCGATCACGCCGCAGCAGCAAGCCACAGCGCAAGAACGACCGTTCACGGTCCTCGGGCGGCAGTCGCCGTCGGCCGGCCTCAGGCAAGCGTGACAACAACCGTTCCGGTGGGCGCAAACCTGCAAACAAACAGGCAGCTTCGGCATCACAGGGTGATGGCGCCGCGAAGTCCGAAGACGGCAACACCAGCCAGAACGCACGCAACAGCGACGGCCAGGGCCGCACGCGATCTCGCCGTGGCGGTCGACGCCGGCGTGGCGGACGCGGGGGTCGCGGCGGTCGTGGTGGTCAGCAGAAGCCGAACGCCCAGCAGAGCAACGCGCAGTCCGGAGACAACGCCGGCAAGCCGCAAAACGCACCCAGGAGTGCTGGCGGTGGGGGTGACAAGGCTCCCAAGACAGACAACAAGACAGACAAACAGGGCAGCGCTGGCAGAGTCGACGCTGCACCGTCCGCCGGTAAGGCTCCTTCGGCGGACAAGCAGCAGGCGCCTTCGAAGCCTGCGCAGGACAACAAACCGGCACAGGACAGCAAGCCAAGCGCTGCACCTAAGCCCGCAGCGGAGTCCAGGCCAAAGCCTGAGCCAAAGCCGGCGCCGAAACCGTCTTCCGCTGAGAAGCCCGCGGCCGCCGAGAAACCGGCACCCAAGCCTGCTGCCGAAGCAGCGCCCAAGCCTGCCGTCGAGGCAGCGCCGAAGCCCAAGCCCGCGCAGCAGGAAAAATACACGGTGTATTCGTCCGGTCCCGATACGGCGAGGAGCGGCCCGGGCCGGCGCGACCAGTAGCGCGCCTGTAACGGGGAGATTGGCTCAGCCGCTGCCGCGGACGCGCCTGACGTGTTGCAGCAGGCCCGCGGCGGCGTCCTCAACAATGTCGAGTACCTCCTCGAACCCGTTGGCGCCGCCGTAGTACGGATCGGGCACCGACGTACGCGTGTCGTCCGGCGAGAATTCCAGGAACAATCGCACGCGCTCATGATGCGTTGAGCTGCTCATGGCGCGCAGGTTGGCGAGGTTGCTCTCGTCCATCGCCAGCACGAGGTCGAACTCCGCAAAGTCGGTGGCAATCACCTGCCTTGCGCGCTGCCCGCTGATGTCGATGCCCCGCGCGAGGGCCGCGGCCTGCGAGCGCGTATCAGGCGGCTCGCCCACGTGGTAGTTCTGCGTGCCGGCGGAGTCGACGACCACGTCGAGATCGTCGCCCTGCTCTTCCAGCAGCTTGCGAAACACTCCCTCCGCGGTCGGTGAGCGGCAAATATTGCCAAGGCAAACAAACAAGACTTTCATTGCGGTTTCATCCGTAGTTCATGCCAGAGCTTGAGGCCATTGCTTCAGGGCAGCAGCGCCTCAACGCGAGCAAGATCGTCCGGCGTGTCGACGCCAGGCCCAGTGCTCTCGGACGCCACCGCCACATCAATGCGCAACCCCAGCCACAGTGCCCGGAGCTGTTCCAGTTTCTCGAGCGCTTCAAGGGCGCATTCAGGGCTGCCAGCCAGCTTGCGAAGCGCCCAGACGCGGTACCCGTAAATGCCGATATGGCGCATTGCCAGCGGCAGCGCGTCGGCGGCGTCACCACCTCGCACGAACGGCACCGCGGCGCGGCTGAAGTACAGCGCAGCACCCTGCCCGTTGGTCACCACCTTCACGGCGTTGGGGTCAACAAATTCATCCGCGTCAGTGATCGGCGTGCACAGGGTCGCCATCGGAGCATCGCCGTCGAGCAGCGTGTCGGCAACCTGCTGCACGACCTGCGGCGGCACCAGCGGCTCGTCTCCCTGCAGGTTGATCACGATGTCGTCGTCCTGCCAGCCGCGCCGGGCCGCGACCTCGGCGATGCGGTCGGTACCCGACGTATGCTCGCTGCTGGTCATCTCCACATCCACGGCAAGATCGCGACAGGCCGCCGCGATGCGTTCGTCGTCGGTGGCAACGATAACCTCATCGGCAGTGCTCTGGCGCGCCCGGTCCACGACATGGGCGATCAGCGGCTTGCCCTTGAGAGGAAGCAAGGCTTTCCCGGGAAGGCGCGTAGACGCATAACGCGCGGGGATGCAGATGCGAAAGCTCACGCGCTTCCCTTGCTGCGCATCGCGTCGATTTCTTCCACGCTCAGGTGCCGGGCTTCATTTTCCAGCATGCCCGGCAGACCATCGCGCACTTCAAAACCAAGGCGGTCGATGCGGCAAACCAGCACCTTGCTCGCGCGGTCGTACTCTACCCTGCCCTTGCACACCGGGCAGGCGAGAATTTCAAGCAGCCATTTATCCAAGTTGCACCCCAGTTTCCTACTGCTTTGACCGGGCCGCAATGCGGCTGGTTACAACGTCAAGCAGAGTAGCGGTGTCGGCGTCGCTGAAGTGCGCATCCACGGGCACGTACCAGTAGCGCCGGTCGTTCATCGCCGGACATTTTACCGCATCTTTTTCCGTCATCAGCACGGGCGCGTCGTCCGGAAATGCCAGCGACGCGGCGTCGAAGCTTGCATGATCAGGAAACGGATGGGCCGCGATCTGCAGGCCGGCGCCCTCGAGCTGCCGAAAAAAACGTCCGGGATTTCCAATGCCGGCAACGGCGTGCACCGTTTCACCCCTGAAGCCGGACAGCGGCCGCTGCTCATCACCATCCAGCGAGCGTACGTCGCCGAAGGCCAGCTTCATGGTAATGCGGCCTGCCGCCTCGGCCCCGCCGTTGACGACGACGGCGTCGACTTGCGCCAGGCGCGACGGCGGTTCGCGCAAAGGACCGGCAGGCAACAGGCGCTTGTTGCCAAGGCCGCGCTCGCCATCCACAACGGCAATTTCCACGTCCCGTTCAAGCCGGTAGTGCTGAAGGCCATCGTCGGCGACGATGATGTCCACGTCTTCTGCCAACAAGCGTTTGCAGGCCGCGAGGCGATCGGGAAATACGACAACTGGCACTCCCGAGCGGCGCGCGATTAACAGCGGCTCGTCGCCAACGGTGCGCGCATCGGCAGCGGCAGAAACCAGGACAGATTCGCTGTGCGTGCCCCCGCCGTAGCCACGGCTGATCACGCCAGGCCGAAAGCCGCGCTCGCGCAGCGCCTTCACCAGCCACAGAACAAGCGGGGTCTTGCCCGTGCCGCCAACGGTGATATTGCCCACCACGATGACGGGCACACCCGGATGAGCGCTAGCCAGCCATCCGCGACGATAAAGCCAGCGCCGAAAAAACACCGCCGACCGGTACAGCCAGCCGAACGGCACGAGAAGCCAGCCGGTGATGCTGCCGCTATACCATATTTTCTGCAGCCACAGATCCATCGCCGCTCTCGTTACCGCTTTGGTCACCGCTGTCGTCACCGCCGCCGTCGTCGGCCCGGTCGTTGAACTGCATCTCGTACAGCGCCGCGTAGGCGCCACGCAGCGCCAGCAATTCGCTGTGCGTGCCGCTTTCAACGATGCGGCCCTGGTGAAGCACGATGATGCGATCGGCACTTTCCACCGTCGACAGGCGATGCGCGATCACGAGCGTGGTGCGGTTGCGCATGAGGCCGTCAAGCGCAGTCTTGATGTGCCGCTCCGACTCGGTATCGAGCGCCGAGGTGGCCTCATCGAGAATCAGTACCGGCGCATCCTTGAGCAGTGCGCGCGCGATGGCAATGCGCTGTCGCTGACCGCCGGACAGCAATACGCCGCGATCGCCCACCATCGTCTCCAGGCCCTGCGGCAACTCGTCGGTGAACTCGAGCACGTGGGCCGCGCGTGCGGCTTCGCGAATCGCCTCTGGCGACGCGCCACGCAGGCCGCCGTACGCTATGTTGCCCGCCACCGTGTCGTTGAAAAGCGTGATGTCCTGGCTGACGACGGCAATCTGGCTG
>JBCAXP010000409.1:0-4268 GCA_038533995.1 Pseudomonadota bacterium
AAAATGCCGAGCACGGTTGCCGTGGCTTCGCTCTGCGAACCGAGCAGCGTTGCCAGGTATTTTCCTCGGGGGACTGGCGGTTGGCTACTGGTTCTTCGGCGGTGTCACTCGCCGCAGAACCAGTAGCCAACCGCCAGTCCCCCGAGGAAAATGCCGAGCACGGTTGCCGTGGCTTCGCTCTGCGAACCGAGCAGCGTTGCCAGGTATTTCTGCCAGGTGACTTCGTACACCAGTCCGGTGAAGCCGGTGAACAGGGTTAGCAACAGGGCGATGCGCCGGGTGCGCTGGAACGTGCTTGTCATGGGGGCCTTGAGTATGGGCTTGCAAATGCACAGCGGCCGTCGCACCAGGCAACGGCCGCTGTACGGTAACGCTCGACGTTAGAGTTTCTGCAGGATGGAGTCGGCGGAGCTGACGTCGATGCCAGCGCCGGGCTCCACGTTAAGCGACGTGACGACGCCATCCTCGGCAATCAGCGCGTACCGCTGCGATCGCTTTCCAAGGCCGAAGCCGCTGGCGTCCAGCTCCAGACCGAGGGCAGTGGTGAAGTCGCCATTGCCGTCGGCGAGCATCAGCAGGTGCTCGGCGTTTTGCGATTTGCCCCACGCGTCCATTACCCAGGCGTCGTTGACGGACACACAGGCAATGGTGTCAACGCCCTTGGCCTTGATTGTGTCGGCGTGCACCACGAAGCCCGGCAGGTGAGTCACGGTGCAGCCAGGTGTGAACGCGCCGGGTACAGCGAACAGCACGACTTTCTTGCCGGCAAAGATTGCCTCCGTTGTGATGTCCTCGGGGCCTTTCTCGCCCATGGTCTTGAGGGTAATGGCAGGTATCTTGTCGCCTTCTTTGATCGTCATCGCAGGGGTCTCCGTGAGGGGCAAAAGTGCGCGTCGGGCGCGAGGTGCTGGCCAAAGCGCCGCATTATAGCAAATGGCACCTCCGCGACAGCGCGAAAAAGCGGCCTGGTCTGTTGCACTGCGGGCCTTAGATGGGTTCTACTGTGGCATCGTACACGTCGCAAGCACGGCCCATGACAGAATCTGAGAATTATAAAGAATGGCTGGCGCAGGCGCGCCGCTTTGACGACCTGCGCGGCTACGACCGCTGGCGCAAGGACGACACCAGTACCCACTACGATTATGCGTCAGTCCGTTCGCGGCTGACGCGCCTGAAAAAGCTGAGAATGGCCCGCGACAACGCGGGTTTGCTGTTCGAACTCAGCGAAGGCATCCACGGCAATATGGACGGCATGGGTAACCAGGCGCTCTATCGACGCTCCCGCGTCGGCACCAAGCACCTGATTACCGACTACATCAACGAGGTCGTTACTGCCCTCAATATACTCGCCGATTCAACCGCAGACGGCATCGCCTTCGAGGAGAAGCTCGACTTCTTCCGCCGCGCGAGCCACTGCTACGGCCGCTCCGCGCTAATGTGCAGCGGTGGCGGCGTACTGGGTTACTTTCACCTTGGCGTGGTCCGGGCGCTGCTGGAGCACGACCTGCTTCCGTCAGTGGTTTCCGGTTCCAGCGCGGGCTCCATCATCGCCGCCATCCTGGGCAGCCACCCGGAAGACGAGCTACACGCGTTCTTCGACTCGGAAGATCTCGTCATCGAGGCCGAGAAGGAAGCGCACTGGGTTACCCGGTGGATCTGGGGCGGCAACACGCAGATGGACGTGAAGGGGCAGGAACGCCTCATCGACCGCTGGATTCCTGACCTGACCTTTAAGGAAGCGTTCGAGCTGACCGGCAGGCACATCAATATCCCGGTCGCGCCGGCGCGCATCCACCAGTCGTCGCGGCTGCTGAACGCAATAACCGCGCCGGAGGTGTGCCTGCGCTCCGCGGTGATGGCTTCCTGCGCGGTGCCCGGCGTGTTTCCGCCGGTTGTGCTCAAGGCCCGCGACATCAACGGCCGGCGCATCGACTACCTGCCGTCGCGCCAGTGGATCGACGGTTCAATTACCGGTGACCTGCCCGCCAAGCGCCTGGCACGGCTATACGGCGTGAATCACTTCATCGTCAGCCAGATCAACCCGGCGGTGCTGCCGTTTCTGAAAGACTCGGGCACGGAGAGTGGTGTACTGGACGCGCCGGTGCGGGTTGCGGCGGCAACGGTCAGGGAATCGCTGCACGTGTTCAAGGGGCTGTCGAAGCGCCTGTTCTCGCCGATGCCGCGGCTCAACGTGCTGCTTGACATGTTTTACTCGGTCGCGCTGCAGGACTACACCGGCGACATCAACATTCTGCCGAGTTTCCGGTTCTACAACCCCACGAAGATTCTTGCGCACCCGCTCGAGGAAGACGTGCAGCGCCTGATTGGCGAGGGCGAGCGTGCGACCTGGCCGAAGGTCGAGCAGATTCGCAACTGCACCGCGATCAGCCGTACGCTCGACCAGATTCTCGTTGACTACGACGACATGGCGCTGCGCCAGGCCGTGCCGAAGGCGCAGGCCTCCTGATACTGAAAACGAAACTGTGGGAGCCGATTAAACTGTGGGAGCGGCTTTAGCCGCGATTTTCAGACCTCATCGCTGGACCTTTCTGTGGGAGCGGCTTCAGCCGCGATTCTGACACCTCAGGTCATTTCCAATCGCGGCTGAAGCCGCTCCCACGGGTAGTCCAACCGCCCTAGATCACCATCGCCTCAACGAAGTCGGTAACCGGCGTCGCTTCCAGCGTCGCCTGGTCCGACAGCATTTCGAGAATGCGGTCGCTCTGTGCGCGCGGGAAATGGCCTCGCAGGTTGCGCTCGAACTTCGCCTCCAGCACCGGGATGCCTTCGGCGCGCCGCCGGCGGTGACCGATCGGGTATTCAATTTCGATGCGATCGGTGTGGCTGCCGTCCGTGAAGAACACCTGCATCGCGTTGGCAATCGACCGCTTGTCGGCTTCGTGGTACTCGGCGCTGTAGCGTTCGTCTTCCTCAACGACCATTTTTTCGCGCAGCGCATCGATGCGCGGATCGGCGGCGACGTCGTCCTCGTAGTCCTCGGCCACCAGGTCGCCCTTGATGAGACCAACGGCGGTCATGTACTGCAGGCAATGATCGCGGTCGGCCGGGTTGTTGAGCTTGCCTTCCTTGCTGATGATGCGAATCGCCGATTCGTGCGTCGTGAGCACCACCTTCTCGATTTCATCCAGCCGGTCGGCGACCTGCGGATGCAGTTGAACGGCAGCTTCCACCGCGGTCTGTGAATGGAACTCGGCGGGGAAGGAAATCTTGAAGAGCACGTTTTCCATCACGTAGCTGCCGTAGGGCCGCTGGAAGCTGAACGGCTTGCCCTTGAAGCTCACGTCGTAGAAACCCCAGGTCGGTGCGGTGAGCACACTGGGATAGCCGATTTCGCCCTTCAGTACGAGCATCGCGAGGCGCACCGCGCGGCTGGTAGCATCGCCTGCCGCCCAGGATTTGCGCGGGCCGGCGTTGGGCGCGTGGCGGTAGGTGCGCAGCGCGCTGCCGTCTACCCAGGCGTGGGACAGGGCATCGATGATCTGCGACTCGGTGCCGCCGAGCATCTGCGTTGCCACGGCGGTCGAGGCCACGCGTACCAGCAGCACGTGATCGAGACCTACGCGGTTGTAGCTGTTCTCAAGCGCGAGGCAGCCCTGGATTTCGTGGGCCTTGATCATTGCGGCCAGCACGTCACGCATCGTGAGCGGCGACTCGCCGCGCGCGACGCGTTGGCGGCTCACGAAATCCGCCGTCGCGAGAATCGCGCCGAGGTTGTCACTGGGATGGCCCCACTCGGCGGCAAGCCACGTGTCGTTAAAGTCGAGCCAGCGGATCATGCAGCCGATGTCCCACGCGGCCTTCACCGGGTCCATCACGTGTTGCGTGCCAGGCACGCGGGCGCCACCGGGCACGACGGTGCCGGGTACCAGCGGGCCGATGTGCTTGGCGCACTCGGGAAAGCCAAGGGCAAGAAAGCCGCAGCCCAGCGTGTCCATCAGGCAGTAGCGCGCGGTGCTGTAGGCCTCGTCGCTGTCGATGCTCGCGTTGGCGACGTAGCTGGCGATGTCGACGAGTTCCTTGTCAGGGTCCGGGCGTACGTTGGTTTCTACTGTATTGCTCATGTTTTGGTACTCATGATGTGGTTCGCTTCTTTCGGTGTTTAGCTGCGGTTATCGACAGTGACGTAGTCACGCGGGCCCGGTCCGACGTAGTCGGCATTGGGGCGAATGATGCGGTTGTTGGAACGCTGCTCCATCACGTGGGCAGTCCAGCCCGACACGCCGATCTTCGTGTGCTCGCGCGTGTCG
>JBCAXP010000410.1:0-4250 GCA_038533995.1 Pseudomonadota bacterium
CCGGAAGACTACCGGGTTGCCCTCCTCGCGGCGGTAGGCCTTCAGGCCCTCGAAGCAGCTGCTCGCGTAATGGAGCACGTGCGCCGCCGGGTGCATCGGCAGCGGTGCCACCGGCTGCATTTGTGGTGCCGACCACTCGCCGTTGCGGAAATACGCCACTGCGAACGTGTCTGTGAACTGGGTGCCGAAAGCGCTGCTCATAAAACCGGATCCTCTTCGAACTGGGTGCGCGGCACGCCTCTCCGGGCGCGCGCTGAAAAGGCGCGTATTGTATCAGTCCACGGGCGCCAGCGAACCCGTATATCCCGTATCAGCGGGACTCCCATGCCCGTGGCAGGTTACAATAATCGCGTGCCCGACCTCCGCCTCGCCCGCACCCTTCTGTCCTGCCTGATGCTCGTTGCCCTGCTGCCCGGCTGCGGCCCGGACGCCCCGGGCCCTGCGCCCGAGGAAGCTGCACGGCTGGCGGCGGCGGCCGGCGACCTGCCCGCCGCCATCGAGGGCTATCGCACCGCAATTCGCCAGCGGCCTGACGACATACGGCTGCGGCTGGAGCTCTCGGAACTGCTGCTGCAATCGGGAGATGGCGCGTCGGCCGAGGGCCTGCTGCGCCGCGCCGTTTCCATGGGCGTGCACGAGCGCCGCGTGCAGGTGGGCCTGGCGCGCGCCGCCTTCCTCCAGGGGCAATGGCCGGAGCTGCTGGCCATCACGACCGTGCGTGAGGGCCTGCCCGCCGCCGACCGCTTCGAATTGTTGTTATTCCACGCCCATGCCCAGCTGCGCATCAGCAACGTCAGCACCGAGGCTATCCGGGAGACCTTCCACGCGGCCTTTGGCCTGCTCGACGATTTCCCCGACACACTCGACGCACCCGACGCCTGGGCAAGGCTGGCCCAGGTGAGAAAGGAGTGGCCCCAGGCGGAGGCGGCCTACCAGCACTTCCGCTGTGCAGGTCCCGCGGAAGCCCTCGATGACGCACCGCCCGTAGACCCCGGGCAGCGCGTGTTGAAGGTGGGCCCGTCGCAAACGCTCAAAACGCCGAGCGCCGCCGCCCGCGTCGCTCAGGACGGTGACGTCATCGAGATCGATGCGGCGGTGTACCGCGGCGATGTCGCCGTCTGGAAGCAAAATAACCTGCTGATTCGGGGCGTTGGCGGCCGCCCTCACCTTCGCGCGAACGGCCGCAACGCGCAGGGCAAGGCCATCTGGGTGCTCGAAGGCGAGAACACGCGGGTGGAGAACATTGAATTTTCCGGTGCGAGGGTCCGCGATCGCAACGGCGCCGGCATTCGCCTGCAGGGCGACGGCCTTGAGGTTACGGGCTGCTACTTTCACCACAACGAGAACGGCATTCTCACCAACAACTCGCCCACGAGCGAGGTAGTCGTCCGAAACACGGAGTTCGCGCACAACGGCCACGGGGACGGGCTGTCACACAACATCTACGTCGGACAGCTGGCCTCCTTTGTAATGGAAGGGAGCTACTCCCATCACGCGCGGGTCGGCCACCTGGTCAAATCCCGCGCCGCACGCAACATCATTCGCTATAACCGCCTCATGGACGAAGATGACGGTACCAGCAGCTACCTCATCGACCTGCCGGAGGGCGGCAACGCGGTGATTGTCGGCAATGAACTGATGAAAGGGCCGCGATCGGAAAACCCGGCGATGATCGCCTTCGGCGCGGAGCGCCAGGGCACCGACGCCGAGGGCCTGTACGTCGTCAACAACACGTTTTACAGCCGTTACCTGGATGCGACCTTCGTGCACAACCACACAACCGCGGAGGCGGTGGTGGCCAACAACCTGATGGCCGGCGCGCCGGGGCGCATTCTCGCCGGGCCGGGCGGCAAGCAGGGCAACATGATGCGCCCAGGCCTGGGGCTCGCCGATCCGGCCAGTTTTGATTTTCGGATTCTGGCGGGTTCGCCCGCGATCGATGCCGGGGTGGCTGTGAGCGTACCGGGCGGTGATGTGGCGGTGCCGATGCGGGAGTACACCCACGTTGCCGGCAGCCAGCCGCGCCCCGCGGTGTGGACGGTCGACGTCGGTGCGAGAGAATATTGCGAGGCTACAGCGCCGAGAGTCGCTGCTAACTGATACACCGCTGGCCGGCACTGGTACGCGACGAGGTTGGCGCGCGGCCAAACAGCCCGTCTTTGCTATGCTGTAGCGGCACGCCGGGTGCACGCGCCGACCACTTAAGTGAGGCAGTCGTTGTCAATCAGCCTGACTAACTGGATTCTGATTCTTACCCACGTGGTCATTGCGCCGCTGACGGCGACGCATGCGGCGCTGTCAAAGCGTGACTCTCGCTCAGCGTTCGGCTGGATCTCGGTGTGCATTCTATTCCCGATTGCCGGACCCGTGATCTATGCCGTTTTCGGCCTGAACCGGGTGCGTTCGCGGGCCAGGCGACTGAACGATGATGACGACCAGCATGAAACCTGGCTCCACAAAGTGCTCGACCAGGAGCGCGTAACGCCCGCGCTCATGACCCACAGCGCCGTTGCCGCCGTCGCCAACCCGCCGTTTGACTTAAGCCCGATAGGCGCAAGGCTGAGCGGTGTCGTCGTGGCGCCTGGCAACCAGCTCACGCCGCTTATCAATGGCGACGAGGCGTATCCGGCGATGCTGGAGGCAATCGGTAACGCGACCACCAGCGTCAGCCTGTGCAGCTACATTTTTGACAATGACGGCATTGGACGTCAGTTCGTCGACGCGCTTTCAGCGGCCAGGCAGCGTGGAGCGCAAGTGAAAGTGCTGGTGGACGGCGTTGGCCAGCATTACTCGATTCCGTCCATTCGCAGGCGCCTTCGCAAGGCCGGCCTGATGGAGGCGACCTTTATGCCGCCGCGCCTGCTGCCACCGTCGCTTCACATTAACCTTCGCAACCACCGCAAGATCCTCGTGGTGGACGGCACCGTCGGCTTCACCGGCGGCATGAACATTAGCGACCGGCACATCACGGCGCAGGGCGGCAGCGTGCAGGATGTACATTTCCGGGTTGCGGGCCCGGTGGTCGGCGCCCTGGAGCACGCGTTCGCAAAGGACTGGGCCTTTGCCACAAACACAGCGGTGACGGAGCCTCACGACGTAACGCATTCCACAGACGGTACGGCGAGCTGCCGCGTAATCACCGACGGCCCCGATGAAGAACTCGACCGGCTGTCGATGCTGATTAACGCAACGGTTGCCGCAGCCAAGCGGCAGGTTTTGATCATGACGCCGTACTTTCTGCCATCTCGCGAACTCGTCGCGGTGCTGCAGGCTGCGGCGGTGCGCGGTGTGGAAATTCGCGTGGTACTGCCTGCCGAGAACAACCTGTGGTTCGTTCATGCCGCCACCATGAACATGCTGTGGGAACTCCTCCAGTACGGCGTGGCGGTGCACTTCCAGCCGCCGCCCTTTGTCCATACCAAACTGCTCGTTATTGATGACGACTACACGCTGGTGGGCTCGGCGAATCTCGACCCGCGTAGTCTCCGGCTAAACTTCGAGCTCGGGCTCGAGGTGTTCTGCAAGAACTTCACTGGCCTCGCGGAGCGGCATATGCGCCAATGCATCGACAAGTCACGCGAGGTAACGCTTGCCGAGGTGGAGTCACGCTCACTACCCGTACGCATTCGGGATGCAACTTGCTGGCTGTTTTCGCCTTACCTGTAGCACACGTATCGCCGCTTGTGCGTAGCCCTGAAAACGCGATCGGAAACAGTCTGGTACATCTCATACCCGGTGTCGTGTTGTCCGCTTTTCGCCGCGTATAGTATGCTCCGGGCAGCCTGACGGTGAGCCGCCGTCTCCCGATTTCTTCCTGATCATTTTTTGTTTATGAGCGACAGCGGAACAGGTATAGCGCGCAAACCTCGTGTCGCCATTGTCGGCGCCGGCATCTCCGGGCTGGCCTGCGCGCGGCAGCTCCACGAAGCCTTCGACGTCGATATCTTCGAGGCAAACGACTACCCAGGCGGGCACACTCACACGGTCGAGGTTACCGACAACGGGCGGCAACTGCCCGTTGACACCGGCTTCATCGTCTACAACGAACGTACTTACCCGCGCTTCACACGGCTCCTTGCCGACCTGGGCGTGGACACACAGCCCGGCGAGATGAGCTTCAGCGTGTTGTGCGAGCGCACCGGGCTGGAGTGGGCGGGGCAGTCACTCAACTCGCTCTTCGCGCAGCGGAGCAACCTTTTCCGCCCATCCTTTCACCGAATGGTGCGTGACATTCTGCGGTTCAATCGCGA
>JBCAXP010000411.1:0-4199 GCA_038533995.1 Pseudomonadota bacterium
ACGAAAACCTTGCCCTTGATGTTGGCGGCATCGTTGCCGGTCTCAAGCCCCCCGGCGTGGAACGCGGCAACGGCAGCGAGGTCCTCGCCCGTACGCGCCATGTGCAGCACGATTGCGCCACCAAAACAGTAGCCGATGGCGGCCGTTTCTTCCGGATCGGTGCTCGCATGTTCTTCAAGCAGTGCCTTCGCAGCCAGGAAACGCGCGACACCGGCGTCCATGTCGTTGAACACCGCCATCATGAATTTCTGCGCGTCTTCAGGATGATCGGCCTGCTTGCCGTCACCGTACATGTCGACCGCAAGCGCCGTGTAGCCAAGCTCGGCAAGCTGACGGGCGCGGTCACGCGTGTAGTCGTTGTGTCCCCACCACTCGTGCACGACCAGCACGCCCGGGCGCGGGCCGTCCTGGTTTTCGTCGTAGGCGAGATAGCCCTTCAGCGTGACACCGCCGGCCTCATAGCTGACCTCCTCGCCGACGACGCTGGGTCCTGCATCGACGGTTTCTTCAACGGATTGGTCGACTGCCGCTTCGGCGGGTGCGTCCGTTGGTGTCTCGCTGGCCGAGCAGGCGGCGAGAACGAGTGCGGCAGTGGCAAGAGCTGCGCGTTTCATGGGCGATCTCCTTGTCTGTTGAGGTCAGCCGCCGACGGCCGGGAGACCGGCCTGCGGTAGCAGGACGCCATACTATCGTATTCCGCCCCGCAGTCGAGCGTGGCACAGCGTCGCCGTGCGCTATGATGAACTTCCGGGAACCGACGGAGACCAGCCATGCTCCACAACAAGATAGTCGCCTCCGCGCTTGTCGCCTTGCTCTCCCTGCTGCTGACATCCGGCGCCGTGCTGGCGCAGTCTCAGCGCACTGAACACACCTACAAGCTCGACGATCCGGAGGCGAGGCCGGCCGCAAGCCTCGACGACGTCGCGTGGCTGACAGGTTCGTGGACGGGCACGGCGTTTGGCAGCCGCTTCGAACAGGTCTGGAACGCGCCATCGGCAGGTTCGATGGTTGGCCTGTTCAAGCTCTTTGATGACGATGGCGTCAGCTTCTACGAGATTCTGTTGCTCATTCCGGAAGGCGACTCGCTTGCCCTGCGCGTGAAGCACTTCACGAACGAGTTCGTTGCCTGGGAAGACAAGCCCGACTACATCTCGTTTCCGCTAGTGCGAATTGACGATGACGCCCTGCATTTCTCGGGGCTGAGCTTCTACCGCGTCGACGACAACTCCATGGACGGTTATCTCGTCATGAAAACCAGCGACGGGGTCGTCGAAAGAAAGCTCGAGTATGCCAGGGCCGGTCGGTAGCGCCGTACTAAAAATCACCACCTGCAGGAACTGCTGGTCCTGCACGCTCAAACCTGCGTCCACGCAGTCGAAGGTGTTGGCCGTTGGCGCGACAAACACTGACTGTGCCGTAGACACGTTGCGGCAGATGACGGTGGTTGCCTGAACGCCGCTCATGTCACCGGAAATCTCGCAGGGGCCAGCGTCGCACACTGCCTGGCCGCGCAGCAGTTTCAGTACGCCGTCGCCGGACTCCACCTCAAGGCCATTGGCCGTGCAATTCCAGCTCCCGTCACTGGTAACAGACTGCGTAAACACGGTCTGACCAGTCGCAGCATTCCGGCAGGCCGCCAGAAACAGTTGCGTATCGGTGACAACTCCGGCGACCTCAACCGACGTCGCCGGAGGAGCGCCACGGAGGTACGCAACCTCCCCACCTTCGCCGCTCTGGCCCCACGCCGTGAACTGGATGTCGATGTAGATGTCATCGGTAATCAGGTGAACGACGCCAGGCCGGTTGAGAATGTTATTTACGAGCGCGCCCTGTCCACCCAGCGCAGTTTTCCAGTCGCTGAAGTTCAAGCTGGAGTAAGCCTCCGCGCTCACGGTGTCGGGGTTGAAATTGAGACCCTCGAAGGCCCATTCGGTGTCTGCCGGACTGAAGTCCGCGATGTAGAACGGTTCCTGGCGGATGTTGTAGATCCCTTGCTTGGTCTGACGGGTGATCCACACCTGGTCAGTAATCCGGTCCTGACTTGAAGCCTCTGTCGGATCGGCAAATGGCGCTTTCGAGAACGCAACGTCCAACCCGGACCATATGGATTGCGCGTACGTAATGCCAGGTATGGCGCAGACAACAATGGCCTTGAGTACCAAGAGGACGTGGGGTACGCGAATGCTCTGCATGAGTGAATTCCGCCGTGACTGTGCAGAGCGTATCCGAGCACGGTTACGCGCAGGTGACACCGCGCTGGGTCCAGTTGAGAAGGCTTATCCCTGGCGCTTTGGACCTACTTCACGAATACCAGGTCACAGGGCAACGAATCGCTCAACATCCTCGGCGACCGAGTCTGGCTGCCGCGTGAACCACCCCAGGGCGCAAGCCACTGCGAATTGTTCGCACGGTGAAAGTGGCGGACGGGCGCAGCGCCCCGAGCGGCTTAAACCCCTGAAGCCGCGCGGCGGCAGCGCACAGCACCCAATGCGCCCAGCGCGCTGATCAGGAGCGGAGCCCCCGCAGGCACCGGAACCACCGCGGTGGATACCGCGCCAAAGTTGTCGAACGCAAGGTCCGCGCTCAGGCGGTTCACGCGCAGCGTATGCGTGGTGTTGGAAAGCCCGCTGATCACTACCGGAAACCAGCCGCCGTTGTTGGTGTTGTACGTACCAAGCGAGACACCGTCCACGATGAACTCCGCGACGCCGTCGTTCGCATCGGCCTGGAACTGGATTACCAGCGTGTCGGCCGGCACGGTGAACGTCACTTCGACGTAGCCGTTGTACAACCAGGTGCCTGAACCCCAGGGCGTCGCGCCACCGTCAACGTTGTAGTTGAAGTGCGCACCGCCCTTGATCACCTGGGCCGACTCGGATTCGACGTTTTGATCCCAGTCGATGTCGCGTGAACTGAAGGCGTAATCGCCGGGCTGGCCAATGGATATTGTTGCGGCGCTGGCCGTACCGGCGATACTTGCAGTAGCAATCAGTGCGCTGATCAGAAGGGATTTCATTGTTGTTCTTCCTTTTTTTTGTTTTTTTGGCGCCTTCTGTGTTCGGGCGCCTTCTGACGAAAATAGCGTCGATCGCGGCTCGGTCGCAATCAGCTTGCAACATAACCCCGAAATGCCTTCAGGTCTGGAACGAGTACAAAGTTGGCAAGCCCTCGTCGGAACCGACGCTGCCACTCAAGGGCATTTGAACATTATTTGACAACCGGGCCGGTAGGCTGGTCTCCATCGATTAACGAATGAGACCTGCCATGTCATACCCAAGAGCCATCACCGTGTTGTTTTGCCTGCTATTGACCGCGATCAGCGTCAAGGCACAGGACGTAAGCCCGGTGCTTGACCGTGAGAGCCGAGAACTGCTCGACGAATGGTTGAGCATTGACCTGCGATTCCCCGTCGACGCTGCCCGGACATCCATGGAAGCCGACGCGACGGGTCAGCGCTACCGCGTGGAATTCACCTCGGACGACGGCCAGCGCGTCAACGGCGTGCTCGCCATGCCAGCAGACGTAAACGGCCCGGTGCCGCTGGCGCTCGCACTGCACCCGATGGGCACCGACCTGACCATCTGGGCGCGAGACGATACGCCGCTGTTCGGCGACGACATCTCAACGCATCTGCGGTCGTACGGTTACGCAGTGCTTGCGCTCGACGCTCGCCTGCACGGTGAACGCAAGCTCGACGGCATCGGCCCACGCGAGATCATCGCGCTCGCCCATGGCGAGAACCCGCGCCCTTATCACCAGATGATCGCCAACTCTGTCCGTGACTACCGGCTCGCGTTGCGTTGGGCGGATGAGCAGCCAGATCTGGACACGTCAGCAGTATTTGCCACCGGCTACAGCATGGGGGCACAGATGACATTGCTGCTTGCGTCGGTGGAACCGCGCATAAGCTCCGTGCTCGTCATGGTGCCGCCGTACGTTGAACGCGAGCGCTCCCCCGTTGCGCCACGCAATCATGTCGACGGCATTGAGCGCGCGGCGGTGACCTTTCTCGCCGCACGTAACGATCCGTATTCGTCGATGCCGCAGACCCGTCAGGTGTTCGACGCCATTGCCTCAACCGACAAGCACATTCAGTTTTTCGACAGCAAACACGTGCTGCCGCCGGCGTTCCTGGCGGCGGCAACCGGTTTCATTGACCGGCGCGCTCATTGCTGGCTCCCGTCGAGCCGGCGGTCAAT
>JBCAXP010000412.1:0-4197 GCA_038533995.1 Pseudomonadota bacterium
TCGCGCGCGCCGCCAAACACAGTGACGATGCCGAGGGCGAGAAAACCCTGTTCGATGCGGGCACGCTGGGTGCGTTGACGCCGGCCTACGCAAGCTGCGAAATGCTGGACGGCGACGAGCCCGACAAGCGCGACGACATCTACGCGCTGGGCTGCACCGCATACGAGCTGCTGGCCGGCAAACATCCGTTCGGCAAGAAGAAAGCCACAGTTGCGCGCACCAAGAAGCTCACACCCGCCACCATCAAGGGGCTGAGTAAACGCGAGTACCGTGCGCTGGTGCGTGCCCTGGCCTTCGACAGGGACGACCGGTCAGCGTCGGCGATGCACTTCCTCGATGAGTTGATGCCGAAAAAGTCGGGCCGGGGGCTCGTCATTGGTGCCTCCGCGGCGGCCGCGGTCATGCTGGCCGTGCTCGGTGGTGTGGTGATTCCGCCGTGGTTACACGAGCGCAAGATGGAGCAGTACGTCGTCAGCCTGCGCGACGGTACCGATGAGGAAATCTGGCAGGTGCTGCCGGAAGTGCTGGCACTGCCGGACGGAGACCAGTCCGATATCTTCGGCACCGTGAAGGACCGCGTCATCGATGCGTACGAACGGCGTATCAACGAGCAGATCGATGCCAGCCGCGGCCGTTACGATTATCCGGCCGCTGAGCGCTTTGTGAGCGAACTTCGCAGCCTGTTTACCGACTCGCAGCGCGTCAGCAGCATTGACTCGCGCGTCGACGAGGGCAAGCGCCAGGAAGAGCTGCGTCAGACCACGCGCTACAACGACCTGCTGGCTGCCGGCGCACTGCTGCCAAAGGACGACGAGGACGACATCACCGACGTGCTCGCGATCATGCGCCAGGTGGCACCGGACAGCACGCTGCTCACCGACCCGCGCCTGTCGGGCGCCTACGCGGAGGCGGCCGAGGCGCAGCTTGAAAACGACCTCAACCTTGGCCTTGCACGCCAGCTGCTCGAGGCGGGCCTGGTAGAGTTTCCGAACGATGCCACGATGGTGGACCTGCTTGACTCGGTGTCCGCGAGGCAGCGGCGTATCGAGATGGCCGCGCGCATCGAGGAGCTTGAGACGCAGGTGGCGGCAGCGGCGCCGGGGCTGGCGTCCGTCGAAGACATTGCCGCGCTTCGCGACACGCTGCTCGAACTGGGCGAGCTGAACGCTGAATCCGAGGTGCTCGCCGCTGCGCGCACGCGAGCCGGCAGCATCGTGTCGTCGGTGCTCGACGACCGGGTAGAGAGCCGGGAGTGGGTCCAGGCCACTGGCCTTTTGCAGCGCTACTCTCCGGTGCTCGACGAAACGTTCGTGCAGACCCAGCGGGATCGAATCACCGCAGCGGAAGACAGCCATACGGCACGCATGACCGGTTTGTTCGACGAGTTCCTTCGCGCGGTGCAGGCAGGGCGCCTAGATTCGCCAGCCACGGGCAGTGCGCAGGATTTCCTGCAGCAACTGGTCGATGCCGGTGCCGATGCCGCGATGCTGCAGCAGGCACGCTCGGGTCTGGGGCAGGCATATCTCTCGCGTGCACGCGAGGCGCGCGCGGCAACCAATTACGACGAGGCGCGTGCGCAGGTGCAGCTCGGCCTGAACGTGCAGCCCGGCGAGACGCTGGAGCGTTCGCTCCTGGCGGAAAACACCGAGATCGACACTTCGGAGCAGCTCCAGCAGACGCTGGCTGACGAGGCTGCGCGCGAGCGCCTCGCGGCGGAGCGCCAGGCGCGCATCGAAGCGTTAAGGGACGAATTCCAGCAGGGTCTTCGGGCTGACACGTTCCGTACGGAAACTGCGAGCGCACTGTTGCAGACGCTCGACCAGCTTGCCGCCGTCAGCCCCACCGACCCGCTGCTGACCAATGGCCGGGCCGAGGTGGGCCGACGCCTTACCGAGCTTGCCAGGGCCGAGGCGGCCGCCGGCAACTGGGATGCCGCCATTGAGCTTGCGACCGATTCGCTCGTGGTGATTCCTGATTCCGAACTCCTCTCCAGTACGCTCGCCGATCTTCGCAGCCAGCGCGATGCGAACGAGCGGCAGGTGCAGGCCGAACAGCTGCAGCAACGGCGCGATCGCCTCGATGCGCTGCTTGCGTCGCCGCAGTACAACGACAACTGGGACAACGAAGTTCGCAACGAGCTGGCCGCACTCAGCTCAATGATGGCAGCGGACGATCCGTACCTGTCAGCGCGGCGCGACCAGGCGGCGCGCCTCTACCTCGGCCAGGCAACCGAGCGGCGGCTGGAGCAGCGTTTCTCCGAGGCCAACGCGATGCTCGATCGCGGCCTGCGCTTTGCGCAGCTTGCGGAGATCGAGACCGAGCGGGAACTGGTGGAGGCTGCGCGAGCCGCCTTCGAGGCCGAGCGTGCGCAGCAGAACCGCCTTGCGAAGATCGAAGGCGACAAGCAGACGTTCCTGGTGCAGGCGCGCGCCGATTCTGTAACCAAGGCCAAGGCAACCCTGGCGACGCTGAGCCAGGCCCTGCCGGCCAACGACACGTTCCTTACCACGACGGCGCCCGACGCCCTGGCGAGCGCGTACGAACGGCTTGCCGGACAGTCTGCCGAGCGCGGCAGCCTCGATGCGGCGCTGCGGTTTGCCAACGCCGGCCTCGAGTACATGCCGGACCGCGCGTCGCTGGTGCAGGCCCGGGACGACTACGACCGACGCAATAACCGCCAGCGCGTTTCCAACACGCTGTCGTCTGGCAGCGCGAGCGATGTCGCTGGGCTCACGAGCCTGCTTGGCACGGTCAGGGCGCAGGACGACAACTACGCAAGTACCGAGCAGGAATACGCTGACCTTCTTGCGTCGCGCATCAGGCGCCTCGAGCGCAGCGACTACGAACAGGCGCAGGGCCTCCTGACGGCGGGGCGCTCGTTGTTCAGTGGCAACGCGACGCTCGCATCGCTGTCGCTGACGGCGCCAGTGGTGACGCCGCCGGTGCAGGAGCCGCCACCGGTGGCCACCGTCACCCCGCCGCCAACCACTACACCGCCGCCGGCAACCACAACGACGCCGACACAAACCGCTTCGCGCCCCGGCAAGGCATGCACGCCGTCGCTGGCCGGCTACGGCAGCCGCGGCGGCCGCGGCGTGTGCTATGACAACCTGCCCGGCAACGTACGCGGCCCTGACCTGGTGGTCGTGCCGGCCGCGCCGGGTGGCCAGGTGTACGCGATCACGCGCTATGAAGTCACGGCGGGTGAATACGCTGATTACTGCCGAATCAGCGGCGAATGCAGCTACACGGCGCGCGCCGAGAACCTGCCGCTAACGGATGTGTCGCTCGCGGATGCGGAGAAATTCATCAACTGGCTGTCCGGCGTAACGGCGGCGAACTACCGGCTGCCTTCCGTGGACGAGTGGGAGCACGCGGCAGGGGCCAATGGCAGTCAGCCTTCCCGGGATTACAACTGCCAGATTCGTGACATTCAGGGACAGCTCGTCAAGGGTTTGGGCCTTGTCAGCGTCAACAGCGGTGACCGCAACGGCTGGGGGCTGTATAACTATGTGGGGAATGCGCAGGAGTGGGTACGCGCTGGTAGCGGCGTGCAGGCCCGCGGCGGAGCCTATACAGACAGCCTGTCGAATTGCTCGATCTCGCTGTCGCGGCAGCATTCAGGCAACGCCGATCCTGTGACCGGATTCAGGCTGGTCAGGGTAATCGACTAATGAGCTCCACCCGGCGACAAGTCAGCGAAGTGCTGAGCGAGCTTGCCCGCGACAACTATCGTGGGCTTATCGACCCGCATACCTATCGCCTGCAGCGCGCCCAACTCCTCGACGAACTTGTTGTCGACGAAGACGAAGAAGAAGCTTCAAGCACGACCCGTCCGCAGGCACCCTCAAGGGATCGCCGTGCCGCCAACCCGCCGCTGTCGGATCCGGCCAACCAGCGGCGCCGCAATGTAGACCGGGTGCGAGAGCAGATAGAGACCGCCGAGGTACTGGAGGTGCTGGAGGCAGCGCGCCGAAAGGTGAAGGAAGCCTCGGAAGCGGCCAGCGCGGCATCCGCGAAGACTGAGCCGCCAGTGTCAGCGCCCAGGGACCCTGCAGATACTCCGGAGTCCCGGCCTGCCACGCCCGCACCGTCACCGCCGGAGTCGACCGTTCCCGGTTCTGCGAGTGCGCAGTCATCGCCTCCCGCCGGCAGCGCTTCCCGAATGCCGCTCATTGCGGGCATCGTCGCCGCGAT
>JBCAXP010000413.1:0-4167 GCA_038533995.1 Pseudomonadota bacterium
AGCCGTGGCCGCCCTCGTCGGCGGGCTGGAGGTAGCGCACTTCATTTTCATGCGATTCCGCGACGGACTTCGGCTGGACGCCACCGAGTGGCTCATTGACCGCTCTTCTGTGCACCTGATGCAGGAACTGGCGACAGCGGCGCGTGCCGCGGTGCCGGCCGGGCGCAAGGTGCTAATCGTCGCGGAATCGCATGAAAATGAAGTGCGCTACCTCCAGCCCGCCGACGAGGGCGGCCACGGCTTTGACGCGGTTTGGGTGGACGATTTCTACTGGTCACTGCGCCGCTTCGGCACCGGCGAGACGGCGGGGCGCCTGCAGGACTACAGCGGCGCCCTGGATGCGGTGGCGCGAACGCTCAACCAGGGCTTTCACTACGAAGGCGACCACTCGGCCTTTTGCGGCGGGCCGCGGGGCAGTCGAGCGCGGGACGTTCCGGCATGGCACTTTCACTACGCGCTGCAGCATCACGATCACGTCGGCAATCGCGCCATGGGCGACCGCCTGCATCACGCCACCGGCCTGGACTGGTACCGCGTCGCGTCGGCGGTGTTGTTGCTGCAACCGGCCACGCCGCTGCTGTTCATGGGGCAGGAGTTCGCGTCGTCGTCGCCCTTCCGCTTTTTCACGGACCACAACGAACAGCTCGGGCGCGCTGTGGCGCGAGGGCGGCGTCGCGAATTTATGAGCGATCCGCAGTTCGATCGCTCATTGCGCCTGCCCAACCCGCAAGCGGTGGCGAGCTTTGACTCCTCAGTGCTGCCGTTGGAGGAACGTTCGCGATCGCCGGGCCGCGAGATCGAAGCGCTTTATCGCTCACTGATCAGTCTTCGCAGTCGCGACTCGGTGCTGCGCGCTCAGAAGCGTCGTGGCTTCAGGGCCGCGGCGCTGCACGATGAGCTGCTAATGCTGCACTGGGATCAGGCCGAGGGCGCGCGCATGCTGCTTGCCAACTTCGGTCCGTCGCGGCGCGTGGCGTTCGCGGCGGCGGGTGTGACCGCAGTGCAATGGACTCCGGTGCTGGCAACCAACGCGACGCAGTTTGGCGGCGACGGCGAGTTCTGCGATGTGGATGAGACAGGTGTGTGTGTTCCGGGGCATACTGCGGTGTTTCTTGAGGCTGGCCCCGATTCTGCATGAAAGCTCTAGCGCGAGTCGCGCCGGTAACTGGCAGAATAACCGACGATGAATTACTCCGACGAAGCAGGTTCCAACGCTGTGCCACCGACGCAGGCTTTCTCCGACGCGGCGCGCAGCAATGAGGCCGTGTCACTGCAGCAACGCATTGGTTTGCCGGCTACTTACCTTGACGACCTGCGGCATCACGTTGCGCCGCTGGCGGCTGCGCTCGCGCGCCGCGCTCGCGCTGCGGGAAAGCCGCTGCTGGTTGGCGTCAACGGCTGCCAGGGCAGCGGCAAGTCCACGATGACGCAATTTCTGGCGCTTATGCTCCAGAATGGTGCAGGCCTTCGCTGTGCCGTCCTGTCCCTCGATGACCTCTACCTGACACGCGCGGCGCGTGAGCAGCTCGGTGCCAAGGTGCATCCGTTGCTTGCTACGCGCGGTGTGCCAGGCACCCACGACCTTCCACTCGCGCACGAAACCCTCGACGCGCTGCTGGATGCGTCGCGGTCGGAGCCGTTTGCGGTGCCGCTGTTCGACAAGGCAACGGACGATCGTGCACCGCGTGAGCAGTGGCCGATTGAACAGGGTGTGCCCGACATTGTTGTGCTGGAGGGCTGGTGCGTCGGTTGCCCACCGCAGGCGCCGGATGCATTGGGCAATCCCGTCAATGCGCTGGAGCAGGAAGAGGACCCGGACGGCTCCTGGCGTGCGTATGTCAACGAGCAGCTCGCCGGTGCCTACCGGGCGCTGTTCGCGCGCATCGACTACCTGGTTCTGCTGGCGGCGCCGGATTTCGACTGCGTGTTTCACTGGCGCGGCCAGCAGGAGCAGCAGCTTCTGAAGGAACGGCGGGAGAGCGAGACGGAAGTCGACCCTGCCCGCGCCCTCGTCAGCAGCGAGGCCTTGCGACACTTTGTCAGTCACTTCGAGCGCCTGACGCGCCACCAGCTCGCCATGCTGCCCGCGCTGGCGGCCGGCGTTATCGCTATCAATGCCGATCACCGGTTTACCGCACACACGGGTCCGCTGTTTCGATGAGCGGTGCACCGAGCCTGGTCGTTTTTTCGGATCTCGACGGCACGCTCCTGGATCACGACACTTATTCGTGGGCCGAGGCGACACCCGCGCTCGATGCTCTCGAGGCGCGCGGCGTGCCGCTGGTGCTGGTAAGCAGCAAGACCCGCGCGGAACTGCTGCCGCTGCGTATCGCGCTCGGCAACACGCATCCGTACATCGTGGAAAACGGTGCGGCAACCTTTATCCCGCCCGGCTACTTTGACGCCCGTGCATCGGTCGCGGCCGACGCCGGCGACAGCTGCGTCAGTGAGGGACCGTCCCGGGCCGAACTGCAGGACGCGCTGTCCGCCGCGCGCAGTGACGGCGGTTACCGCTTTACCACCTTCGCCGAGCTGGCGACTCAGGGCATTGTGCGCGAGACCGGCCTTGAGCCTGCGCAGGCAGATGCTGCCAATGAGCGTGCCGCCTCTGAGCCGCTGCTCTGGCAGGACACCGAAGAACATCTCACCGCCTTTGCCGACCGCATGGCTGCGCAGAATCTGCGCTGCGTACGCGGCGGGCGCTTCGTGCACGTCATGGGGCAGTTTGACAAGGCCGACGCGGTGGCCGGGCTGCACGGCCGCTTCGAGCAATGCGATGCGCCCAGGCAAGTCGTTTCGGTGGCTCTCGGCGATGGTCCCAACGATCTCGAAATGCTGGCGCTGGCCGACATTGCCGTGGTAGTGAAGGGCAGGCACGGGCATGCTATGCCGGTGCGGTCCGGATCACGAGTGATCCGCACAACGAAACACGGACCGGCGGGCTGGCGGGAGGCCGTGCTCGAGATTCTCGACGGGTATCCGGCGGCTTAAAATCCCGCGCTACCCACAGCGACTTCACAGGAGTTACTTGAATGGCAGACTTTCACCAGAACGGCAGCATCGCGACGCTTCATAACCTGTCGCGCCGCCCCGTCGAGTACCTGGAAGCCGATCTGTCGCGCTTCGCCAAGTGGCGCAAGCTCGGGCTCGTGCTGCCGTCCCTGTTCAGCGAGCTGGAGGGGCCGGCGCTGCAGAACATCGTGCAGGAAGTTGCGCAGGTGCCCTACCTGAACCAGATTGTCATTGGCCTGGACCGGGCCAATGAAGACCAGTTTCGCGAGGCCATTGAGTTTTTCAGTCATCTGCCACAGCACCATCGCATCCTGTGGAATGACGGGCCGCGCCTGCGTGCTGTGGACAAGCGTCTGGCGGAGGAAGGCCTGGCGCCGGCGGAAGCCGGCAAGGGGCGCAACGTGTGGTACTGCTACGGCTATGTGCTGGCCACCGGCCGTGCCGAGTCCATCGCCCTGCACGACTGCGACATCGTTACCTACGACCGCAGCCTGCTTGCACGGCTGATCTATCCGGTGGCCAACCCGCGCTTTAACTACGAGTTCTGCAAGGGCTACTACGCTCGCGTCAGTTCCGATGCCATCAACGGCCGCGTGAGCCGTCTGCTCGTCACGCCGATGATCCGCACGTTGCGCCAGGTGTGCGGCACCAGCGAATACCTGGAGTTCATGGACAGCTTCCGTTACCCGCTGGCGGGCGAATTCGCGCTGCGCCGGGACGTGGTGACAGACCTTCGAATCCCGTTTGACTGGGGACTCGAGGTGGGCGTGCTGAGTGAGATGAGCCGCAACTACGCCAACAACCGCATCTGCCAGGTGGACATTGCCGACAAGTACGACCACAAGCACCAGGTGCTGAGCGCCGAGGACAAGTCGAAAGGCCTGTCGAAAATGAGCATCGATATTCTCAAGGCGTTCTTTCGCAAGCTCGCAGCGCAGGGCGTCGAGTTCTCCAATGACCGTTTCCGTACCATCAAGGCGACGTACCACCGGCTCGCACTCGACTTTGTGCAGATGTACGAGGACGACGCGTCAATGAACGGCTACCGCTTCGACCACGTTGGCGGAGAACATCTCGACCGCTTTTTCTTCCACGTGACGATCGTAGCGGTAGCCGTTCATTGACGCGTCGTCCTCGTACATCTGCACAAAGTCG
>JBCAXP010000414.1:0-4159 GCA_038533995.1 Pseudomonadota bacterium
GTCGTTCGACTTGAAAAAACGCACCCGCTTGCCATCGTCCTGCGTGCGGATACCAACGCGGTCGCCCTTGTTCGTCTCGGGGTTCAGCAGCATCACGTTCGAACGATGAAGCGGCATTTCCTTGTCGACGATACCGCCGGGCACCGGCGGCATGGCGTTCGGATTCGGCTTCGTGTGCTTGCGCGCCACGTTAACGCCTTCCACGAAGACGCGGTCATCGTCGAAACCCGTGACGATGCCAGTGCGGCCCTTGTCCTTGCCGGCAATCACGATGACCCGGTCGCCACTCTTGATCTTGTTCATCAGTCGTTACTCGAAAGTTAAGTCTTGCTACTGTTACCTAATGCTGCTGCCTGGTGTGCTACAGCACTTCCGGCGCAAGCGAGATGATCTTCATGAAGCGCTGCGAACGAAGCTCGCGCGTCACGGGGCCAAAGATGCGAGTGCCAAGCGGCTCAAGGCGCTGGTTAAGCAGCACCGCTGCGTTGCCGTCGAAGCGGATCAGTGACCCGTCGGGCCGGCGCACACCCTTGCGCGTACGTACCACAACTGCGTTGTAGACCTCGCCCTTCTTCACCTTGCCGCGCGGAATGGCGTCCTTGACGCTCACCTTGATGATGTCCCCAACGCCGGCATAACGACGTTTCGAGCCGCCCAGCACCTTGATGCACATCAGGCGTCGCGCACCGCTGTTGTCGGCCGCGTTGAGGATGGTTTGCATCTGAATCATGACTAATCGCTTCCAGATCTCGTTCAGTTATCTCGTTTAAGTACTCTTTGTTGAGTACTCAGGCCTTCTCGGTGCGCTCGACCACTTCCACCAGTCGCCACGCCTTACGCTTCGAGTAAGGCCGGCACTCGGCGATGGAAACCACGTCGCCCGTGCGGCACGAGTTGTCCTCATCGTGCGCCATCAGCTTCGTGGTGCGGCGGATGTACTTGCCGTACACCGGGTGCTTCACGAGGCGCTCGACAGCCACCGTGATGGACTTGTCCATCTTGTCGCTGACGACCTTACCGACGATGGTGCGCTGCTTCGTAGCGCTTTCAGTGTTTGCTTCTTCGCTCATTTTCAATGACTACCGGTTGTTGCCTAGTACTCGGCCTAAGCCTCGTTGGCCTTCTGAGTGAGCACGGTTTTTACCCGCGCAATGTTTCGCCGCACCTTGCGGAACTGGTCGTTCTTCGACAGCTGGCCCGTGGCCTGCTGCATACGCAGCGAGAACTGCTCCTTGCGCAACGTCAGCAGCTCCTCATTGAGCTCAGCCACCGTTTTTTCGCGAAGTTCACTGGCTTTCATCACATCACCTGCCGTGTCACAAAGGTGGTTGCCACGGGAAGCTTGGCCGCGGCCAGGCGAAATGCCTCGCGCGCCACGTCCTCGGAAACCCCTTCCATTTCGTACAGCACGCGGCCGGGCTGAATCTGCGCCACCCAGTACTCGACGTTACCCTTACCTTTACCCTGGCGAACTTCCAGCGGCTTTTTGGTGATGGGCTTGTCGGGGAAGATGCGAATCCAGATCTTGCCGCCGCGTTTCACGTGACGGGTCATTGCCCGCCTGGCAGCCTCGATCTGCCGCGCGGTAATCCGCCCGCGGCCGGTCGCCTTCAGGCCGAACTCGCCGAAAGACACAGAGCTGCCGCGCAGAGCGAGGCCGCGATTGCGTCCCTTCATCTGCTTGCGGAACTTGGTTCGTTTTGGCTGCAACACTTTCTAATCTCTCCTGGCTTTGGGCCGCTTCAATCAGTTAGCGACCCGGTGCGACTCAGCGAGCCGCTGCTTCTGCGGTTTCCTGCGTGGCTTCCGGCGTGTCGTAGACCTCGCCCCGGAACACCCAAACTTTCACACCGATGATGCCGTAGGTCGTTTTCGCCTCGGCAAGACCGTAGTCGATGTCGGCCCGCAGCGTGTGCAGCGGCACGCGACCTTCGCGGTACCACTCGCTGCGCGCGATTTCCGCGCCGTTCAGGCGACCGGACACCTTGACCTTGATGCCACCGGCGCCCAGGCGCATGGTGTTGGTCACCGCACGCTTCATGGCGCGGCGGAACATCACGCGGCGCACGAGCTGCTGGGCGATGCCTTCCGCGACCAGCGTGGCGTCCAGCTCCGGCTTGCGAATCTCCGCGATGTTGATACGCACGTCGGCAATCGGCTTTTTCATCATGGCCGCCACTTCCGCGCGCAGCCGCTCGATGTCCTCACCCTTCTTGCCGATAACGATGCCGGGGCGCGCCGTGTGGATCGTGATGTGCGCCTTCTTTGCCGGCCGTTCGATCTGAATACGGCTCACCGAGGCCTGCGCCAGCTTCTTGCGCAGGAACTCACGAATCTTGTGATCCGTGTAGACAAAATCCGGGAACGCGTCGCTGTCTGCGTACCACTTGGACGACCAATCCTTGGTGATACCAAGGCGGATACCGATCGGATGTACTTTCTGACCCATTAAGGACTCTCTTTCGCCTATTCGTCCGCGACTTGAACGGTGATGTGGCTGTTACGTTTAATGATTCGGGTGCCGCGGCCCTTGGCCCGCGCACGGAAACGCTTGTAGCGAGGCGCCTCGTCAACCATGACGGCGGCAACCCGCAGTTCATCGATGTCTGCGCCACTGTTGTGCTCGGCGTTGGCAATGGCCGACTCGAGCACCTTCTTGACGATTCCTGCACCCTTCTTCGGCATAAATGCCAGGGTGGTCAGTGCCTCGCCCACGGGCTTGCCGCGAATCATGTCAGCGACCAGCCGGCATTTCTGCGGCGAGATGCGGGCGTATCGAAGTTTGGCTGCTACCTGCATTTCTCTAAATCCTGTGCAATTCCTGTGACTGTGCGGCGCTTACTTGGAGCGCTTGTCGCCAGAGTGGCCCTTGAAGGTCCGAGTGGACGCAAATTCACCCAGCTTGTGACCCACCATGTTTTCCGAAATCAGCACCGGCACGTGTGCACGGCCGTTGTGAATAGCAATCGTCAGACCCACCATGTCGGGCAGGATCATCGACCGCCGCGACCAGGTTTTGATCGGACGCCTGTCGTTGTTTGCCGTGGCGACCTGCACCTTCTTTTCCAGGTGCAAATCGACGAATGGGCCCTTCTTAACCGAACGTGGCACGCTTCAATACCTCTTACTTGTTCCGGCGCCGGCGAACGATCATGCCGTCCGTGCGCTTGTTCTTCCGCGTCTTGTAACCCTTGGTCGGCGTGCCCCACGGCGACACCGGATGGCGGCCGCCCGAGGTGCGGCCTTCACCACCACCGTGCGGGTGATCCACCGGGTTCATCGCAACACCGCGCACCGTCGGGCGCTTGCCGCGCCAGCGCGATGCACCAGCCTTGCCGAGCTTCTGCAGGCTGTGCTCGTAATTACCCACCTCGCCAATCGTGGCGCGGCAGTCAATATGGATGCGGCGCATCTCACCCGAACGCAGACGCAGCGTTGCGTACTGGCCCTCGCGGGCAGCAAGCTGCGCACTGGCGCCGGCGCTGCGCATCATCTGCGCGCCCTTGCCGGGCTTCATCTCGATGCAGTGCACCGTGGTTCCCACCGGGATGTTCCGCAGCGGCAGTGAATTGCCAGGCTTGATCGGCGATTCGCTGCCAGACATGACGGGGCTGCCGGCCTTCAGGCCCTTGCTCGCGATGATGTAGCGACGCTCACCGTCTGCGTACAGGACCAGCGCGATGTCGGCGCTGCGGTTCGGATCGTACTCAAGACGCTCGACGCGGCCGGGCACACCGTCCTTGTCGCGCTTGAAGTCGATGATCCGATAACGCTGCTTGTGGCCACCACCGTGGTGCCGCGTCGTGATGCGACCCTGGTTGTTACGCCCACCGTTCTTGCTCTTGTGCGCAACGAGGGGGCCATGAGGCTTGCCCTTGTGCAGCTCCTTCGCAATAACGCGGACCTTGAAACGGCGGCCCGGCGACGTTGGTTTGGCTTTTTGCATTGCCATGGCGTTAGCCCTTTACTCTCAAAATTCTTTCAAAAATGGGCGTGGATTATTCCGCGCCCAGGAAGTCGATGTCGTGGCCTTCCGCCAGCTTGACGTAGGCCTTTTTCCAGTCACGCCGGCGGCCCATGATCTGGCCGAAGCGCTTGGCCTTGCCGCGGTTGTTGACCACGGTGACGGCATCCACTTTCACTTCAAACATCATCTCGA
>JBCAXP010000415.1:0-4143 GCA_038533995.1 Pseudomonadota bacterium
TGTCTCGCTTCGCCGCGCTGTTCCAGCCCAAAGGCGTGCGCAGCTACCTGCAGACACATCTCGAGGTCCGCGCGAATCTTCGAATTGTCGAAGCTCGGCGTGCCCCCGAGATGTGTCTGCAGGTAGCTGCGCACGCCTTTGGGCTGGAACAGCGCGGCGAAGCGAGACAGCTTTACGCCAAAGTCCGACTCGAGTGACAGCGACGGCAGCTTCGTGTGCCCAAAGCCGTTGTCGCGCAGCACACCGATGATGTCGCGCATGGAGCGCACGCCGGCGGCGCAGATGTAACGCCCGTTAGCGCGCTCCGCCGTCAGTGCCCGCACGTGCGCGGCGGCCACGTCACGCACGTCCACGATGCCGAGCGCCAGCGCAAAGATGGCGGGGTACTTGCCATTCATCAGGTCGGAAAGAACGCCGGGGCTCTCGTTGACGCGGCTGGTGAGGCTTGGCCCGAGCACCATGAACGGGTTGATGGTGACGAGGTCCCACTGCGGCTTGTGCTTCTCGGCGAACGCCCAGGCGGCTTTTTCCGCGCGCACCTTGGAGAAGTAGTACGGGTTGCGCGTGAGGCTGCTGCGCTCGTTCCAGTCGTCCTCGGTGAGCGTGCGGCTGCCGTCCGGTTCGTCGGTGACGGCGGCCATCGACGAGGTGACGATAACGCGTTTGACCGAGCTCGACTTTGCGCAGGCCTCCAACATCGCCTCCGTGCCGCGCACGGCGGGTTCCAGCAGGTCCCGCTGCGGGTCCTTCACGGTGATCACATACGGGCTCGCCATGTGCAGCACGTAGTCTGCATTGGCCGCGTACTCCGTAAATGGGTCATTGCCGAGCAGGTTTGCCTTTACCAGCTCCAGCCGTTCGCTGGCGTCCGGCAGTTCGACAAGATGTTTCAAGGCCGCCGTGTTTTGCGGGTCCCGGACGGTGGCGGTGACGTGATAGCCCGCCTCCAGCAGCTGCATGATCGTGTAACCAGCGATGTACCCGGTGCCGCCGGAAATGAGAACGCGACCTGACATGAAAGCTCCCTTAAGTGTCCTGTTAGCCGAATCATACCTGCGGCCGGTGCCGCTTCCATCACGGCACTCGCCAATGGTCCTGGCTCATGGTCCCGGCGCATGGTTCGGAAGAGAGCGGAAACAATTTAAACGATTGACTTACTCAATCGTTTAAATTAGATTTCGCCCATGGAAGCAACAGCCAAACCCACTCGCGGGGACCAGACCCGGCAGGCGCTGCTGGATGCCGGCACGGAAATCTTCGGCCGTGACGGCTTTCATGCCGCCAGCAGCCGCAGCCTCGCCGGCGCGGCGCAGGTCAACCAGGCGCTTATCGGGTATCACTTCGGCGGTAAGGAAGGCCTTTACCTGGCGGTGTTCGAATTCATTGCCGACCAGGTGTCCGCCAGCATGCAGCCGGTCGCCGCAGTCGCCCGCCAGTCGCTGGAAGCCGCCCGCGCCAGCGGTGACGAACTGCACGCCACGGCGCTCGGCGCGCTCGAGAAGATCCTGTTTGGTTTCGCTGCGATGCTGGGCCAGGAGAAGACCACGGCCTGGGCGCGCCTGATTCTGCGCGAACAGCAGGACCCGGGCCCTGCCTTCGACATTCTCTACGGCTCATTCATGAGTCGCCTGCTGGATCTCATCAGCGAACTGGTTGCCTGCCTCACGGGTGATGACCCCGACGACGATGCGCCGCGCCTGTGTGCCCTCACGCTCATGGGCCAGGTGCTCGTGTTTCGGGCCGCGCGGGCGGCAACGCTCAGGCACATGAACTGGAGCAGCATCGGCGAGAAAGAGATTGGCGAAATCCAGCAGCAGCTGCGCCTCAACCTCGCCGCCCGTTTTCCCGCCCCGGCTCCGGGCGCCCCTCGCAAAGAGTCTCAGCCATGAACGTGCGCGCCATCCTTATCGTCCTCGTCATTGCCATCGCCGCGGGCGTCGCGGTCACGTTAAAGCCGTGGCAGTCAGACGCCGAATCGTCAGACCGCCGCCTGTACGGCAACGTCGACATTCGCGAACTCGAGCTCGCGTTTCGCGTTGCCGGCCGCATCAGCGAAATGCACTTCGAAGAGGGCGATGCCGTGAAGGCCGGCGACCTTGTCGCGAGCCTCGACAACCAGCCGTTTCTCGACACGCTTGCCATCAACGAGGCGAGCGTGCTCGAGGCGCAGGCGCGCTATGAGGCGCTGCGCAACGGTTCGAGGCAGCAGGAGATCGACCAGGCGCGGGCGCTTGTCCGCGAAGCGCAGGCTGCGGCGAAGAAAGCCGACCAGGATTACGAGCGCCAGGTCACGCTAAAGCCCAGCGGCGTCAGCAGCCAGCGGCAGGTGGACGCAGCCGCCGCTGCGCGCAACCAGGCCCGCGCCCGGCTTGCCGCCAATGAAGAGACGCTGGCTCTGCTAATCGAGGGACCTCGATCCGAAGACATTGCCGCCGCCGAGGCAGCGGTGGTCGCCGCGCAGGCGCGGCTTGCGCAGGCGCAGACCCAACTCGACGACACCCGGCTTTTTGCGACAAGCGACGGCACGATAATGACCCGCGCCCGCGAGCCCGGCGCCATGCTGGCAGCGGGCCAGCCGCTGTACGCGCTGTCCCTCGACAACCCGGTTTACGTGCGCGCCTACGTTGACGGCCCAAACCTCGGTGACGTTGTGCCGGGCACCGCCGTCGATATTCGCACTGACAGCACAGACCAGGTGTATCGCGGGCAAATCGGCTTTGTGTCACCGCGCGCCGAGTTCACGCCGAAAACGGTCGAAACCCCTGAGCTGCGCACTGACCTCGTGTACCGGCTGCGGATCGTCGTGGAGAACCCTGACAGCGCTCTTCGCCAGGGCATGCCCGTCACCGTTCATTTCTGATGCTGGCCATTGAGCTCGACAACGTAACAAGGCGCTTTGGTGAAACCGAGGCGTTGAAAGGCATTACCGCGTCCATTCCCTTTGGCCAGCTAACCGGTCTCGTCGGGCCGGACGGTGCGGGCAAAACAACGCTAATACGGCTCATTGCGACGCTGCTGCGGCCAACAAGCGGTGCGGTTCGCGTGGCGGGGCTCGACACCGTGACCGACGCCGATGCCATTCACGACGTCGCGGGCTACATGCCGCAGCGCTTCGGGCTTTACGAAGACCTGAGCGTCATCGAGAACCTGCGCCTGTACGCCGACCTTGGCCGGTTGAGCGCAACCGAGCGACAAGAACGCTTCGACCGCATGCTGGAATTCACCCGGCTGCAGCCATTCACGTCGAGGCTCGCCGGCAAGCTCTCCGGCGGCATGAAGCAAAAGCTCGGGCTGGCCTGCGCGCTTCTATCGAACCCGCGAGTGCTGCTGCTGGACGAGCCGAGCGTGGGCGTTGACCCGGTCAGCCGCCGCGACCTGTGGCAAATGGTGCAGGCGCTGGCCACCGAGGGCATCGCGATCATCTGGTCAACCGCCTATCTCGACGAAGCGGAGCGTTGTGATCACGTGCTGCTTCTCAATGAAGGCGACGTCGCGTACGAAGGCGCGCCCGGCGCATTGACCGAGCGGCTCGCCGGCCGCAGCTATCGCATTGCCGGCCTTGAGTCAGGGCGCCGTCGCCTGCTCACCAAAGCGCTCTCGCTGCCGCAAGTGCGCGACGGCGTGATCCAGGGCGCCACCGTCCGGGTGGTGCTGGGCGACGGCGCGAGCACCCAGCCGGTCCAGACCCTTGCGACCGCTGCAAAGGGCCGGCTGGAACCGGTGGCGCCACGGTTTGAAGACGCCTTTATCGACCTGCTCGGCGGCGCGCCTGCAGGCCGTTCGCCCATTGCCGAAAGGATGGACCCGGTTGAGGACGAGCGCGACGTGATGGTGGAGTGCGACCAGCTCACCAAGCGCTTTGGTGCATTCACCGCGACGGACAACGTCGGCTTCGACGTACGCCGCGGCGAGGTGTTCGGCTTGCTGGGGCCCAACGGCGCCGGCAAGTCGACCACGTTCAGGATGCTGTGTGGCCTGTCCCGGCCTACCTCCGGCACCGCGAAGGTCGCCGGCCTGAGCTTAAGAACCGCCTCGAAAGGCGCCAAGCTGCAGCTCGGCTACATGGCCCAGAAGTTCTCGCTCTACGGCTTGCTGTCAGTAAAGCAGAACCTCGAGTTCTTCTCCGGTGCCTATGGCCTGCGC
>JBCAXP010000416.1:0-4118 GCA_038533995.1 Pseudomonadota bacterium
GGCACTATCCACGTGACCGGTCCGGGCCACGTGGCTGCGATGCGCGTGCCTGCGTCGTCCGGGAGCGGTGCGAACAGCGTTGCGGTGCGCGTTCCCGGGCACGAGTCCGCTCGCGCTCTGTGCACGGCGGCCGGCATGCCGCTGGTATCGACGAGCGCCAACCGCAGCGGGCGCCCGGCACTACGCTCAGCGCTGCTGGTGCACCGTCACCTCGGCGACGAAGTTGACTGCGTTGTGGCGGGCGAAACCGGGACGGCCGCCGGCCCCTCGGAAATTCGCGAAGCACTGACCGGCAAAATACTCAGAAAGGGCTGACCCATGACAGTAGATGCGAACGCCGTACGTGACTACCTTACCGACCTGCAAAACCGCATCGTGCAGGGCCTGGAAGACATCGACGGCAAAGGCACGTTTCACGTTGACGCCTGGAACCGCGACGAAGGCGGTACGGGCGACAGCCGGGTCTTGAGCGACGGCGCGGTCTTCGAAAAGGCCGGCGTCAACTTTTCGCACGTAATGGGTGAGCGCCTGCCGCCGTCTGCCACAGCGCAGCGCCCGCAGCTCGCCGGCCGGCGCTTTGAGGCCATGGGCGTCTCCCTGGTGCTGCATCCGGAGAATCCCTACGTTCCCACCACCCACGCCAACGTGCGCTTCTTTATCGCCGAGGCGGAAGGCAAAGACCCTGTGTGGTGGTTCGGTGGCGGCTTTGACCTCACGCCTTACTACGGCTTCGAGGAAGACGCGGTGCACTGGCACCAGGTGGCGCAGAAGGCCTGCGAGGGCTTTGGCGAGGACCGGTACGCAACGCTTAAAAAGGCGTGCGACGAATACTTCTACCTGCGCCACCGCGACGAATGCCGTGGTATCGGCGGACTGTTCTTCGACGACATGAACGAGCCGGACTTCGACACCTGCTTTGGCCTTACGCGCAGCGTCGGCGATCACTTTCTGCCGGCCTACCTGCCGATTGTGGAACGGCGCCGCGAAACGCACTGGGGCGCGCAGGAAAGGCATTTCCAGCTCTACCGGCGCGGCCGCTATGTGGAGTTCAATCTCGTGTACGACCGCGGCACGCTGTTTGGCCTGCAGTCGGCGGGGCGCATCGAGTCGATTCTCGTCTCCATGCCACCGCTGGTGCGCTGGGACTACGACTGGCACCCCGAGGCAGGCAGCCGTGAAGCGGAGCTTTACGAGCGCTTCCTGCCCCCTCGCGACTGGCTCGCCGGTTGATGCCACGCAAGCCAATGAGCCCGGACTCTCATGAACCCGACCTTCATGAACGATAACCGGCCGCGCTTTCACCTGGCGTTTCCCGTGCACGACCTCGAGCAGGCGCGCAGCTTTTACGCCGGCCTGCTCGGCTGCGGCACCGGCCGCGAATCCGACCACTGGATCGATTTCGATTTCTACGGTCACCAGATCGTCGCCCACCTCGACAGCGACGCGGCATCCGCCGTTACGCGCAGCAACGTCGACGGCGACGCCGTTCCCGTGCGCCACTTCGGCGTCATCCTCGACCTCGACACGTGGCACGCACTGGCCGATCGATTGCGCAACGCCAAGGTCCGCTTTCTGATCGAGCCGCGGGTACGCTTTCAGGGCCAGCCTGGCGAGCAGGCCACGATGTTTTTCCTGGACCCCAGCGGCAACGCGCTGGAGATCAAGGCCTTCGCCGACGATGCACAGGTGTTTGCAACGTAGCGCCGCGGAGCGGGAGAGCTAACGATGTCCTGGATCACCGAAACCAACGAGCAAGACGCGAGGGGAGAACTTCGCGAGGTCTACGACGAGCTTAAGCAAAAGCGCGGCAAGATCGCCAACATCCTCAAGGTTCACAGCCTGAACCCGGGGGCGCTACGGGCTCACCTGGATCTCTACATGGAACTGGCGTTTGGCCGCTCCGGACTTGCCCGCGCCGAGCGCGAAGCCATCGGCGTCGTGGTGGCGGCAAACAACAACTGCGCCTACTGCGTGAGCCATCACGCAGAAATGCTGTCGCGCTACGAGAAAGACAACGAGAAGCTGAACCGGATCATGTCGGGCGAGCACTTCGACGTGCTGTCTGACCGGTCGGAGAAAATTTTGCGGTACGCCGCCAAGCTGACCGTGGAGCCTGCCGCCGTCACGAAGGCTGACGTCGAAGAACTGCGCGCCGCCGGCCTGAGCGACGACGAGATTCTGGACGTAAACCTCATCACCAGTTACTTCAACTTCGTCGACCGCATCGCGCTCGGCCTCGGCGTGAAATTCAGCGACGAGGAAATCGCGGGCTACAAGAGCGAGTGAGCCCGCGCTCAGGTGGCCGGGCTCAACAGCCGGCTGATCTCCACCGCCGCCGTCTCCCGCTCTGCGCCTAGCCCGTCACGCAGTGCGTCGATCATCGCGAGCACCTCGTAGAGCTTCTCATCGCGCTGGGCGGCAAACGGCACGGACGGGTAGAGCGGCTTGAGCGTGTAGCCGCGGGTGCGTCCATTGGTGTCCGGCCATACCGGGGGCGGATCCGACGATCGCACCAGCAGGCTGCGGAATTTGTCGAGCGCCACGCCGGTAGCAAGGCCGCGTGCGGGCGCGCCGCGCTCGGCCGGGAACACGTAGCGAAGGCCATGCAGCACGAATTCCAGCAGGTTGTGACGCAAGACGAGAACCTTGCGCGTGTCCCTGTCACGGTGAAGCAGCTCGCAGGCGATGCCGCGACGGATGCCCGCGTTGACCTCTGACGCACTCATGCCGAGCTCGTAGGCAAGCTGGCTCTGAGTCCACGGGGCGTCTGCCGACAGGGCGATCTTTAGCGCGATGACGACATCCTGTGATTTCAACATGTTGGAGTCCTTAAATTCGCAAGTTGCGAATAACAATTCTAACATTGCGAAACACGGTATGAAAATCAGCGGTTGCTGGCCGAAGGGGCCCGGCAAGCCGCTGCGAGGACCGCGCAAACTCCGCCCGGCGGCAGTGGTCCGGGGGCTATGGTTAAGAGCACAATGGAGCCGCGTGTCTATTGAATTGACGGGCGCGTACGTATAGTGTCGTGGGTCTGTCGATCAGCCGAACAGTCACGCATTCGTCGAGACGTTTGTTGCCCGCAGCAAACGGACGGAGGCACATGAACGCGCCCGTAAGAGACGCGAGTTGTGACTGCGAGGTTCAATGGCATACACGGAACACCAATGGAATATGGTGCCGCCTTTCATCAAGAAGAAGGCGGCTCACCAGAAACACACGGGGGATTACCTAGATGAAAACCAGGTGGAGGAAAGCACTTGGCCGTAGCACCAGCATTTTGCTGGGCGCGGTCATGGGCGCTGCGCCATTCGCGCAGGCCAACGAAATTCAGACACGGGACGTGTCGTCAATCAGCCTGCGAACGGCGGTTCAAGCCAGCGTCGCGAAGCGTGCGCCGAGCGCGAACGATCAAATCGAAGTGTTCGTGCAATTCGAGCGTCCGTCTGTCGCGGAATTCCGCGCACAGTACCTTGAAAACGTCGGCCACCCGCCCAGCCGCCAGATGCAAATCGCCTACGCGAAGCACCTGCGCGACCAGCAGGCCAGCTTCCGGCCGATGGTGCGTGCCTACGCTTCCAAGGAGCTGAGCTCGATGCAGGTGGGTGCCAACGGCATCCGTCTTCGCACCACCCCCGCCAACATGCAGCGCCTGCGTGGCCTGCCTGGCGTGAAGTCCGTTGCGCGCGTCACGACGCACTACATGGACAACGCGGCCAGTGTGCCGTGGGTTGGCGCACCGGCTGTCTGGGACGCTTACGGTGACGGCGAAGGCATCACCGTGGCAATTATCGACAGTGGCATCGACTACCTGCACGCCGGCCTCGGCGGCGCCGGTGACCCGGATGAGTACGCGGCGAACGACAAGAACGTCGTTGAGCCCGGCACCTTCCCCACCGTCAAGGTTATCGGTGGCTACGACTTTGCCGGTCCGACCTACAACCCGGGCGTCGAAGACGATCCCATTCCGGATGACGACCCGCTTGACGGCAACGGCCACGGCACGCACGTAGCCGGCACCGCAGCCGGTCTCGGCGTCGAAGGCCAGTTCGGCGTCGGCGTCGCCAAGGGCGCATCGCTCTACGCATTCAAGGTGTTCAACGACACCAGCGGCTCCA
>JBCAXP010000417.1:0-4083 GCA_038533995.1 Pseudomonadota bacterium
GCGTCACCACTGGCACCAGCGCACGGCCGAGTCTCTGAACAGGTCGGTCGAACTCTTCGAACAGGCCATTGCCGCCGATCCGCAGTACGCGCCGGCCTACACCGGCCTCGCCGATGCCTACCTTCTCCTCGTGGGTTACGGCGACATGGATCCGAAGGTGGCACAGCGCAAGGCCGAACCGTTGATCGCAACAGCGCTCTCCCTGGGGCCGGACCTGGCCGAGCCCTACGCGTCGCAGGGGCTGCTGCGGTGGATTCGTGGCGACCACGCGGCCGCGGAGCTGGCCCTGCGTGCCGCGGTCGAGCGGAACCCGAACTACTCCATGGCCAGCATGTGGCTTGGCGGAGTGCTGGGCGAGGAGCACCGGTATACGGAGTCGCTTGCCGCTTACCAGAATGCGTGGGCAGCCGACCCGCTGCACCCGGTGATCAACAGCAACCTGGCGGGAACGTATCTCAAGATGGGGCGCTTCACCGAAGCGCGGGAGGCGGTTCGCAGAATGACCTCGCTGGGTTACGAGGCCGCGTCCGCCAGCCTGCTGGCAGCGGAAGTCGAGTCCCAGGCCGGCAACCTCGTGGGCGCAGTTGAGATCGCCACGGCCGCCGCTGAACTGCATCCTGATAACCCCAAGCTCGCCATGCTGACTTCAAGCCTGTACGCCATGCTCGGCAGGGAGGAAGCGGCGCGCGGGTGGCTCGGCAAGGCCGAGGTCGCGGGCGTCGACGGCCCCCACCTTCGGCTCATGCACTACCTGCTTCTGCTGCGCCTTGGCGAGGGGCAGCGCATTGCGGACCTGTCGGAGGCAATGCTCGCAGAGGTTCCGGAATGGCACCTCGGTGGGCTGGATGATACGCAGCGCGCCCTGTTGGTGTGGCCCGGGATTACCCGCCTGGTTGACGGCCGCCTGGAAGAGGGACTCGAGATCCTGGGCTATGCCGACGTGCAGTCCGGCATCATGGGCCTGTCAACCGAAAGCCAGGTTGGGATACTCAGCCTGATGGCCCACGCCGAAATGCAGCTCAACCTGCCGCCTGCCCGAATTGCCACGCGGCTGGAGCGGGCTGCCACCGTCGCCAGGGAGGCACAGGCCAACGGCTGGAATTCGCCCGGCATGCAGGTGCGCCTGGCCGTCGTCGAGGCGATGCGCGGAAACGTCAATGAGGCAGCGGCACTGTTAAACGAAGCCGTCGACGCCGGCTGGCATGACCTGTACCTGGAGTTGAGTTTGCCCGGGGCGCAAGTGCTGGAGGGGCCGGAATTCCGCGCCATTCTGAACCGCGTCGAGCAGGACCTCGCGGCAATGCGGCGCCAGCTGGTGGATGCCTGACGGCGTGCCCGCTTCGTTTCGCCAGCCTACGCTGCCGGCAAAAAAAACCTAGCAGACCGGCAGCGTAAACGTGAAGCGCGTGCCCTGTGCTGGCGAACTGGTCACGGTAATGGGCGCATTGTGCAGTTCGAGGATGCGTTTTACGATCGCAAGCCCGAGCCCGGTGCGTTTCTTCAGTGGGCCGCCAACGTCGGCACCGGGGTCCACCCGGTAGTACCGCTCGAAGATATGCGGCAGCTCGTCTTCCGGGATGTCGCTTCCCGTGTTGGCAATCTGCACCTTCACCCGCTGACTCGCCGCCACTGTGCCTTCCTCGTCTGTGGGCGCTGACAGGCTGATGCGAATCGTGCCGCCGCCCGGCGTGTGCCGGACTGCGTTCTCAATGATGTTCTCGAGCACGCGCTCAATCAGGCTGATGTCACCGAGCACAAACGGCAGTCCGGGCTGCAGGGCCGCCTGCAGGCGCACGTCCTTGTTCGACGCGGCGAGCTGGAACTGCTGCGCGACGTCCTGCAGCAGCTCGGCGAGAGAAAACGGCTCCATCACTGGCTGAACGCCGTCCGACTGCAGACGCGACAGTTCAAACAGCTGCTCGACCAGGCGGCCAAGCTGCTCGCCGTGCCGGGTGGCAATTTCCAGGTAGTCGCGCTGCTCGGCCGGATCCATCGTGCCTTCCTTGAGCAGCAGCGTTTCGATGTAGCCCTGCATGGACGCCAGCGGTGTGCGCAGGTCGTGCGAGATGTTGGTGATTAGCTCGCGACGCAGCTGGTCGATATGATCGCGTTCTTCAATCTGTGCCGCGATGCGCTCCGACATGTCGTTGAACGACTGCGTGAGCCGGTCGATCTCGTCGCCGTCGGGGTCGGCCGCCGGAATGGCAACGGGCGTGTGAAAGTCACTGTCCTTGAATACCTGCACGCCACGGATCAGTTCGCGCAGCCGGCGGGTCAGGGCGAACACCACGAACAGCCCTGTGGCCGCAGCGAAAGCGATGGTAACGGCGATGGCCCACAGCGACACACGCCGGATATGGCTGGCGCGGAACGTCTGCGAGACGCTTTCGTACTGCTCGCCGCCGAGTACCGCGTACAGGTAGCCCTGCAGCTGCTCGCCATCCATGACCGGCGCTGCCGAAAACACTTTGCGCACGCTGTCGCTGCGCGGGTCATCGCCCAGGATGGGCAACGGCTCTTTCGCGTCGATGAAAGTCCGCAAGGGACCAAGGTCAACGCGGCGGCGGCGAAGTTTTTCGTCGGGCGCGGCATGCCCGATGATGGCGCCGCTCGCGTCCAGCAGGTACACCTCGACGCTGGGGTTGACCAGCATGACGGTGGTAGCCAGGTCACTGAGCGCGTCGCTGTTGACCTCACCCGCGCTGATCAGCTGCTCCTCGGCCACGACGTACATGGCGATGCTGCCGTTTAGCGTTTGCATCACCTCCTTGTAGTAGAGGTCATTGAACAGCCGCAGAATAACGAGGAAAACAATCCCGGTGACGCCGAACAGCAGCAGCAGCGCGGCGACCAGGCGGCCGTAGAGCGTCTTAGGCACGGTCGTCGTCGCCGTCCGCAAACTTGTAGCCGACGCCCCACACGGTAACGATGATGCGTGGTTCCGCCGGGTCGCTCTCGATTTTGGCGCGCAGCCTGTTGATGTGGGAATTCACCGTGTGCTCGTAGCCGGTGTGGCCGTAGCCCCACACGTGGTCAAGCAGCTGCGCACGCGTGAAGACTTTGCCGGGGTTGCGGGCAAAATGCAGCAGAAGGTCGAATTCACGGGCGGTCAGGTCCAGCGTCGCGCCGTTGCTGCGCACCTCGCGCCGGTCCGGATCGATCTCCAGGCCGCGAGCGACGAAGGCCGGGTCCGGCTGGTCGGCAGGACCATCGCGCAGCTCGACGCGGCGAAAGATCGCCTTCACGCGGGCGATGAGCTCGAGGATGCTGAACGGCTTGGTGAGGTAGTCGTCAGCGCCGCTCTCGAGGCCAAGCACCCGGTCCAGCTCCCCGGACTTCGAGGTCAGCATGAGAATCGGCGTAAACACCCGGGCCTCTCGAAGCGCCCTGCAGATATCCAGGCCACCCACGCCCGGCAGGCGCAGGTCCAGCACAATGAGGTCCCACGCGTGATGTAGCGCGAGGCTCAGGCCTTCCTTGCCGTCGTGGCACAGGCGTACGTCATCGCACAGGTCCTGCAGGTGCAGGCGGATCAGGCCTGCAATGTCGGTTTCATCCTCGATGACGAGAATCTGGCGGCCGGTGGCCGGCTTTGCTTTGCTGATTTGGGCACTCATACGAGCATGATAACCGCCCGTGGATCACAAAATTATCCCGGCGAAAAAATTTCGTGTGAGATTTGTGTGACAGACCCCTGGATTGGAGGGGGAGGGAGCAGATGCTCCGCCGGCGGGCTAGTCCCGGGCGTCGTCGCGGGAATTGATGTGCATGCCGACCCGGCCATCGCGGTTGATGCCGAAATAAACGCTCGCCGAGTTGGTGCGCAGCAGGGGGAGAATCTCGAGTTTTTCCAGCTCAGCCAGCCGGTCGATGAAGTTGTCGGTCTGCTCGAGGCTGGCCTGCGTGAGCGACTGCAGCTGGCGGTCGGTGGCTGAGAACGGGCTGACGCCCGGCGTGTACAGCGACGCAACGTCCGGAACCTCGAGGTCCTCGCCAAAGCGCGGCTCCGGGCAAAATTCGCTTGGGTAGTAGAAACCGGCAACCAGCGACACCGACTGGTCAAGCGCGATATCGATTGACTCG
>JBCAXP010000418.1:0-4082 GCA_038533995.1 Pseudomonadota bacterium
ATTGCCGCCTCGCTAGGCACTCGCGCCACCTACCTGGACCACCACATGCCATCCGTTGAGCTCGACAAGCTGGCCCGCGAGATGAACGCACATGCTGTCGCGCTCAGCCTGGTCAATACCAACAGCGAGGAGCAGGCCCTCGAACAGGTCAGCCAGCTCAGCGCCCTGGCGAAGAGCGACTACGAGATCTGGACCGGCGGCGCGTGCGCCGCGAAGCTCGCGGCCGAGGGACGCCTGCCCGCCGATTGCCGGCACGTCGGCAGCCTTGACGAACTTGAAGCCTGTCTGACGCTGCCGGCGGCATCGTGACGACGGCTTCACCGGGCATCGTTGCTCACCGCGGCTACGCGGGCGCGTTTCCCGAGAACACGCTGCCCGCGCTCAGAGCCGCCTTCGATGCCGGGGTCCACGCCGTGGAGTTCGACGTGCAGCTCAGCGCCGACGGGCATCCGTTCGTGCTGCATGACGTCAATCTCCAGCGCACGGCGGGCATCGACGCGGATGCACTGGACTTAAGCGCCGCGCAGCTCTCGCGGATGGAAGTCAATGAAACCGCGAGGCTCGGGGATCAGTTCATGGGGGTTGGCATTCCGCGCCTGACCGACGCGCTTGCCCTGGTGGTGGCAGAGGCAGGCGCCCACGCCTTTGTCGAGCTCAAGCCGCAGAGTATCAGTGCTCACCCGCCGGGACGCGCCGCCGCCCGCGTCGTGGAAGACATCCACCGCTGCGGCGCTGAGCACTGCAGTACACTGATCTCCTTTGACACAGCCTCGCTGGAACAGGGGCACGCTGCCGGCCTGCCGAGTATCGGCTGGGTCCTGCCAGCCTACGACGACGCCACCCACGCGGCAGCCGACGCGCTGTCGCCAAAGTTCCTTTTCTGCGACTACAAGAAACTGCCGCCGCATCCAGAACCGCTGTGGCAGGGTACATGGGAGTGGGTCATCTACGAGGTCACGACGCGGGAGCTTGCGGCACAGCTCTTTGCGCAGGGCGCCCAGCGCATCGAGACCATGCAGCTTGACGTGTTTGTCGAAACAACGGAGGTTTTTAAATGAGCGACGCCACAACGGACGTGCTCGTCGTCGGCGGCGGAATCAATGGCACTGGCGTAGCGCAGGCGGCAGCGGCGGCGGGTCACCGCACCGTGCTGCTCGAGAAATCTTCCCTCGGTTACGGCACCTCCAGCCGCTCGAGCAAGCTTGTGCACGGGGGACTTCGGTATCTTGAGAGCTACGAGTTTTCGCTCGTCCGTGAGTCACTGCACGAGCGGGCGCTCATGCTGAAGCTCGCGCCGGAACTGGTCAAGCTCAAGCCGTTTTTTATTCCTGTCTACAAGAACACGCGGCGCGGCCCCCTTCTTGTACGCGCCGGACTGTCGCTATACGCACTGCTGGGCGGTATGGATCGTGACAATCGGTTCCGCAAGGTCCCGCGCAGCGAGTGGGGCAACCTGGACGGCCTCGTCACCGACGACCTCCGGGCCGTGTACCAGTACTTCGACGGACAGACAGACGATCAGGAACTGACTCGCGCCGTGATGCACAGTGCGGCCACGGTGGGGGCTGTGGCGCACGTCGGCGCCCACTTCGTCGGCGGCGAACTCAATGCCGACGGCTGCCGCGTGCGCTACCGGGTTAATGACACCGAGCACGAGATCCAGGCGCGTGTCGTAGTCAACGCTGCAGGCCCCTGGGCCAACCCCGTACTCGATGCAATCACCCCCACGCCACCGAAGCTCAAAGTCGATCTCGTGCAGGGTACGCATATCGTGATGAACTGGCAGATTGACCGCGGAATCTACTACGTAGAAGCGCCGCGAGACGGACGCGCCGTGTTCATGATGCCGCGGGAGCCGGGACGCGCGCTGGTAGGCACAACTGAAGTGAAGTTTACCGGCAACCCGGACGAGGTCTGTGCACTCGACACGGAGATCCGCTACCTGCAAAACGTCGTCGGCCATTATTTTCCCGAGGGGCACGATGACCGCAGCGTGATTGGCACAACGACTGGCCTTCGGGTGCTGCCCACCGGCGAGGGCCACGCCTTCAGCCGCTCGCGGGAAACGATCTATCACCCGGACCGCGAAGACAAGCCACGCTTGCTGACGATTTACGGCGGCAAGCTGACTGCCTGGCGCGCCACGGCCGAGGAGGCGTTCGCGCGAATCGAGCAAAGCCTGCCAGCACGCAAGCCCGTGGCCAATACCGAAACCATGCCTCTGCCACCTGCGCCGCACGAACACGTCGGCGGCCGCACTACAGGAGAAAGCGACAATGAAAAAAGCCTGGCTTGAGTCCTATCCGCCCGGAGTTCCGGAGACGATCGACGCGGACAGCTATCCCTCGGTGGTGCACCTGCTGGAAAGCGTTTTCAGTGAGTTCGCATCCCGGCCGGCTTTTTCCAACCTCGGCAAGACGCTGTCGTACCAGGAACTGGAATCGCTGAGCGGCCAGTTTGCGAGCTGGCTGCAAAATGGCGCTGGACTTCAGCCGGGTGACCGCGTTGCGCTCATGATGCCGAACTCCCTGCAGTATGCCGTTGCCCTGGTTGCGGCTCTGCGCGCCGGCCTGGTCGTGGTGAACGTCAACCCGCTGTATACGCCTCGCGAACTCAAGCATCAGCTCAATGACTCCGGCGCAAAATGCATCGTGATCATCGAGAATTTCGCGAGTGTTCTCGAGGAAGTGATTGCCGACACGCCGGTGGAAACCGTCGTACTCACCGCCATGGGCGACATGCTGCCCTTCCCGAAATCGGCCATCGTCAACTTTGTGCTGCGCAGTGTGAAAAAGGCCGTGCCGGCTTTCAGGCTTCCGGGTGCACTGCAGTTCAAGCAGTGCCTCAAACAGGGCGATTCGACGCCGTTCACCCGTGTTCCTGTCGACGGCGAGGCGCTGGCGTTCCTGCAGTACACGGGCGGCACTACAGGCGTGTCGAAGGGCGCCATGCTCACTCACCGCAACATCGTGGCCAACCTGCTGCAGATTCGCAGCTGGATCGCGCCCCTCGAGGACGAGTCGCAGGAAATTGTCATCACCGCGCTGCCCATGTACCACGTGTACAGCCTGGTGGTGAATTGCCTCGGATTCATGCAGGCGGGCGGCCACAACATTCTCATCAGCAACCCGCGCGACATGGACGCATTCGTGAAGGAAATGAGCAAATGGCCGTTCACCACGATCAGCGGCGTCAATACGCTGTACAACGGGCTGCTGCATCATCCCGAGTTTGCCAATCTCGACTTTTCAACACTGAAGCTCGCAAGCGGCGGCGGCATGGCCATGCAACGCGCCGTCTCTGAGAAGTGGATGGAGGTTACCGGCACGCCTATTCTTGAGGGCTACGGCCTGACCGAAGCCTCGCCGGTTGTATGCGGCAACCCTACGACGGTAACCGCGGCGTTCTCCGGCAACGTCGGTCTGCCCTACCCGTCGACCATCGTGAGCATCAGGGATGAAGACGGCACTGAGGTGGAGATCGGCAATCCCGGCGAACTGTGGGTGAGCGGCCCGCAGGTAATGAAAGGCTACTGGGGACGCGAAGAGGCCACCGCGGAGGTAATCACCGAGGACGGCTGGCTTCGAACCGGCGACATCGCCGAAGTGGACGAGCGCGGTTTCATCAAGCTCGTCGACCGAAAGAAGGACATGATTATCGTGTCAGGCTTTAACGTCTTCCCCAACGAAATCGAAGACGTCGTGGCGCTGTGCCCGGGTGTACTGGAGGCCGCCTGCATTGGCGTCCCCGATGAGAAGACCGGGGAAGCGGTTAAGGTATTTGCTGTTCGCAAGCCCGGTGAAGAACTCGAAGCGGACCAGATCCGGGCGTTTTGCAAGGAGCACCTGACCGGCTACAAGGTGCCCCGTCACATCGAGTTTCGCGATGAACTGCCAAAAACGAACGTTGGCAAGATTCTGCGTCGCGCGCTGCGCGAGCCGCAGCCGTAAGGCTGCTGACCGGTTACTTGTCGTTGGCGTCCTTGACTTCCTGACGCCATTTTTCGAACGCATCCCACTTCGGCGCGACTGGAGTGCCGTTACGTCGCAGCGATGCCCAGAAGTCCTGTCGGCCTGCCCACT
>JBCAXP010000419.1:0-4072 GCA_038533995.1 Pseudomonadota bacterium
GGTGAACTGGCTCATCAAGCCCTTCACGATGGCAGGTCTAGGTATCCTGTTTTTCGAAGTGCTCTTCGTCGATTTCGTCGACCCCGCGTCTGCGCGCGAGTACATCGCGGGGATGATCCTGCTGGGCGTGGCGCCTTGCACGGCCATGGTCTTCGTTTGGAGCCAGCTCGTGCGCGGCGATGCGAACTACACGCTCGTGCAGGTCTCGATCAATGACATCATCATGGTGTTTGCGTTCGCGCCGCTAACCGCCTTACTGCTGGGCATTACCGACGTGGTCGTGCCGTACAGCACGCTGATCCTGTCGGTTGTCCTCTACGTGGTGACACCGCTCGCTGCGGGTTACCTGACGCGGCGCCTCCTTGATGCCGATGGAAATTCGGCCAGACTCGAGGCCTTTATGGGCCGGATTCGGCCTTTTTCCATCGCCGGACTGATTGCGACGGTCGTGCTGTTGTTTGGTCTGCAAGCCCCGACCATCCTGGCGCAGCCCGCGGTGATGGCGCTCATCGCTGCGCCATTGCTGATTCAGAGCTACGGCATCTTCGCCGTCGCCTACGGTTGGGCTTGGGGCTGGCGGGTGCCGTTCGAGACCGCGGCGCCGGCGGCGCTCATCGGGACATCGAACTTTTTCGAGTTGGCTGTGGCCGTGGCGATTAGCCTGTTCGGGCTCAACAGCGGGGCGGCGCTGGCCACCGTGGTCGGCGTCCTAGTAGAGGTGCCCGTGATGTTGACCCTTGTGGCATTCGCCAATCGAACGCGGCGCCATTTCGCTGCGGCGCCAGACTCAACGCCACCGTCGGCCGCACGAGATCTCGCCTGACTAAAACCGCCTAGCCGTGCTTCAGGATGCGCGCCTTCTGGCGCTGCCAGTCGCGGTCTTTCTTGTCGGCGCGCTTGTCGTGCTGCTTCTTGCCTTTTGCGTAGCCGATCGTGAGCTTCGCGTTGCCGCCTTTCCAGTGCAAGTCGAGCGGCACGATCGTGTAGCCCTTGCGCTCGACGGCGCCCACGAGTCGGTCGATCTGCTCCCGATGCAGGAGCAACTTGCGTGTCCGCGTGGGTTCCGTCTTGATGTGCGTCGAAGCGGACAGCAGCGGGGTAATGTGGGCGTTGAATAGCCAGGCCTCGTTATCCCGCAGTTGCACAAAGGACTCGGCGATCTGGGCCTTGCCCTCACGCAGACTTTTGACTTCCCAGCCGCGCAGGGCCAAGCCCGCCTCAAGCGTTTCCTCGATGAAGTAGTCGTGGCGCGCCTTGCGATTGACGGCGATCACGTTGTCGGGCGTCTTCTTTTTTTGCTTGGCCATGGGCGTCGTCCCTGCGGGTCGGCAATCATAACGGAGGCCTGACAAAAAGCCTGCAACTTATTGTCAGTTCGCCGCAATTCGCGCACACTCTGCGCCAAAATAGCGCTGCTCAAGGGGGTATCAGCGTGGCCAACATTCCGGCGTCATCAGGCGCGCGGTCTTCACTGCACGGGCAGTGGTCGTCGAGACTCGCATTCATTCTCGCCGTGACGGGCTCAGCCGTCGGACTCGGCAACATCTGGAAGTTTCCCTACGTCGCCGGCGCCAACGGCGGCAGTGCCTTCGTGCTGGTCTACCTCGGCTGCATCCTGGTTGTCGGTTTGCCCGTCATGATGTCGGAGATCCTGATCGGTCGCCGCGGGCGCCGTAACCCCGTTGAAACGATGACACTCGTTGCCCAGGAAGAGGGCAGCTCGAAACACTGGGGCCTCGTGGGTGCGCTGGGCGTTGCCGCCGGGGTTCTGATTCTCTCCTACTACAGCGTCATTGCCGGTTGGTCGCTCGACTTCATCATTGAGAGCCTGACGGGCTCGTTCCAGGGCAAGAGCAAGGAAGAAGTCGGGGCTGTGATCGAAGGGCTCAACGCGAGCTGGCAACGCAGCATGCTCTGGCACAGTATCTTCATGGGTCTGAGTGTGTTTGTGGTTGCACGCGGTGTGGAGAAAGGTCTCGAGAGCGCTGTGCGCTTCATGGTGCCCGGGCTGCTCATCCTGTTGCTTGTCCTGCTCGTTTTTGCGATGACCACGGGCGCCTTCATGCAAGGCCTGAAGTTCCTGTTCACGCCTGATTTCTCGGCGCTGACCGGGCAGTCCGTGCTCATTGCGCTGGGCCAGGCCTTCTTCAGCCTGTCCATCGGCATGGGCGCGATCATGGCGTACGGCGCGTATCTGCCTCAGGAAACGTCCATTCCCAACGCCTCGATTACCGTCGTCTTGGCCGATACCTTTATCGCGCTCCTTTCGGCGATGATTATTTTCCCAATCGTGTTCGCGAACGGCCTCAACCCCGAAGCGGGGCCTGACCTCGTGTTCCGCACCTTGCCGTTGGCGTTCGGCCAGATGCCGGGCGGCATTGTCTTCTCAACCCTGTTCTTCGTGCTGCTGAGCTTCGCGGCGCTGACCTCCGCGATTGGCCTGATGGAGCCCGCCGTAGCCTGGACGGTCGAGCGTTTTGGGCTGACCCGACGCGCGGCGGCCATCATGATCGGGATGGTGATCTGGTTTGTTGGTATTGGCACGGCCTTGTCGACCAACCTCATGTCCGACTTCAAGATCCTCGGGCTCGACTGGTTCTCGGCCGTGGATTACCTCACTAGCAACATCATGCTGCCGCTGGGCGGGGTGCTCATCACGGTGTTTGCCGGCTGGTTCATGACGCGCAAATCGACGAGCGGCGAACTGGGTGGTGATAGCGGCATCGTGACCGCCTGGCGCTTCCTGGCACGCTACGTGGCGCCGATCGGGGTTCTGCTCGTCCTCGCGAACTCAACAGGCCTGCTCGCGCTGATCACGGGGGACTGATGCGGCAAGTCCGGAGAAGCGCGCTCGTGCCGTACACGGCACAGGCCATGTTCGATCTTGTGGATGATGTGGCGTCGTATCCTGAGTTTCTACCCTGGTGCTCCGACGCCGTGGAACATGAACGCAACGACGAACAGGTGCGTGCAACGCTCGAGCTGCACAAGGGCAGCATGAGCAAGCGCTTCACCACGCTGAACACACGCGAGCCGGGCGCCTCGCTCACCATGGATCTCGTTGACGGTCCGTTTCGCCACCTCGAGGGCGTCTGGCGCTTCGAACCGGTCGGCGATTCGGGTAGTAAGGTCGCGCTGCACATCGACTTCGAGTTTTCCTCGCCTGTGCTGAGCCTCATGTTCGGCAGCTTCTTCGAACAGACCTGCAGTTCGCTCGTCGACGCGTTCACGCGTCGCGCGCGCGAGGTCTACGGCTAGATGGACCAGCTCGCGGGCCGACGCCTGGCGATCGAAATTGCCTGCGCGTTGCCCACGCGCCAGACCATTGTCGCTGTCACCGTGTCACCGGGCACCACAGCGCGTGAAGCGGTCCGAGCCAGTGGCATCGGCGTCAGATTCCCGGAGATTGACGTGGAGTCGGCGCAGCTCGGTGTCTGGGGCGACACGGTGGCCGATGACTACCGGGTCGCAGACGGCGATCGCATCGAAGTCTATCGGCCGCTGGCCAGTGATCCGCGCGCCGCGCGTCGTGAACGCGCCGCGCTGGGCGGCACGATGGGCCCGGAAGGCTGAGCTATTCCGTTGGCGGCGCGTCTTTGGTTTCGAGCCGCGCCACCTTGCCGTCCTCGAAGTACACGGTCAAAAAGTGGCGGGTCGTCGGCTGATTGCGGCCGATGCGCACGTAATAAATGTAGTCCCAGCGGTCCTCGCTGAATGGGTCGTCAACGAGTGGCGTGCCCAACAGAAAGCGCACCTGACTGGGTGTCATGCCGACTTTGACCTGCTCGACGTCTTCGCGCTCGGCGATATTGCCCTGCTGGATGGCCAGTCGGTACACGCAGCCCGGCGTAGCCGTCAGTGCGACGGCGAGGAACAAGCTGGCGAGAGCGCTGCGGCGCATCTGTGAGACCCCTGGCGGTGCGAGAATGTCGGTGCCGGACAGACTTAGGTCAGACCGGCCCGCCTTGCGACAGCGTCGCCGCATGGCGGCGCGCATGATACCGTAATGCATGAGCTTGTCGACAACGCCGGCGCGCGTTTGCTCCGGGGACCATTTTCGGGTCGCCCGGAG
>JBCAXP010000420.1:0-4063 GCA_038533995.1 Pseudomonadota bacterium
GTGTTCCGCAACCTGAATCCGTCACTCTACGGTGCCGAGCGGCCCGAGCCACTGAGCACTCCTGCCCTCTCTGTGAAGTGCGCATCCAGGTGTACACGTTCGTGAGTGTCAGCTCGTCTTCGGCGAGTTTGTCGAACTCGCCGTAGATCACCTCGGGCTCAAGGGCGGCCTCGTCGATCGGCGAAAACGCGCCGTCGCCAAATTCGTCCACGGAGAGGGCAGGAGTGCTCAGTGGCTCGGGCCGCTCGGCACCGTAGAGTGACGGATTCAGGTTGCGGAACACGACCAGCTCCACGCGATAGAGCGGCAGCGCAAGCTCGGCCTCTGCGCGGCGTGCGGCTTCCGCGTCGGCCGCCTCGGCGTCTTCCTGCGCCAGGGCGCTTTGCGAGGCACAAAGGAAGAGCACGGCAGTCGTTGCCACAAGAGTACGGATGCTGGACATAGAGTGTTTACCCGGACTAAGCATGCGGCGCCGCAACGCCAGTGCGGCCAAGTTTACCGCGTGGCGCCCCTGCCGGCACGTGATGCCCCTGCGGGCGAGGTCGGGGTGCCGGCGCCGGCAGCCAGTTTGCCCAGAAGGCGCTGTACCGCGCGCAGCCGTTTCGCCGGGTCTGCAAAGCTGCCGCGAAACCGCAGGCGCTCCGGGCCGTCCAGGGAGTACCGTTCAGGGTCTGCCTGAACCAGGCCAATCACGGTCATGGGGTCGACCGTTGTCTGCGCGGTAAACTCGATTCGTCCACCACCGGCAGAGGCATCGATTTTCGCAATGCCCAGCGGCGCGGCCGTGATCTTGAGCGCGGTGACATCGAACAGCCACTTCGTGGCATCCGGCAGCAGGCCGAACCGGTCGATCAGCTCCACCTGAAGCTCGCGCAGCGCCTCGTCATTCTCAGCGCTGGCAATGCGTTTGTAGAGAATGAGGCGCATGTGGACGTCGGGCACGTAGTCATCCGGCAGCAGGGCCGGCACATGGAGATTGACCTGTGGACCGTGATCCAGCGGACGCTCCAGGTCCGGCGTGCGGCCGTCCTTCATGGCCGCGACCGCGCGCTGCAGTAGTTCGGTGTACAGCGTGAAGCCGATCTCCTGGATCTGGCCGCTCTGCTCGTCACCCAGCAGTTCGCCGGCGCCGCGAATCTCCAGGTCATGGGTCGCGAGAGTAAAGCCGGCACCAAGGTCCTCAAGCGACTCGATCGCTTCCAGCCGCTTGATGGCGTCGGCCGTCATCGCCTTCGGCGGCGGCGTCAGCAGGTAGGCGTAGGCCCGGTGGTGAGAACGGCCGACCCTGCCGCGCAGCTGGTGCAGCTGGGCAAGACCAAACTTGTCGGCGCGGTTGATGATGATCGTGTTGGCGGTGGCAACGTCAATGCCGCTCTCGACAATTGTCGTACACAGCAGCACGTTGAAGCGGCGATGGTAGAAGTCGAGCATGACCTGTTCGAGGTCGCGCTCGCGCATCTGGCCGTGGCCGATCTGTACGGTGGCTTCGGGCACCAGCCGCTCGATGTCTTCGCGGACCTTCTCGATGGTCTGCACGCTGTTGTGCACGAAGTACACCTGGCCGCCGCGGCGAATTTCACGCTGAAGCGCCTCGCGAATCATGCCGTCATTCCACTGCGTCACGAAGGTCTTCACCGCGAGCCGGTCGGACGGCGGCGTGGTGATGAGCGACAGGTCGCGCAGGCCGCCAAAGGCCATGTTGAGCGTGCGCGGAATCGGCGTGGCGGTGAGCGTGAGAATGTCCACTTCGGCGCGCAGATTCTTGAGCGACTCCTTGTGCCGCACACCAAAGCGGTGCTCCTCGTCCACAATGACCAGGCCAAGGTTTTTGAACTTCACCTTGTTCTGCAGGAGGCGGTGGGTGCCAATGACGATATCCACCGTGCCGTTGGCAAGGCCCTCGATAACTGCGGCCGTTTCCTTCGTGCTACGAAAGCGCGACAGCGATTCGACCCGCACCGGCCAGTCGGCAAAGCGGTCCTGGAAAGTCTGGGTGTGCTGCTGGGCGAGCAGGGTAGTGGGCACGAGCAGCGCGACCTGCTTGCCGCCCTGCGCGGCAACAAACGCTGCTCGCAATGCGACCTCCGTCTTACCGAAGCCGACGTCGCCGCACACCACCCGATCCATCGGCTGCCCGCGGCGCATGTCCTCGACCACGTTGTCGATGGCCGCCTGCTGGTCTTCTGTTTCGTCGAAGGGAAACTCTGCGCGAAACGCAGCGTACTCGGCGGCGTCGATGGCGAAACTGTGGCCCACCCGGGCAGCGCGGCGCGCGTAGATGTCCAGTAGCTCGGCGGCGGCGTCGCGAATGCGCGCGGCGGCGCGTTTGCGTGCCTTGGCCCACTGGTCGGTACCCAGGCGGTGAAGCGGCGCGTGCTCGGGAGCAGAACCGGTGTAGCGAGTGATGCGGTCGAGCGAGTTGACGGGCAGATAGAGTTTGTCGCCGTCGGCGTACTCCAGCGTTACGAATTCGCTGGTGAGGTCGCCCACCGTAAGTACGTTGAGCCCGAGGTAACGGCCAACGCCGTACTCTTCGTGAACCACCGGCGCGCCTGGGTTGAGATCGGTCAGGTCCCGGATGATCTGCGCCGGGTCCCGATCCTGCCGCCGGCGCCGGCGTGCCCGTGCCCGGGGCCCGAAGATCTGCTCCTCGACGACCACCGCCAAACCGGCCGACGGCAGGGTAAGGCCCTGTTCGAGCGGCGCTACGATGACGCCGGCCCGCTGGCTGGCAGCGTGGAAGGCCGGCCAGTCGTCGAACACCGGCACGTTCAGGCCGTTGTCACGCAGAAGCGTAAGCAGTTGCTCTCGATGACCGGCGGATTCAGCGACGAACAGTATGCGTCCATCGAAGCTGCCGGCGAACTCAACCAGCCGCGAGGCCGGCTGCTCGGCGCGGGGGTCCAGTCTCAGGTCGACCGGCGCGCGCGTTTCGAAGTCGAAACTGTCCGCATCGTCCTGCGGGCCCGTCTTGAAGCTGCCGGCCAGGACGGGATGGAACCGATGCCAGGCCGTCTCCATGTCTTCGGGCGGCAGGTAGAGTTCTTCGACGGTGAGCAGTGGCCGCGTCGTGTCGTGCCGGCGCTGCTCGTAGCGCTCACTGATTTCTGTCCACGCGTCGCGGGCGGCGTCCGCAAGGTCAATGGTCGACACGATGGCAGCCGACTTCGGCAGGTAGTCAAACAGGCTGGCCGTCGTGTCGAAAAACAGCGGCAGGTAATACTCGATACCGCCGGGCGAGACCCCGCTGCTGACGTCGGTGTAGACCTGCGAGCGGGTCGGATCACCCTCGAAGCGGCGCCGGTAGCGCTGGCGGAAGGCGCTGATGCCAGCTTCGTCGAAGGGAAACTCGCGTGCGGGCAACACGCGAATGGACGACAGGCGGTTGTCGGAAATCTGTGTGTCCGGGTCGAAATCGCGTATCGCGTCAATTTCATCGTCGAACAGGTCAATGCGGTAGGGCACACGGCTGCCCATCGGAAAGATGTCAATGAGCGAGCCGCGGGTGGCATAGTCGCCGTGTTCCAGCACCTGCGACACGTGTGTATAGCCCGCGGCTTCAAGGCGCACTCGCAGTGCGTCGCGGTCCAGTTGCTGGCCGACTTCCAGCATGAGGGAGCCGCCGCTGACATATTTGACCGGCGGCAGCCGCGTCATCATGGATTCCGCGGCCGTCACCAGCACGCCATGGCTGAAGTTGCCTAACGAGGCGAGCGTCTCCAGGCGCGCGGAAACGATGTCCTGATGCGGCGAGAAGACGTCAAAGGGCAGCGTTTCCCAGTCGGGAAACGCGAGCACCGGCAGGCCGGCGCCTGCAAACGCGCTGATCTCGCTGTGCAGCCTGGCGGCCTCGCGAGCGCTCTCGCCCACGACCACGAGCGGACCTGAATGCGCCCGGGCGGCTGATGCACAGGCCATCGCCAGGGCGCTGCCGTAGAGCTGCCCCCAGCGCATGGGCTGGCCGCGTGGCGGAATCGGTGGCTTTAGGAGAAGGTCTGCCATCTGGGTGTTTTTTTTACGAAACGCAAAAAAACCAGCCGCAGGGTGCGCGGCTGGTTCATGA
>JBCAXP010000421.1:0-4055 GCA_038533995.1 Pseudomonadota bacterium
ACCGGTCACGGTCGCCGCGACTGACTGCCCGTCAGGAAGCTGCACGTCTGCATCAACCGCGACTTCGTCGAGAGCACCCAGAGGCCGCCCACGATCTCCACGCCGCCGCCGAGCCCGTCCTGAACCGTGCCGATCGTCGCCCATGTGCTCGCCGCCTCCGCGGCATCGCGGGCGTAAATCGCTGCGACGTTCGCCAGCCCGACGTTCGCCACCATGCCGCTCGCGATGACAAGGCCAGACCAGATCAGCCCGAACGGTGTGGCTATCGCCATCAACAAAGAGCTTGCCGGCGCCAGCAGCCGGTGAAGCACCACCGCGAGCACGACAAGCGCAACGCCGAAGACGACGTAGATGACGATGTTCCAGGCCTGAAACAGCGCGGCCCGCTCGAGGATGAACTCGAGCCTCTGCACCTGGCTCCAACCCTCCGTGCTACCGGGGTTCATGACTGTCGCCAGCATGGCGAAGCCGAACAGGTAGCACAGCGCCTGCACCAGTGCGGCAATGCCGCCGAACTTAGCTCCGGTGTTCATCGTTCTCCTTATATTTGCGGCTGCAACCAATCCCAATCGACGCCGAAGCGCCGGCAGGCTTCTTCGACAAACGGGGGATCGTCCGGTTCATCATTGTAGTCCATCAGGAGTTCATCACCGGCCGCAATGGCGCGTGCGGCAACAAGGTCAAAGCAGGGATGAAGCAAGGCCCTGGCAACGTCGGCCGCGGACTCTCCGGCAAACGGCGGGTACCTACCAGCGTTGCTCTTTCTCCTGACGTTTGGGTCGGCGTCGTGGTTGATAAGGGCGCCCTCGTCATGGTGCCTGACAACGAAGCCGGGAAACTCCTCCATGGAGACGACGTGCGTCAACACGTGAACGGCGTCGCCCCGGGAGCCTGCGGCGAGCAGGGCGGTCAGCGAGCGCTCATCGAGTACCTCAAAGGCGCCGGCCGTGTGACGCCATAGCGTTGCCCCTTCGCTGACGTCTGCGTCAGCGAATACGCCCAGTCCCTTGTCGGGCGTCATGCGGACGGTGCAGGGAAAGCACAGGCCGCTTGCCATCAGAGGGGCCGCTCCTCCATCAGTCCCACGAGGTTTCCGTCGGGGTCTCGCAGGAAGCCAAGCCAGAGCTCATGGTCTGGAAGCTTCGCGGCGGCTTGCGGCTCCCGTTCGCCCGCGGCGCCTCGCGTCACGAAGGACTCGTAGGAAGCTGCGATGTCTGTGACTCGGAAGTAAAGCACCGAGTTGGCGCCAACGGTGCCCTCACCCTGGGGCGTCGTCAGCATAATTCGCGTTTCGCCGGCGCGAAGAAAAGCGAGCGTATCGCTGGGGCTGAACAGGAACTCGAGGCCAAGCAGGTCGCGATAAAACGCCAGGGCGGTACTGACGTCCGAGACCGTAATGGCTATCTGGCCAACATTAGAGACTCTCGCCTGCAAGTTTGGACTCCTTCAGTGGCATCAGGACCAACGCGAGTGCGTCAGGGGCCGCCAAGGCTTTTCCAGATCAACCCTGCTCCAATAACGCTGCAAGCCAGTCCGGTTCCCCAAAATACGGAAGGCTTGTAGGCATGAACGAGACTATACCTGTCAGGGTCATCAGGATGATAGCGGACGTCAAATTCCGTCGGCACCACAGAAAAGTAACTACGATGAAAACCGGCGGTGGTCTGTCCTTCGATGTTCGGGTTCTTTACGAATCGAGTACCGTCTACTTCATACTCTATGCCTAGGTCGGGTCCGCTGTAGCTTTTAGACAGCCAACTCAGAATCCCGGGGGGTTTGGCTTGCTCCAACTCAATGACCCTGGCTTTCGTCGTGGGCCAACGCCGGGTGCTCCAAAGTTCCCACCAAAAATACGCCGGAACGGCCAGTATCGTAAGAGCGAAAATCCTCAGCAGTACGGGCGAGTTTTCCATGATCTCCAGCCGGTGAGATTAACCGCGTGCGGCATTAGCTTGTACCAGGATCTGATCACACAGTTCTTCGGTGGAGTTCGCAGAATCCAGTTCAAGCACTGGGCAGTCAAGTCGCTGCATCCAGCTTGTGTGGAGATCCAGGCTGCGGATTGGCGCTTTCCCCGAGTCATAGCTTTCGGCCCACGCCATGAACTCCAGGTGCTGCTGGTGCATATCGCCGCCCGGCAAAATTCGTTTCCCGTGCCTCAGAGCCTCCCGGGCGCGAAGGCGCCGCAAGCGGGTTGCCGGCGCAAGCCGTAGAAACACGGCAAGGTTGAAGCTCGACAACAGGGGATCGCCCCAGCTGCAGATAGAGCCCGACAGCACCCAGTTCTCAACGTCTTCCACGTCGCGAAGAATCATTGCGACGCGATCTTTCGGTTCTCGCTTAATGGTAAAGGGTGGATCGGTCGCCTCCCAGTAGTAGGAATCCGTATCCAGGTGCTTGCCGCCAAGGCGGGCTGAAAGCGCTCTGCCGAGGGTGGTGGTGCCGGCGCCTGAGGCGCCGAAGATGTGACAGCGATAGCCCACGTTCTATTGCCTGCTGCTCAGGTCAGGAGTCAGGACGACGAGAATTGTCCGGGCAAATCACGCATCAGGATTCGGCCGGGTCCTCGAGGAAGGTCGCCCATTGTGCCCAGGAGATCTCCCTGCCGGGAAAGGCCGTCCTCTTAAGCGGCCACGCCTCGACCAGCCAGTTTCTCACCGTCAGGTACAGGTGTTCATCCAGATGCACGCAGTCATCGCGTACCCACAGATAAACCTCGCTGTCGAAACCGACGACCCTTGGCGGGCAGACGTACACACAGCCGACGCACTTGTCACCAGCCGGTGAGAGCACGGTGTAAGCGAAAGCCTCCCGAGCCTCAAACTCACGTTCATGGCGAGCCAGGTCGTCTGTGTTTTTCTCCAGGGTCATGTCATCGCGCGGCCACTCGGTCGCTTCGGAAAAGACAGACCGTAGCCGGGTCTTGCTCGACATGACCGCGTCGTAGTCAAGCCGGGTGACCTCAGGCCGAAGCACCTCCAGCCTGTAGTCCGTGGCTTCGAGGGACACCGGAACCTGGAAAGTCTCTGGAACAAAATTGCCTTTCATGACACTGCGAACGACCGATACTTGCCAAGCGATTGCGCCAGCTCCCGTTCTCGCGCTGCGTAGCAGTTTTCATCCATGTAGAGCGGCGACTCGACGCCCCACACCACGTCAGCTTCCCGAATACGTGCCTCGATGGTTGCATCCAGCGGCTGGTCGCCAACGGCCTCCCGGCGTTCGGCAAGTCTCCTCGGCAAGCACCAGCGGTCCCAGAACACTCGCTTGCCCTCTTGGAACAATTGACGCGCACACGAAAAAGCAGGGCGCGACCCATCGCGGAGCCGGTAGCTCACGAAGTGCAGCGGCCTTGACGCCTGCTCACGCTCCCACGCCTGGAGAATCTCTCCGCTTGCCAGCTTCCGCATGCGCCGAAGGTAGTGGCCAATCGGGCGTTTGGGGTCTTTCCAGAGCGTCAGGGGGCCGTTTTCGCGTGGCGTGCACTGCAGTGCGCGCAGCTGCTCTGTCGCTGGGGTCAGGTCGAACCACCGCGAAGTGTCCGCGGCGGCGTAGCGAAATCCGGGTTTGCCGTTTCTCTCGTTCACTTCCGCCACATCGACCCTGGCGTCCAGCGTTGGCGGGAATTGCTCGCCCCACGGGGCGTACAGCTGACCCACCAGCCAGATCGTAGCCTCCGATTCGACCTCGGCGGCGGGCCCGTCAATCGCGCGAGTCACGTGATAGCGAGGCTGATCAAAGCCGTCCGCTTTGTCCTGCAGCTCCGAGAACCAGGGGTCTTCGGGGTCGATGGGAAAGCGCAGACGAATATCCCGCCGATTGAAGTGAACAAAGTGCTGCTTCATCTTCCGGCCTGGGGGGTTCTCGAGGCTCGCCGGAGGCTACGTGCCACGCGTAGCCTGCCTATTCATCCGTCTCTTCTTTGTCCGTGTCGTCGCTACGGGCTGACAGTGCGGCCCCGATGCCGGCGCCAAGCGCGATGCCAACGCCTAGCCCTGTGCCCATGCTGCCTGTGGCCACGCCGATGGCAGTACCGACCCCCACGCCAATTGCGA
>JBCAXP010000422.1:0-4045 GCA_038533995.1 Pseudomonadota bacterium
GGCTGGTGAGTTCCTCGTGCCGCGCGATGGCAGCGTGCATCGCCCGCCGGTCATCGTCAGTGAAGCGGAAAGTCTTCAGGTTCGCGAGGCTCCAGTAGCTCTCACCGTTTTCCGGCAGCAGCCGAATGCATTCGCGATAGGCATCGATGGCTTCGTCCTGTTGCCCGAGCGTTTTCAGGGTGTGGCCGATCCCGAGCAGCGCACCGGCGTGCCGCGGCCTTGCCTCCAGCGTGCGCCGGTAGCTGGCCAGCGCCTCGGCCGTGCGGCCGACCGGCGCAAGGGACGCTGCCAGCATGTAGTGCGGCCCCGGCCTGCGCGGCTCCAGCGTGCTGACACGCTCGAAGAGCTCAATCGCTTCGAGGTAGCGGTGTTGCTCGTGCAGCAGTCGGCCGAGATCCATCATTGCGAGGGTGTAGTCCGGCGCCGTCTCGATCGCGCGCCGCAGCAGCGGCTCCGCCTCGAGCTGTCGAGACTGGCTGACAAGAATGCCGGCAAGCAGCCGCATGGCGTCGACGTTTTTCGGATTGTCCCGGAGCACGCGACGATAGTTTTCCTGCGCCTCGTCAAGGCGCCCGGCGCGCTGATGCTCCGCCGCCTCCGCCAAGCGCCGTCGCTCGGGATTAAGCTCAAAGGCGCGCTCGAACGCGGCGTCTGCCTCCTCGCCCTTGCCATCAGCGGCGAGCGCCCGTCCCAGTGACAGCCACGCCTTCTCCTCGCCAGGATCAAGCCGCGTGGCGTTGCGCAGCTTTTCCACTGCTTCGCCTGCACGGCCGGTTTCAAGCAGCAGCAGTCCCAAATCTTCCTGCGGCTTCGCGAAAGACGGCGCCAGCTTCACGGCCCGGCGAAGCTGTTTCTCGGCCTCGCCGATTTCGCCGGTCTTCAGCGTAATGGCGCCAGCCAGCGCCAGCATGGTGACGTCGTTTTCGTTTTGCTCAAGCGCATCCCGGCAAACGGCCAGCGCCACATCCGCCTGTCCGGTGTTGATGAGATCGATGGCTTTGTTGAACGCCGCGCGAGTGTCGTAAGGCTGTGTCATGGGTCAGCGTCGGTTACTCTGGGGCGTCGCGAATCGTGAGTGCGCTGTCATGTGCGTGTAGGCGCGGAAGCCGCTGTTTTCACTGGCAACTAGCCTCTATGCTCGCATCAGCCATGCGCCACCTCCACCAAGCAATGCTGCTGGAACCCGTATAGTGCCGCAGTTCGACACGATAATCATAGGCGCCGGACACAACGGACTGGTGTGCGCGGCCTACCTCGCCAGGGCAGGGCATCGCGTCTGCGTGCTCGACGCTGCCAACTCGCCCGGCGGTCTCGCGGCGGCACGCGAATTTCACCCCGGCTTCCGCGCACCGGTGGCGCACGCTCATCGTCAACTTGCCAGCGAGATCGTCAACGACCTGAAGCTCACCTCCTATGGCCTCACCGCGGCTCCACCTCCGCCGACCATCGCGCTCGATCCGGCGGGCAATCACATCGCTATTGGCGCCGACTCCCTGACCGGTGCCGACGAGGCGGACACTCAAGGCTACACCCGGTTCATCGGGCAGATGCGGAAGTTCGCAGACGCGCTCAGGCCGTTCTGGCACAAGACCATGCCGCGCCCGGGCAGCAGCGCGCTCGGCGACATCGCCACGTTTGCTCACCTTGGGCTCAACCTGCGCCGGCTGGGCCGCGCCGACATGGCAGAGTTCCTTCGCGTGGCGTCGCTGCCAACGCGGGACCTGATGGACGAGTACTTTGACAGCGAACTGCTCAAGGCGTCCCTGTGCTGGGATGGCCTGATCGGCTCAAAGATGGCGCCGCGCTCGCCCAACGGTTCGGTACTCACCATGCTGTATCGACTGGCAGAGGGCACCACGAACGCAGGGGGCAGCGTCCGCGCGCTGGTTAACGCACTCTGCGCCGCCGCTACCGCTGCCGGCGCCGAACTGCGCTGCGGCTCTCGCGTCGAGCGTATTTCCATCGAGGGCATCGAGGGCACCGAGGCAGGTCTGCGAGCCACCGGCGTGGTGCTGGAAGGCGGCGAGCGGCTCGAAGCAAAGCACGTCGTTTCCAGCGCCGATCCGCAGCAGACGTTCCTGAAGCTCGCCGGCATCGAGCACCTGGACATTGGCTTCACCAATCGCATCCGCCGCCTGCGGTGTGACGGCTACGTCGGCAAGCTGCACCTCGCGCTCGACGCTCTGCCGAATTTCCCCGGCCTGCATCGTCCGGAGGGCCGGCTCATCGGCGCCGGCACGATGGACATGCTGGAATTCGCCTACGACGACGCGAAGTACGGCGGCTTCACCGATCGGCCCGTCGTCGAAATTCATCTCCCCAGCCTGCAGGACGATTCGCTTGCTCCCGCGGGCAAACACGTGCTGTCAGCCCACGTCATGTACATGCCGCACGCCTTGAAAGGCGGCTGGACCGACGAGGCGCGGGACCGGTGCCGGAACAACGCCATCGAAGCGATCGCCCGGTACGCGCCGGGGCTGCGCGAACACATCATCTACGCTGAGTTCCTGTCGCCGGCCGATATTGAACAGGCGCACGGTGTGACCGGCGGCCACTGGCACCACACCGAATTCGCCATGGACCAGATGCTCATGATGCGGCCAACCTACGAGGCCGCACAGTACGCAACGCCCATTCCGGGCCTGTACCTGTGCGGTGCGGGCTGCCACCCCGCCGGCGACCTGACCGGCGCGGCCGGCCGCAACAGCGCGCTGGAGCTTCTCAAGTGAGGCCCGGCAAATGAGCACCTACGACGCCATCGTCATCGGCGCCGGCCACAACGGCCTTGCGAACGCGGCGTACCTCGCGAAGGCGGGCCTGAGCGTGCTGGTGGTGGAGAAGAACGACTACATCGGCGGCGCCGCGGTTACGCGCGAGATGCACGAGGGCTGGAAGTACTCGAGCTGCTCGTACGTATGCAGCATGATGCGCCAGGCCATCCACCGCGACCTCGATCTTGGCCGGCACGGGCTGCTGCTGGTGCCCTATCTCGGCACCATCAACTTTGGCGACGGCGACGAGCGGCTGTTCTCCTACCATGACGAGGAAGCCAACTACCTCGAGCTCAAGCGCCACTCGCCGCACGATGCAGACGCAATGCATCGCTTCCAGGCGGACCTTACCCGTTACTCCCAGCTTATTCGCAAGACGCTGATGCGCACGCCGCCGGACCCGACATCGTTCCGGCCCCGCGACATCATGGAACTGTTGTACCTGGCGCGGGAGTTCTGGAAGCTGGGCGAGAAGGAGCTCTACGAGTACGTGCGCTTCTTCACGATGAGCGCGGCGGACTTTCTTGAGGACTACTTCGAGAACGAGCTCATCAAGGGCGCGATGGCCAGCCCCGGCATCATCGGAACCGCCCTTGGCGTGTATTCGCCGGGTTCGGCGTACATCCTGCTGCACCACGTGATGGGCGACGTCGACGGTAGCATCGGCGCGTGGGGCCTTGCCCGCGGCGGCATGGGCGCGATCTCGCAGGCGCTGGCCTCGGCCTGCAAGGAGCACGGTGGCCAGGTGCGCACCAGCGCAGGCGTGAGCCAGGTACTCGTAAAAAACGGCCGGGCATCGGGCGTCGTGCTTGAAAACGGCGACGAGCTGCACTCGCGCATCGTGGTCTCCAACCTCGATGCCAAACGCACCTTTACACGCATCGTCGATCGCAACGACCTGCCCGAAGGCATTTACGATCGGGCGAAGAACTTCAAGATTCGCGGCTCGTCCGGCAAGGTGAACATCGCGCTGTCCGGCATGCCGAAATTCACCGGCGTGCCGGACAACCCGTATCTTAACCGCGGCGGCCAGGGTTTCTGCGGCACGCTGGAAACCATGGAGCGCGCTTACGACTGCTGGAAGCGCGGCCGCTGGTCTGACGACCCGTTCATCGAGTCGGTGATTCCGTCCGCCTGGGATCCCACCGTCGCGCCACCCGGCCAGCACTGGATGTCGAACTTTATCCAGTACTGCCCGCCGACGCTGGCCGGCGGGCCATGGACGCCGGAGAAACGCGACGCCTTCGGCAAAACCGTCATCGACAAGATCGAAC
>JBCAXP010000423.1:0-4028 GCA_038533995.1 Pseudomonadota bacterium
ATCCGGAGCTGGCAGTCTGCGCCGTGCAGTTTGGCCCTGAGCGCGACGGACTCTTTCTCCCAGTCGGCGTTGACTCCAGCAATATCGTTGCGGATTTTGGCTTTATCGACTTCGTGGGCTGCAATTTTGATGTCGACGCGTTCGAGCTCGTCTCTGGCGAGTTCGAGGACGTCCGGAACGCTGCGAGGTACCTGTATCGACGTGTTGGCGCCGTCGGTGTCCTCGTCGTCGTCGGCATCCAAGAGGCGACCTCTCGCTTGAGCGAGAGCGTAAACACTGTGGATGCAACGCCCTTGCAGGACAGCGTTGACTACACACAGCTCGCGGACTTCTCTGCCTACGACAACTGGGTGTGCGACAACGACACGATTCTCGACCCGGATACCGGCGCGGTGCTCACGCCCAGCGTAACCATCAGCGAGTCGCCCGGCATCCTGCAGCGTACGATTTCCGGCAACAGCATTCCGGACCATCTCGTTGGGGACTTTCCAAACGTCGGCAACCCGAACGCGATCGACGAGTTTGCGGTCTCCTACCAGGTTGTGATGCGTGTGGATGCCGAGTCCCCCGATTTGTCACTGCCGAACTCGGCACAGATGATCGGTATCTCCCTTGGTGGCGTGCTCTTCGATCCGCAGACCGCCGAGGTGTACAACAACGACCGCAACTCCGGCTGGAACTACGAGGCCCTGACAATTGGCGCTGCTGCCAACTCGGATCTTGCCGGCGCGATCGGCTACCTAGGCAGCGATTGCAACAACGCGCACGTGCAGCCAACGGGCAAGTACCACTATCACGGCATGCCGGAAGAGCTGGTGTCCAACCTGCTGGAGGCGCAGGGCCACAGTCTGACTGAACCTGAGATGGTCATGGTTGGCTACGCGGCCGACGGCTTTCCGCTGTACGCGCGCTACGGTTACGCCGACCCGATGAACGCCGCAAGCGGTATCGTGCAGGTGGAGGGCAGCTACGAACTTAAGTCAGGCACGCGGCCGTCCGGACCGGGCGGCACCTATGACGGCACATTTTCCCAGGACTGGGAGTTTGTGCGCGGCAGCGGCGATCTCGACGAGTGCAACGGCCGCTATGGCGTCACGCCGGAGTACCCAAACGGCACTTACCACTACTACGTCACGGACGACTACCCGTTCATCCAGCGCTGCGTGTGGGGCGAACCCACGAGCGACGCGCTGATTGGCGGCCGGTAAGGAGAGACGCGCCATGTTGAAACGACTCGCCCTCATGCTCTTCGTTGCGTGGAGCCACGGCGCCGCTGCCCACGGCACGGCGGACAATCATCTGCAGATCATGCTCGTCGATGAGCGCGTGAAGCTGAACATCACTGTGGACATGCGTCTGCTGGGAGTGGTGGACGCAAACAAGGATGGCTTTGCAAGCCTCGACGAGATGGCGCGCAGGCGCGCGCTTCTCGATGCCTACCTCGTGCACCTGCTGGGAGTCACTGACCAGGACGGCGACGAGGGCACGCTGGCCTTTGCCGACGTGGTGGCGGACCTGGACGTTGCACAGGAAAACGGCGGCCGTGTCGACCACGCGCGGGTGATCAGAACGCTGGCGTTCGACGGAAGACCTGAGGCGCTGCGCCTGGATTTTGCGAAGCTGGTTGAGGCGGTGCCAAACCTGCGCGTCACGATGATCGACGCGGCGAGCGGCATGAAGTTCCGATTGCGCGACCCGTCGCAACGGCAGCAGGTAACTCTGCCTGGGCCTTAGAGTTCCATAGGCTGAAACGAGAAGCGCCCCTGAACGATGAACTCGTTCAGGGGCGCCGGTACTGGAACGTCTGTAGTTGGCTAGCAGCCGGCTGAGGGCAGCTGTCCGTCTGGCTCCGAGGAGAAGAACGACACGCCCTTCGGCCCGTTGTTCTCGAAGCAGTTAAGCGCTGACGGCTCCGCCTGGAAGTACAGCAGGTCGACGCCGGGAAGCGGCAGCGGCGGCGGTGAAGCGCCGTTGTTCATCAGCGTATTCCCGGAAACAAGGTTGTTGCTCGAGCCCGGATAGGCCTGCGGTGGATCGTTGGCGCAGCCGCGGTCGGGATCGCCGAACGCGGTTCCCGTGCACCAGCCAAGCAGGGCGACGCCGGCGGCGTCGTTACCTTCAATCTCGTTCTGCGTGATCTGATGATTGCTGACGCCGAGCAGCAGCACGCCGTAACCCGGAATCAGGCCGGACTGGAAGGTGCCGGGCAGTGCTGGGTTAGGCAGGTTGTTGTCGTAAATGCGGTTGTCCGTGATGATCCAGTTGGCCATGACGGGCAGCTGCGGGTTGCCCGCTGCGTTCGGGTGGTACAGGCCGACGCCAACGGTGTTGTCGTGAATGTCGTTCTGCGCGGCGTACACGTTGTTGGCGACCGTAATCTCAAGGCCCGTCGGGCTGCCGTAGAGTTCGTTACCGATTACGCGGACATTTTCCGACCCGGCGATCCACATGGCCGTGTCCAGTGACCCGTACGACACGTTGTTGGCGACGAGCCCGTTGGCAGACAGTGTCGGGTAGATGCCGTTGTTCAGGTTGTTGGAGGATTCATTGTTAATGAACCGAAAGCCGTCGACCCAGCGTGTCTGGATGCCATTGACCGGAAAGTCTTCAACCACAAAACCTCGAATGTAGAAGCCCTGCAGTTCGCTGTTGCATTCCGAATCGCGATATTCACATCCGGGGGGTGCGGCGTACACACCGGTTTCCTGCGTGCCGGTGGCCAGCAGTCGAACCCGGTCGCCCGCCGCCGAGGAACGGCCGATAACGCGCAGGTCGTTGATACCGACACGAATGCCGTAAGTCGCGTTGCCGGCTTCGGTGTAAGTGCCAGGCTCGACGAGAATTGTGTCGCCGGGCGATGCGGAGTCGATGGCGGCCTGGATTGAGTCGCCGGGGAACACTCGGTGAACAACTGCGTTGGCGGACGTTGCCATCGCGAGTAATCCAAAGCCGAACAGTGTGCGAAGGTACCCTGAAGTCATATGTCGTGCTCTTAATGTTGTCTTGGCTTGTTGTCCGTAACCTGGGGACTATGCCGAGCGCATTGTTGTGTCGTGTTGTACGCGCCCAGGCAAGGCTCAAACACCTTTATTGCCTCCTTGTATCCCGTATCGTGCGAGCGTGTCAATGCTGCACCTGCGCGAAAAAAATGCCGTACTGCAGCGCAATTGTGTTCAATTGACTTGGATTTGATCGATCATCAATAATTGATGCCCTGCACAAGCAAACAACATACGGGCCGCCGGTGCGCGCAACCCGTCTCGCAAAGCCTTCGTGAACGGAATATCAATAATGGATCGGCGACTTAATTCTGGGGCCGGTGCCAATACCGGCGTGTCTTTCGCGCGGCTGCTTGCGGGCCTGGCGGCCGCGACGGTTCTGGCTATCGGCGGCTGCGCCCGCGATGGCGCCGACGTGCCGCTGGTAGCGTTCCCCGCAGAGCCCTCCGGCCAACTCAACATAATCTACCCATTCGACGAAGCGCTGTTTCCGCCTGACATCGCGCCGCCCACGTTCAAGTGGTCCGACAAAACCACCGGTGCGGTCGAATGGACCGTGCTGGTGCGGTACGGCGACGACAACGTTGAACGCTTTGCAACCGGCGAGCCCAGCTGGCAACCCTCGGCGGCGCAGTGGGCGAGCATGAAGCAGCGCACGATGTCCGCCGAGGCACAGGTGGCGGTGGTTGGCCTTGGCGCCGATGCAGTGCCGCTGTCATCGGCCAGCGTTCGCATCAGCACCTCCACCGACCCGGTGGGGGACTCCGTCTTTTACCGCGAGGTGCCACTTCCGTTCATCGCGGCAGTGCAGGACCCGTCTCGCATTCGCTGGCGCTTTGGCAGCGTAGACAGTGAAGCGCAGCCGCCAGTCGTGCTGGAAGACCTGCCGGTGTGCGGCAACTGCCATTCGTTCTCCGATGATGGCGCTACGCTCGGCCTTGATGTCGACTACGGCAACGACAAGGGTGGGTACGCCATTCTGCCCGTGTCTGAGCAGATGGTGCTGAACGAAGAAAAAATCATCACCTG
>JBCAXP010000424.1:0-4008 GCA_038533995.1 Pseudomonadota bacterium
CGCAGCCGTTGTTGTTCAGTAGGGACGGGAACAAGACCATGGCCAGAAAACGCAAACATTTTCAGCTCGACGAGCCCCTGTGCCACCCGGACCATCCGCGGCCGGTTACGCGCCGGGAATTCCTGTCCCAGGGCTTCATTGCTGGTGCCGGGCTTACCATCGCGCCCACACTGTTCAGCCTCTTCGCAAGTCCGCAGGCGGCGCGTGCGGCGTTGTCACCAGACCTCGAAGCGCTGCGCGCCTCGTGCGGCATCGCGGTGCAGGGCGCCGGCAAGATTCCGTTCATCTGCTTCGACCTGTCCGGCGGCGCCAACATGGCCGGCTCCAACGTGCTGGTCGGTGGCCAGGGCGGGCAGCTCGATTTCCTGACCACCCAGGGCTACAGCAAGCTGGGACTGCCGGGCGACATGGTGCCATCGGTGGCCAACCCGCAGACCGGCACGAACGACTTTATCAACACCGACCTCGGGCTCGCGTTTCATAGTGACAGCGGGTTCCTGCGCGGCATCATCGAGAAGGCCACGCCGACGACGATGACCGGCATCAACGGCGCCGTGATTCCTGCGCGCTCGGACAACGACACCGGCAATAACCCGCACAACCCGATGTACGGCATTCACCGCGCCGGCGCTGACGGCGAACTGCTGACGCTCGTGGGCTCGCGCAGCAGCGACTCCGGCGGCAGTTCGATGGCGCCGGCCACGATGATCGACCCGACGGTGCGGCCCACAAAGGTTGACCGTCCGAGCGACGTAACCGGCCTCGTTGACACCGGCAAGCTCGTGGGCCTTCTGAGCCAGGAGGACGCTGTTGCCGTGATGGAGTCCATCCAGCGCATCAGCCACTCCAAGCTCGACAGTGTCGATACGAAAATCACCACTGACGAAGTCGTCAAGGACCTCGTCAACTGCGGCTACGTCAAGGCCGCGGACCTGACGGACCGCTACGGCAACCCGTCCACCCTCAACCCCGAACTCGATGCCGATATCGTCGGACCGACCGGTATTTTCACGCAGGCGGAGTTCGACAACGAGCGGGAATTCCGCAAGACCGCCTCCGTGATGAAGATGGTCGTGAACGGTTTCGCCGGTGCCGGCACCATCCAGATGGGCGGCTTCGACTACCACACCGGCGAGCGTGCCTCGGGCGAGATGCGCGACCTGCGCGCCGGGCGCTGCATGGGTGCATGCCTTGAGTACGCGGCCCGCGTCGGCGTGCCGCTGATGATGTACGTGTTCAGCGACGGCTCCATTGCCAGCAACGGCCGCATTGACGACTCCGTGGAAGGCCGCGGCAAGGGCGAGTGGTCCGGCGACAACAGCTCCACGGCGGCCTCGTTCTTCCTGGTGTACAACCCGGGCGGCAGACCGCAGCTATTCACTGGCGGACCAAACCTGCCGGAGCAGCACCAGCAAATCGGCTGGATGCGGCCGGACGCGTCGGTGGAAACCGGGGCGACGCCGGCGGCCAATAACGTTCCCCTGCTCGTGCAGACCGTCATTCTCAACTACATGGCGCTCCACGGCGACCAGGGACAGTTCGCGGGCCTGTTCCCGGGCCATGGCCTGGGCAACGCTACCCTGATGGACAGCCTCACCGCCTTCAACCCGATCGTGAACGGCACGATTACGTAGGAGCGGCTTCCAGCCGCGATGGTGCCGCGATTCCGACAGGGACAATCGCGGCAAGGATGCCGCGCCTACGGGCCAGCGGTAGAATGCCGGCATGGGCCGGATCTCCTCGCTGTTCGCACACAAGGTCGTTAATGCCGCCACCGCCGGCGAGCCGGCGGACAGCGGCCGGCGCGCCGAGCTGCTGACGTCTATCGGCGTCGACCCAGCCGCCCCCGTCGACCCAAAGCTCATGGTGCCGGACACCGAGTACTACGCACTGTGCGAACGCGTGACGCGAGCCACGGAGCGCGGCTGGACCCTGCCGCTGCGTGTCGGCGCGTCCATGGCGTGCGACGACTACGGCGCCTTTGGCCTGGCCTGGAAAACCGCGATCAATCTGCGTGGCTCCTATGCCCGCGCCGACCGCTATGGCAGAGTGCTCACCAGCGTGAGCAGCCACGTGCTCGAGAGCCGGGACGGCAAGCACTTTATGACGCTCAGGCGCGACGGCGAGCGGCGCCTGGGACTGCGGCTGTCGAACGAGCAGAGTATCGTGGCTGTCACCCAGCTGTGCCGCGAGGTCTGCCGGCAGCCCTTCAATCCGGAAGCCGTCTTCTTCAAGCACGATGCGTCCCACGACCTCACCGCCCACGAAGACTGGTTTGGCTGCCCTGTTCACTACGGCGCCGACCTCGACGCTATCCAGGTCTCAGATCACCTTCTCGAGCTGCCCAACAAGCTCGGCGACGCCGGCATCTCGCGCTATCTCGAAAGTCATCTCGACCAGGAAATCGCTGCCCTGCCCGGCGACCAGACGCTGGTCGACCGCGTGCGCACCTGCGTTTCGGACGCCTTGAGCGAAGGTGTGCCGACTATGTCCGCGGTGGCCGGCACGGTCGGCATGAGCAGCCGTACGCTGCAAAGGCGCCTCGCCGACGACGGCTACACCTTCCAGGCGCTCGTGGATGCTGCCCGCAGGACCCTGGCCGAACGCCTGCTGCGCGCGACGGATTACTCGCTCGCGGAGGTTGCGTTCCTGACCGGCTTTTCCGAGCAGAGCGCGTTTAACCGGGCTTTCAAACGCTGGGCCGGCCAGACGCCGCGCTCGTTCCGGCTTGAGGCGCAGTCCACGGCAACCTGACCGGTTACTGCTGACGCCCAATCTGTGCCCCATGACGTCCGCTGACCCCGATGACGTTCGCGGTCAAAACTCTGGCGTCCACCGTCAAGAGATTGCGGCGCCCGCTTGCGATCCTGTGCTTGTTCTTTTCAAACACACTGGAGCCAAGCCATGACTGACCAACACAACAACGTCTCAACCGCCGGCCTGACCCTCGTCATCGGCGCAACCGGCAAGACCGGCTCGCGAATCGCGCAACGCCTCGAGGACAAAGGCGTACCCGTGCGCAAGGGTTCGCGGTCGGCGAGTCCTTCCTTCGACTGGAACGTCGAGGCAAGCTGGGATGCCTGCCTCGAAGGGGTGGAGGCCGTGTACATCATGTACACCCCCGACCTCGCCATTCCCGGGGCCACCGACACCATTGCGGCCTTTGTGAAGGCAGCGCGGCGCGCCGGCGTGAAACGCGCCGTGATCCTCTCGGGCCGCGGTGAAGCGGAAGCCCAGGCCTGCGAGAAAATCGTGATGGACAGTGGCCTCGCGTGGACGATCGTGCGCGCAAGCTGGTTCAACCAGAATTTCTCGGAAGGTGCTTTCGCAGACATGGTAATCAACGGCCAGATAGCGCTGCCCGCGGGCACGGTGCCCGAACCTTTCGTCGACGTCGACGACATTGCTGACGTGGCAGTAGCCGCGCTCACCGACTCGCGTCACGAAGGCGAAATGTACGAAGTCACCGGCCCGCAGCTGCTGACGTTCCAGGACCTGGCAGCAGAGCTGTCGCGGGCCACCGGGCGCAGCATCGCGTTCAACGACATCCCCCACCAGGCGTTCGTCGACGGCGTAGCGGCGTCGGGCGCTCCCGATGACGTGGTGTGGATCATGGACTACCTGTTCGCAACCGTGCTCGACGGGCGCAACGCCACGCTGACAGACGGCATCCAGCGTGCGCTGGGACGCCCGCCGAAGAGCTTTGCTGCCTACGCGCGCGATGCCGCGGCAGGGGGTGCATGGACAGTGGCGGCGTAGCGAAAAACACGGTCGCCACCATCCGTTTGAACGATCCGGGATTGGCGCGGCGCACGTGTGCCGCGCCACCCCGAACGCAAGGGAAATACAGCCTCAGCAGCTTGCTGCCAGCAAGCAAGTTTTCCATCGCACTGCAGCATGCCTGTTGCAGCAAAGAACACTAACGCACACCCGGTTGCGCAATAATAAAAGGCGGGTAAACTCCCACCCTGCACAGTATCCCGGCGCCCTTTCCTGGCCGGGTCACGC
>JBCAXP010000425.1:0-3984 GCA_038533995.1 Pseudomonadota bacterium
AGCTCACAGGGACGTGTTCACAGCGTTCCTGAAAAGGAACCCCTTCTTCCCCGGACCGAACGACGAAGTGCAACCCATTCTTCCCCGGACCGGTCTGCGAAGTTGCTCGCCCGCGGGGCAAAAACACACGCTGCGCGGACAAAGCACGGTAGCGAGTCTGGACAATCGGTGGGATCTGCGGGCTAGTCCCTAGTCAGGCTTGCCGTAGAAGTGCACGAGGGCTTCGACGTCCTCGGCGCTTAGCGGGTCAAGTTTGTCCTTCATCTTTTTCGGCTGGTCGCGCTCGCCCGAGTTGTAGTCAGCGAGCGTCTGGCGCATGTAGCCCATCCACTGTCCCTTGAGCAGGCCCGCGTCGTCATCGACGTTCGTACCGTTGTCGGTGTGGCATTTCTCGCAGGCCTCGTCGTGCACTACCTTGCCGCGCGCGGCGAGCGCCTCGTCGTAGTCCTGCCTGGCCGCCACGAAGGGTTTATCGGCGTAGTACTCGGCGATTGCCTCGATCTGTTCTTCGGTCAGGGCTTTGGCCACCTTGCACATGTCCGTCTTCGGCCGGTCGGTGTCACCGATGCGAAATTCGCTTTCGCGGCACGGCCGGGCATCTTCCTGGTAGACATAGAGTGCATCCGCATGCACGAGTACGGAGGTGCCGGCAATCGTCGGCATGTCGGTCCACTGGCTCACGCCGTCAACTCCATGACAGCCGTCGCATTCCTCAACGATCGCCCCCAGGTCGCCGCCGACTGCGGCGCCGCAGTGGGCGAGCAAAATTGCTGCGATACAAAACCTGTTCATAACGTTACGCCCCGCTACGCTCCGCCGGTGAAGGACCCAACTGTCGGTTTCACAGCGTGGTGCGGCAATAGGTGAATGCCACTATTTTGCCGCATCGCCAGTTTCGCGAGGATCAGGTACGCCGTCAAAATAGGGGTGCAATTCGATGAAAAACGTCTTTCCCCACCTGATCTCCCGGGTACTTTTTGTCGCACTGCTCGCCTTTGGCCTCGCTGCTTGCGAAGGTGATGATGGCGCCGCAGGGCCGGCCGGACCAGCCGGTCCTGCGGGACCCGCCGGTCCCCCGGGCACGCCACCGCCAGCCAGCGGCGTGCCGGTCGATTCGGCCGAGAAGATCAACATCGAGGTCACAAGCGTCACCATCGACAGCGCCGACTCCGCGCCGGTTGTGGAACTGCGGCTGACCAACGACCTCACGCAGGGCCTGGTGGGCCTGCCTGACGGCGACATCCGCTTCATGCTGTCTCAGCTCACCGACGCGCCAGGCGGCAGCGGCGCGTCCACCCAGTGGCAGTCGTACGTAAGCCGTGACAGTGGCGGGCTACCCAACGCCCAGGCCACCACCGAGACGGCGTCTGACGGCACGTTTGTCGACAACGGCGACGGCACGTACACCTACACGTTTGCCCAGGCGCTGAGCGCGTACCCGGCGGCGCCGACGTATGACGCCATGAGCCCGCACCGCATCGGTATCGAGATTCGCGGCCAGGCACCGATTTCGACAAACGGCATCCTGGACTTTGTGCCCGCCGGCAGCACGCCCAGCGTGTCTCGTGACATCGTCGACAACAACACGTGTAACGCGTGTCACGACGTACTCGAGTTTCACGGCGGACCGCGCACTGACGTGCCGTACTGCGTGACCTGCCACAACCCGTCCTCCATCGACGGCGACACGGGCAACACGGTCGATATGACCGCGATGATTCACAACATTCACATCGGCCGCGACGGCTACGTCATCATCGGGTTCCGCGGCACGGTGCACGATTATTCCGACGTCCAGTTCACCCAGGACGTACGCAACTGCCAGACCTGTCACCAGGAGAGCGACGACAACACACCGGAAGCCAGCAACTGGCGGCTCGTGGCCAATCGCGCGTCATGCGGCAGCTGCCACTACGATGACGGCGACGACAGCAACGGCCAGAACGACTACGCCATCGAGAACGGCGAGCACCCCGGCGGCTTCAACTTTGCAGACGACACCCAGTGTCTCGACTGCCACGGCGAAGACTCCACGGTTACTGACCCGGACGGCAACCCGGTCGATACCCTGGAGGCACACCGCGTGCTCGCGCTGGAAGCGAGCGAGTTGTTCACCTATAACATCGTTGAGGTACGCAACGTGACCGCTGGCGGCACCATCGAGATCGACTACTCGGTGACCGACCAGAACGGCGACCCGTATGACCTCGACACCGCACCGGAGTGGGTTGCCTGTGGCGACGGCACCAGCCGCCTCGTGCTGACGCTGGGCTGGACCACCGACGACTTCACGAACGAAGGCAGCGGTGAAGAGAACGCCGAGCCCTACACCATCAACGCGCTCGGTGCCGGCTGCGGTGGCGCCGGTACGGATACCGATGGCGATGGTGTGTTCACCGCGGTCGCGGCCGATCCGCTACCGGCAGGCCTCGCCGGCTCCATGGCCGTTGCGCTGGAAGGCCATCCAGGCTTCGATCTGAATGGCGACGGCATGATTGGTGGTTTCACCGACCGCGTCGCCGTCACGAACGCCATTGCCTACTTCGGCGTCGACGGCGCTGACGCCGAGCCGCGACGCAACGCGGTGGCCATCGAGAAGTGCGCGGATTGCCATAACCAGCTTGCCCTGCATGGCAACAACCGCACCGACAAACCCGAAGTCTGTGCGATTTGCCACAACCCCAACGCCACCGACATTCCGGTGCGTGTGGCCGGCACGGAATGCGAGACGGAGCTTGGGCTGGACGATCAGACGATCGACATGAAGAACATGATCCATGGCATCCACGCTGGCAACATCGGCGTGTGCGGCTTCCGTAACTCGGCGCACCCGTACTTCGACGTTGTGTATCCGGGCAGACTCAACAACTGCGAAGGCTGCCACGTTGAGGACGGCTACTACCCCGTTGAGCCCGGCGTGCTGCTCGGCACCACCGTTGACAGCAACGACCCGACGACGCCCACCGACGACCGGGTGATCTCACCCAACACGTCGGTTTGTTCCGCGTGTCACACCAGCGAGCTTGCGGCACAGCACATGATGCAAAACGGTGGCGACTTCAACGCCACCAAGATGGCAGACGGCACGATGGTGTCCTCCGGCGTCGAAACCTGCACGCTGTGCCACGGTCCCGGACGATCGTCGGATGTCGCCGAGGTCCACGGGGTCGGTGAGTTCGACTTCAACTGATGTGTACCTGGCGGTGGCGCATCATCGGCGCGCGGCTTGTGCCGCTGCTGATGCTCGCGCTGCTGTCGGGTTCGGGCTTCGCCCAGGACGAGCCTGAGGCAGAAGAAATTCCCTACAGCCGCGATGGCGCCGACACCTGCCTCGCCTGCCACGACGACGCCGCGACGCTCGCCATGTTCAAAAACCCGCACGGCAGGCCGTCAAACGCCCACGGACCGTTTGGCCAGGGCCAGCTGCAGTGCGAAGCCTGCCACGGCCCCGGCGGCCTGCACTCAAGACGCGTGCGGCGCGGCAGGGAGCGCCCGCCGGTAATCGAGTTTGGCAGCGACAAAGCCACGCCGGTGGCGCAGCAGAATGCCCAGTGCGCCACCTGCCACGAGTCCAGCCTCGGCGCCGGCTGGCACTCAGGCGCGCACAACAGCGACGAGATCGCTTGTGCTGACTGCCACAGCAACCACGTACGCCATGACCCGGTGCTCGTGCGGGTCACGCAAACCGGCGTGTGCACCAGTTGCCACCTTGAGCTGCGCCTGTCCGAGGTACAGCCCTACGGCCACCTTGCCGACGGCCAGCTTGCCTGCACCGACTGTCACGGCGTGCACGATGCCGCAGGTCCTGCCGACCTCGTGCGCCACACGGCGAACCAGACCTGCTACCAGTGCCATGCCGAGAAGCGCGGTCCGTTCCTATGGGAGCACGCGCCGGTCGTGGAAGACTGCATGTCTTGCCACACGCCGCACGGCTCGATGCACCCCGGCATGCTGGAGCGCCGCGGCCCGCTGGCGTGCCAGTCC
>JBCAXP010000426.1:0-3959 GCA_038533995.1 Pseudomonadota bacterium
ATCGCCGTACATGTACTTCTGCGAGCTGGGCGACATCACCGTGGTGGGCTCCTCGCCGGAAGCGCTCGTGCAGCTGCACGGCCGCGAGGCGGCGCTTCGCCCCATTGCCGGCACCCGGCCGCGCGGCGCGTCACCGGCACAGGATGAAGAGCTCGCGAAGGGCCTGGTTGCCGATCCCAAGGAAATCTCGGAGCACGTGATGCTGGTGGACCTGGCGCGCAACGACCTGGGCCGCGTTGCGGTGCCGGGCACCGTGAAGGTGGACCCTTATCGCGTCATCGAACGGTACAGCCACGTTATGCACCTGGTGAGCGGCGTTCGCGGCACCATCGAAGAGGGCACCGACGCCTTCGACCTGTTCGCCGCCGCTTTCCCGGCCGGCACGTTGGTGGGCGCGCCGAAGGTGCGGGCCATGGAAATCATCGACGAGTTCGAGCCGGTGCGCCGCGGGCTTTACGCCGGCACGGTCGGGTACTTCGGTCATGGCGGCAACATGGACCAGGCGATCGCCATCCGCACGATGGTGTTCCAGGGCGATGAATACAGCTACCAGGCAGGCGCCGGCATTGTTGCCGACAGCCGCCCGGACGCGGAGTACGAGGAAGTGCTGGCCAAGAGTGCAATTCTGCGACGCGCGCTCGCGATGGCGGAGGAAGGCCTGTGACCGCGCGTGTCCTCATGATTGATAACTACGATTCGTTTACTTACAACGTCGTACAGGCCATTCGCGGCCTCGGCGCGGAGGTTGCGGTGTACCGCAACGATGCGATCACGGCGAAAGAGGCGCGGGCGCTGGACGTGAGCCACGTGGTGATTTCCCCGGGGCCGGGGCGGCCGGAGGATGCTGGCGTGTCGCTGGATATCATCCGGGCCTTCGCCGAGGACACGCCGGTGATGGGCGTGTGCCTTGGGCACCAGGCGGTCGTCACCGCGTTCGGCGGCAAGGTGATTCACGCCTCGCGCATCATGCACGGCAAAACGTCCCACATCGTGCACGACGGCAAGGGTCTCTTCGCCGGCCTGCCGGTGCCACTGGAAGTGGGCCGCTACCATTCGCTCGCGGCCGAGCGCGACACGGTGCCCGACGAACTGGAGGTCACCGCGCACACCGACAACGGCGAAGTGATGGCCGTGCGCCACACATCACTTCCCGTGGAGAGCGTGCAGTTTCACCCGGAAAGCGTACTTACCCCCGACGGCGATCGGCTGCTGGGCAACTTTCTTTCGAAAAGCGCCTGAAAGAAATGGCAAAACATGAATTAAGCAAGACGCTGGAAACGCTGCTGCAGGGTAACTCCCTTTCGCAGGCAGACGCCGGCGCACTGATGGAGGGGCTCACTGACGAGACCCTGCCCGGGCCACTGGCGGGCGCGCTTCTCTCTGCGCTGCGGGCGAAAGGCGAGACCGCCGACGAAATCCGCGGCTTCGCCGAGGCCATGCGCCGCCTTGGCCGACGCCCTGACCTGCCTGACGTTGGTCCAACCATCGACGTGGTCGGCACCGGCGGCGACGCCTCGGGCAGCCTGAACATCAGCACCGGCACCGCGCTGCTGGCCGCCGCCTGCGGCCTGAAGGTTGTGAAGCACGGGAACCGGTCGGTCTCGAGCAAAAGCGGCAGCGCCGACGTGCTCGAAGAACTTGGCCTCGCACTGCCGCTGGATGAAAAGCGCGCCGGCGAGTGCCTTGCCGCGTCCGGCTTTGCCTTTCTGTTCGCTCCCCACTACCACCCGGCCATGAAGGCGGTTGTGCCGGTGCGCGGCGCGATGGGGGTACGCACGGTCTTCAACCTGCTGGGCCCGCTAACGAACCCGGCGGCCCCGCCGTTCGGCCTGATTGGCGCCTTCAGCGAGGAGGCAGCAGAGCTCATGGCCCACACGTTGTCCGGCATGGACATCGAGCGCGTGTTCGTTGTGCACGGCGAGCCCGGCTGGGACGAGGCCACGCCCTGCGGGCCTTTTGTGCTGTTCGACGTGCGGCCCGGCTCGGTGGAGCGGGAGGTGCGCGATCCCGAAGACTACCGCCTGAAGCGCTGTTCGCCACAGGACCTGGCCGGCGGTGATGCTGCACAAAATGCTGCAGCAATTCGGGCCGTGATGGAGGGGCGCGACCGTGGGCCGCATCACGACGCGCTCCTGCTCGGCACATCCCTGATGCTGGAGGTTACGGGCACCGTGAAATCCTACCGCTCGGCCAGCGGCCACGTGCGCGAATGCCTGGCGTCTGGTCGGCCGCGGGAGCTGCTTGCGACGCTGGCCACTTTCGGCGGTTAGCGACCGCACCGCCTGGCCGCACCCTATGAGCGATTTTCTTCAAGCCATGGCGCAGCACAGCCACGAGCGCGTGCTTGAGGCCCTGCGCAATGAATCCGAGGCTGCGCTGCAGGAACGCGCGGAGGCGGTCGAGCCGCCGCCAACGCTGGCCGAGGCCGCAAGCCGTCCGGCCAGCGCCGCCTTTGACCTCATCGCCGAGGTGAAGCTGCGCTCACCAGCCGCCGGCAGGCTCGCTGACAACCACGATGCGGCGGCTGCTCTGCCTGCGCGGGCGCTTTCCTATGCGGCGGGCGGTGCGGCGGCGGTTTCAGTGCTGACCGAGCCGAGCCGCTTCGACGGTAGCCTGCAGCATTTGGCTGACGTGGCCGCGGCGCTGAAGCCCGCCGGCGTACCCGCCATGCGCAAGGATTTCCTGGTGTCGCCCTACCAGCTGCTGGAGGCGCGGGCTGCCGGCGCGGGCGGTGTGCTGCTGATCGCAGCAATGCTGGACGATGCCGTGCTGGCTGAGCTGCTGGCCCTCGCCAGGTCGCTGGGGCTGTTCGTGCTGCTGGAGGCCTTTGACGCGGAAGAGCTGACCCGCTGCGGCCGCTTGCTGGATAGCGCATCGCACGGCACGGTTTTGGTTGGTCTCAACAGTCGGGACCTGCGCACGCTCGAAGTGGATGCCGGGCGGTTTGCCGCGCTCAAGGACGGATTTCCCGGCGGCGTGGTGCGGGTTGCGGAAAGCGGTGTCGGTGACGCCGCAGACGCGGCTGAGGTCGCCACCATGGGCTACCATTGTGCGCTGGTCGGCAGCGCGCTGATGACCTCGAACGATCCGCAACAAACGGTGCAGCAAATGCTGCACGCCGGGCGTGAGGCGGCAGCCTTACGCGGTGCAACATGAGCTGCCTGGCCGTCAAGATTTGCGGGCTCACGAGCCCGGAGGCGGTGGCCGCCGCGGTGGACGCCGGCGCTGACGCCGTGGGTTTCGTGTTCAGTCCGTCGCCTCGGCAGGTCAGCATCGAGCAGGCCAATGAGCTGGCGAAGGGCTTACCGAAGGGGGTGGCGAGGGTCGCGGTCATGCGCCATCCGCCACCGGATTTTGCTGCACAAGTCGTGCAGCATTTTCGCCCCGACTGGGTTCAGACCGACCAGGAAGACTTCGAGACTTTCGCCATGACGCCCGAGGCCCGGGCGCTCCCGGTGTTGCGGGAGGGCGCGGTTCCGGACAAGCTGCCGGAGTGGTTCCTGTACGAAGGAGCCGCGAGCGGTGCCGGCACGACTGTCGATTGGGACGGGGCGAGGGCCCTCGCGCAGCGCGGCCGGCTGATGCTGGCCGGTGGCCTGTCCCCGGACAACGTTGCCGAGGCCGTGACCCAGGTGCGGCCCTGGGGCGTTGACGTCAGCAGTGGCGTAGAGTCGGCGCCAGGCATTAAAGATGTGGGCCTCGTGCGCCGCTTCGTGGAAGCAGCTCGCGCGGCTTTAAGAGACCAGAAGTAATAGAGAGACTTAACAACGATGAACGCAACAGCCTCCGCGCGCGACCTTTTCAGCGCGGAAGAGACCCGGCAGTGGCTCGATGCCCTCGTGGCCGGTCACTACCCCGACAGCGTGGGACGCTACGGCCCGTTTGGGGGTCGCTACGTGCCCGAAACCCTCGTGCCCGCCTTCGAGCGGCTGCAGGCGGGTATCGCCGAGCACCTCGAC
>JBCAXP010000427.1:0-3956 GCA_038533995.1 Pseudomonadota bacterium
CATTGACAGCAAACGGGACGCGGCCTGGCGTGAGTTGCCTGGCACGGTCATGGTGGAAATGCCGCCGAGTGGCAAGTCGCTCACGAATCGTCCTGCGTTTCGCCGAAGTGTTGTTCGATCTGACGGGACAGCGCATGGCCACTCGGCGGCATTTCCACCATGACCGTGCCAGGCAACTCACGCCAGGCCGCGTCCCGTTTGCTGTCAATGCGCCTGGCAAGCACGCAGATTAGCGGCGCCGTTTCCTGCGCCGCTTCAATTACCGATTCACACATGGGCAACGCGCCGTCACCGTCGAGATCCGCATCGATGATCAGCGCATCCGGTGTCTGCTTGCTGGCCATTTGCAACGCCTCGGAACAACTGCCGGCCTGCGCGACGTCATAACCAAAGCGCTCCAGCGACGACTTGATAACCAGCCGCTGGCAGGATCGGTTGTGTGCAATCAGGAGGTTTTTCATTTTTCCATAAGACAAAGAACAGCGCTGCTCCGATGCGCCAAAAGCAGTCTCGCATCCACGGTCACGGGGTGCTGTGATGGGGTTCTCAGGCTCGCTATCGACAGGGAAAAGCGATGCAAAGCGTTATGTCTTAACGCCTTGCAGAATCAGGCAGGAAACACTGCAGAAACAGGCAGAGCGCGGCCGCGCGGTTACCGACGGTCGGTAGGTTCCAGGGTGCCGGCAAGGTAGCGAGACAGGTATTCGTCGAAGGGCAACGTATCACTTGCCTCAATGGCGGCCTGGCGTTCGAGAGACTGCACGGCTTCCTGTGCAAACTGCTCGCGCCGCCCTTCACTGCCAGCTGCAAGCGAACGGAAGTATTCGCTGTGCAACCGTGACAGGCGCATGCCGAACTCGAAAAACGATTCGCCGTTATCGCGCATCTGCGACAGCACCTGGGCCGAGGGCGTGCACTCGGCGTCGCGCTGCTTGGCAAACTGAGCCTCCAGTGCAGCCGTGTACGGTGCATCGGCCATGCCCTCGTCGGCCAATTCGGCAATCGGCCGCATGGATTCGAGAATGCGCGCGGCCCATTCGTCGAGCGCAATGCAATCGGCGCCGCCGGTGTCGTTCTGGCGCGCGAGCCGCAGGCCGGGCTCACGTCCTTTACGCGCAACCGCGAGCCAGTTAGCTTCGAGGCGCCGCAGTTCGTCGCGCGACACCTGGGCGCTTTCGTTCAGCATGCAAAGCAGCACAAACAGTTCGAGAAAACGAATCTGTGTATCGCTGATGCCCGCCGGGTCGAACACACTGACGTCCACGGATCGCACCTCGACATACTCCACACCGCGACTCTGGAGCGCGTCGGTCGGCCGCTCACCGCTGCGCACGACGCGCTTGGGCCGAATGTTGCTGTAGAACTCGTTTTCGATCTGCAGAAGGTTGGCGTTGAGTTGCTGGTACACCCCGTCGCGAAGTACGCCGATTTCCTCGTAAGGCGGATACGGCGTGTCGATGGCTTCTCGCAGATCGCGCACGTAAGCATCGAGGTGGGCGAGAGAAACCAGCACCTTGGACTGCGCCGCGTTCTTGTAGCCGATGTCGCTCATACGCAGCGACGTCGCGTAGGGCCCGTACAGCGTGTTGTCGCCCATCGCCTCAAGGCCTGCATCTTCGCCGGACAGGAAAGAGCGGCAGATCGCCGGCGAACAACCGAACAGGTAGAGCACGAGCCAGCCGTACCGCCGGAAGTTCCGCAGCAGGCGAAAATAGCCGTCGGACATGAAGGCCTGCATATCCTCACCGTCGCCCTCATGCTCGTGAAGCACTGCCCAGACTGCCGGGTCAACGGAGTAATTGAAGTGGATGCCCGAGATCGTCTGCATGATGCGGCCGTAGCGGTGTCCCAGGCCCCGTCGGTAGGCATGCTTGATGGTGGCTACGTTGGAACTGCCGTAGTTGGCAATTGGCACCGCGGCGTCGGTCGTCATGGCGCAGGGCATGCTGGCCGCCCAGAGCAATTCGTCCTTGAGATTTTCCACCGTGAACTGGTGCACGTCGCTCAGGAATCGCAGTGCCTCGGTGCTGGACTCCGTCGGTGGAGTAACGAACTCCAGCAGCGCCTCGGAGTAATCGGTGGTGATGTGCGGGTGCGTCAGCGCAGAGCCGAGCGCCGCCGGGTGTGGCGTCTGCGCCATCAGCCCTGCGGGGGTCACCCGCAGGCATTCCTTCTCGATGCCACGCTGGCCGCCGCGCAGCGCTGCGCTTGCGCCGGCCGCGCGCAGCCGTTCGAGTCGCTCTCGGAGATTGTGGGTCAAATCAATGCCTTGCTGCCACGCACAATGGCCGAACTATCCCGCAATGGTGCCCCCAACGCAACTGGCCCGCAATGCAAAATTTGAACTGCATCAAGGTTGGCATGAATTGTATTAAGGTACATTACCGGCTCGCCAAGAAAAACGGGCCGCGCTCAACTGCCGGGCAGAGGACTTAAGCACGATGGAAAACCTACCTGTCTCGACACCCGTCCTCATTGGCGGGCTGGTGGCTGCGCTGGTCGTCATCGCCGGCCTGCGCGCCATGATGTTGAAGCTGGTGGACAAACAGACCGAGTCGCTCCAGGCCAAGCTCGATGAGCGCGAGCGCGCAGAACATGCGCTGGCGAAAGCGCACCGGGACCTTGCAGAAACCGTGCGGGAACAAACGGCGGACCTCGCGGCCACCCAGGAGGAACTGGTCAAGGCGCGGGCCGCGCTCACCGCGGCCAACGAGAAGCTCGATACGCTGGCACGCATCGACGGGCTCACCGGCATTCCCAACCGGGCATGTTTCGACGAAACCCTGGACGAAGAGATCAAGCGCACGGTGCGAGACCGCAAGCCGCTGTCGGCGCTGCTGTGCGAGATCGACTGCTTCGACGAATTCAACACCACCGAGGGCGCCGAGCGCGGTGACGAGATTTTAAAGCGCGTCGCCAATGGCATCGACGATACCTTCCGCCGCGCCGGTGACCTCGTTGCACGTTACTCGGGCGCGCGCTTTGGCGTTGTGCTGCCAGCCACCGACGAAGCGGCCGCATCGCGCTTTGCCGAAAAGCTGCGCAAGGCGGTCTGGGATCTTTGCATTCCTTTCGAAAAGTCGCCGGTGGCCGACCGCATATCGGTGAGCGTTGGCTTCGTCAGCGTGCAACCCGACCGGCTGCACGAGGCGTCTGCAATCATGGCGGCGTCAGAAGAGGCGCTGACCCAGGCACAGGAGAAAGGCTGCAACCGGGTGCAGGTCGCCTGACGCCGACGAAAGACTCAACGTCGACAGGGCTTAAGGCGCCTCCGCGAGCAGTGTCTCGATAGCCGCCTCCATTTCCTTCGCTCGCGCATCACCGGCATGGGTCTCGCCGATGAACACACCGCGCACACGGCCTTCGCGGTCCGCAAGGTAAAACGTCGGCCAGTAGCGATTTCCTAGCGCCTTCCAGTACGAAAAATCGTTGTCCATCATCACCGGGTGATCGAGCCCGAACTCCGCTACCTTGGCCACAACGTTTGCGCGCTTGTGCTCGTGGCGAAACTCCGGCGTGTGTATACCCACCACCTTCAGACCGTCGTCCGCGTAGCGCTTGGCAACCGTGTTAAGCCACGGGAACGATCGGTAGCAGTTCCAGCAGTCGAACGTCCACACATCGATCAGCACCACGCTCCCCTTCAGCTCCTTGACCTTAAGCGGCTCGGAATTGATCCAGCGGTTTTTCGCCTTGTGGGTGAACTCTGGCAGTGACGGCGCGCTCTTGCCGCTGGCGGCGCTGGCCGCATTCGAATGCAACGCGCCTGCGCCAAGCAACGCAAGCGTTACAGCGAAGGCGGAGAGAACTGCGATTGGTAGCTTCATGTGTTGAATGATTCCTGTTTGCAAATCATGGTACGACGATAGCAAACACTCCTCACAGGAGTGTCACGCCGCCATCGCGCAACTGCTACACTGTGGTTAGCTGATTCTTTGAACTTAGGGCCAAGCGCG
>JBCAXP010000428.1:0-3948 GCA_038533995.1 Pseudomonadota bacterium
GGCCGGCAGCTCGATTCCGATCAGCGGCTGAGCATCGTGATGGCGCTGCTGGAGGTCGTTAAGAGCGACGTCAGGGTCAGTCCTTTCGAGACCGACTTTTTCGACATGGTGTCCGACTCGCTGTCGATAACGCCGTCGCAGCTCGTGGGCCTTATCCCCGACTGACCGGCGCCTACTGCCTTGCGCTGACGCAGGCCATGATCTGGGCGTCCCAGTCGCCGTTGATTTTATCGGCGATGATTTCGATGCGGCTTTCCAGGCAGTCGTCCAGCTCGATCTCGGATAGCGCGTCCTGCGTGAGGTTGTAGCCAAACACGCCGTTGTGCGTAATGAAGACTGCCTTCATGCGTTCTGCAACGATGCCGGTGAACACCGCGAAGAGTTTTTCCCGGTCAAACACAAAGCTGGGCGAAAAGCGCCAGCCAACGCTTTCGTAGCCTTCACCGGCGTTCTGCGCTTTGAGGTAACCGCACTCAGGGATAGGTACCTCGCTTACGAGCGGTCGCTGTTCGTCATGGCCGTGGTGATGGTGAGCAGCGACGGTCGTGGCCATGGTGCCGCCTTCCAGGAGCGCAGCGTCAATTTCGCCGTTCTGCGTGAACACAACCTGTTTCGATGCCAGGCCGCGCTGCTCGGCATACGCTGAGAGCCGCGCCGGGTCCGCTGCCTCGTAGAGATCACGCTTGTTAGCTACGATCACGTCGGCAATGTCGAGCTGCTGGTTGAACGTGTCGTGCTCCGTGTAGCGCGTGTCCGACAGCTTTCGCGCATCGACCAGCGTCAGAATTCTCTGCAGGTCAACAACGTCCCTGTAGAAATTCGACGACAGTACCTCCAGCACCTCCTTCGGATGCCCCAGCCCCGTTGGCTCGATAAGGAGCCTGTCGGGCCTGGCCAGCGTGAGTAGCTGATTGAGGGCGACCTGCATCGGTAAACCGGCGGCGCAACACATGCAGCCACCGGGAACTTCCCGGATGAAGACACCCTGCTCCTCGCGGTGCTCGCCGGTGAACAGGCTGCCGTCGATACCGATCTCGCCAAACTCGTTAACGAGCACCGCCCAGCGTTCACCGGCCGGCCGGTGTCTCAGCAGGTGCCGTATCGTCGAGGTTTTGCCGACCCCGAGAAAGCCGGTAATGATGTTGGTCGGGACGGCGGAAAGCTGTCGATTGTCCGAAGGCATAACGGTTGGGGGCACGGCGTAGCGAGAAGGCCTAGCTTAACACCTTGCCAGCGGGAACATTATGTCTCCTGTCGCTGTTTTTAGGCGCGCAAACTGGATCGCGCCGCGCACGCGCGATAGCATAAACGTCACCCAAACAACCACGCCGAATGCGTTGCGCAAGCCAGGTTTCCATGCACACCGTGCGCCCCAGATTGTTTCCGGTTTCCTGCCGGCTGCTGTTGGCAGCGGTTGTTTCGTGCGCCACGATTAACAGTGCAGCTGCCTGCGAGGATGCCTCGAAGCATCCCGGCTCGGAGGCGTATCTCGCTTTGCGGGACTCACTGATTGGCCAGCCACGCGGACCGGTGCAGGTGATGTACAAGCTCGGGGAGCGGCGCTTCAAGGGCTTGCCAGTGCCGGTAAGACTGCACTTCTGGCCGATCAGCGACTACGACGATGCGCAGCTGCAGGTAACGCCGAGCGAGGGTCTCGAACTGGTGGGCTTTGCAGGATCGTCCGAGGTTCCCTTCAAGGACTCCCTTGAGTTTGTTGTCACGCCAAAGGCCAACGGCTTTCACTTTCTGAAGGTCGATATTGTCGCCCGAGAGAACGATGTCGAAATTCGGCACACGTCGGCGATACCCGTTTCCGCCGGCGGCCATGGTGACGGGTTTCCTGCGACGTCACCCGACAAGCCCTACGGTTTTGCCGGGCCAAAGCTCATCGAAGCGCTCAAGACCCCGCGCCCTTCCGCGGACGCGGTCGACGAGGAACAGTAGCGCAAAGCGCTACCCGAGCGACGGCAGGAAGCGATCGCCGGAGATTCGGGACGGCGCGAAGCCTCGCTTGATCAGGAACAGCTGCGTCGCGTCGACCAGGCCGGGCGGCCCGCACACGTAGGCATCGGCCTGCTCGAAACCGGCCGTGAGCAGCGGCAGGTGATCAAAGAAGTGCCCCCGCAAGCCGCGCCAGCTGCTCGGCCTTGCCTCGCGCGACAGCACGTTCACAAACTCGATGCGCGTACCGATTGCCCAGCGGCTCATGATCGGGTCGAGGTAGCGCCGATGGAACAGGTGTTGCTGGTCGCGCGCCGCGTACGCCACGCGTACCGCCGGGTGCTCGGCGTCGGGGCGGCTGGCCAGTTCCTCGAGCATGGCCAGCACCGGTGCAAGGCCGGTGCCACCGGCGAAGAACAGCGCGCCTCGATGCGTGTCACGCAGCACGAAATGCCCAAGAGGGCGGCTGACACGAATGCGGTGGCCAACGCGATCGCCCGCTGTCAGCCATTCGCCGAGCTTTCCACCAGGGAACAGGCGAACAAAAAAGCGCAGCTTTCCATTGCCCCGGCAGGCATTGGCAAAGGAGAAACAGCGTGGGGCTACCTCGCCGGGAATTTCCAGCCGCGCATACTGGCCGGCGCTGTAGCCGCGAGCGTGAGGCTGATCAAGGGCTACCTCGAGAAGCAGCACCAGCGGCGACACGGCTTCGGTGTGAGTAATGACGCCGTCGAGGTCAGCGTCTTCCGGCGAGAGCCCGACAAACAGCTGATCGGCGTCTACCGAAAGATCGCTCTTTAGCTGGCATCGGCAGGCGAGCACGTGGCCCTGCTGCTGGTCGCGCTCGTCGAGGGCGGGAGAAAAACTGGTCAGCGCCCTGATCTGTCCGGACGTCACGCGGCAGCGGCAGCTACCACACAGGCCAACGCGACAGCCGTTCGGCCACTCAAGCCCCGCTTCCAGTGCCGCCTGCAGCAGGGTCTGGCCGGGACCCACCTCGAATCGAGTGCCGTTGCTGAGCGTCACGCGGTGAGTCGCGGTGGACTGAAACTTTGGGGTCACTTTTTTTTGCCTCCACCCAGAGGATGCGCAATACTCCGGCCTTTGCGATTGAGCCCTGCGCCCTCGGCGACGACTTCACGGCGGCCCGGGGCACCTGCTTCAAGTTCCCTGATTTCACGTGCATTCACCGGACGGTCCCCTGTCATGAGAGTCATGCCCAAAGCCTACCCTGTCTTTCTTCTTGCTGCTGTCTGGCTGAGTGCCTGTGGGCCAGCGCCCGACACCGACGCCACCGTGGACACGGACACGGCGAGCGAAGAATCGGAGCAGGAGCTCATCGCGCGGGCGCTGGAAATTCACGATCGCGTGCTCACGCTGGACACGCACGCCGATACGCCCCTGCGAATGATCGAGCCCGGCTTTGACCTTGCCGAGCGGCACGACCCGAACGACACGGGCTCCAAGCTCGATTATCCGCGCATGAAGGAAGGCGGACTGGATTCGGCATTCTTCGCCGCCTTCGTTGCGCAGGACATTCGTGACGACGACGGACACAGCAGGGCCAAGGCGCTGGGCCTCCAGATGATCGACGCTGTCGTGGCGTCGGCACAGAACAATGCAGACATCGCAGGAATTGCGCTGACGCCTGACGATGCCTACGAACTGGAGAAGGCCGGCAAGCGCGCGATTTACATCGGTATGGAAAACGGCTACCCGGTTGGTAACGACATCGCCAACGTTGAGCTTTTCTACGACAGGGGTGTGCGCTACATCACCCTGGTGCACTCGTCGAATAACGACCTGGCAGACTCCGCTACGGACGACGAAGGGCCGGAGCACGAGGGCATCAGCCCGTTCGGCGCACAGGTCATAGAAGAGATGAATCGCTTGGGGATGCTGGTGGATATTTCTCATGGCAGCGACGAGGTGTTCTACGACGCCATTGCCGTCTCGAAGGCGCCCATCATTGCGAGCCATTCGAATGCACGGGCGGTCACCGACCAT
>JBCAXP010000429.1:0-3937 GCA_038533995.1 Pseudomonadota bacterium
CGCGGTAAACGTCTGGCTGCGGGGTCACGTGGACCCAGTCTTCCGGCCCATCCATGTGGCGAAACTTGTAGGGACTGATGCTTAAGCTACCGGTCGTGTTGCCGTGGTATCCGTGGTTCATCACGAGCATGTCGCGGGCGCCGCTATGGGCGCGCGCCAGGCGCAGTGCCAGCTCGTTGGCCTCGCTGGCCGAGTTGAGAAAGAAGCACACGGACAGCGGCGCCGGCATGAGCGCGCTCAGGCACTCCGCGTACTCGAGCACGTTGTCATGTAGGTACCGCGTGTTGGTGTTGAGCAGCCGCATCTGTCGAGCCGCGGCCTCCACGACGGCCGGGTGGCAGTGCCCGACGTGTGGCACGTTGTTGTACGCGTCGAGATACACCCGGCCCCACGCATCGAACAGGTGATGGCGACGCCCACGCGCCGGCATAAAGGGATTGTCGTAGCTGAGCTTCAGGTTCGCCGCGAAACCTCGCTGCCGGCGCGTCGCCTTGTCGGCGGCGTTCGGCGGTTGCCAGGCCACTTTCTCTGGCGTGACCCCGAGCAGCGGCCCCGGGTTAGGGAACAGCGCGGACATCGCGGCGAAGTCTTCAGGCCGGGAAACGCCGGGCGGTGTGTCCGGAACCGGCCAGTCCCGCGAAAGCGCCGCCACCTGGAAATGCAGGTGTGGCGCCCAGCCGCCGTTGCTGTCCGGGCTGCCCAGAACGGCGAACTTCGTGCCTGCGGTCACAGTGTCGCCCGCCGCCAGGCCGCTGATACTCTCGGGATTCAAATGCCCGTACACCGTGTCGAAGGCGTGGTCCCCCGCCCCGTGGCGGAGAATCACGTAGCCGCCGTAGTCCAGCACTCCAGGCGCGTAGCCACAGACCACCACCGTGCCGTCCAGCGGCGCGTGCACCGTGGTACCGGCGGCGGCGAAAAGGTCCACACCCAGGTGCACGGTGCGCCGCGGTGTCATGGGCTGCCGCGTGTCGCAAAAGCCCGGGCTCGTGTACAGCGGCCGCGGTTCGCCGTAGCGACCGATCACGCAGTCCGCGTTCGATCGTGAGAGCACCTGGTCAACGTAGCGTTCAAGAACAGCGGAATCCATCGCCAGCGGGTCATCGCCGCCTGCAGTGGATTCGAATGAGCAATCGATAACCGGCGCCTCGGCGACCGGCGTGCTGGTGCCCAGCACCGGCACGGCACCGACCGCCAGATCGTTAAAGCGCCGCTGCCAGTTCTCCAGGCCCGGCGCTGCAGGCAGACCGCAGGCTAGGCGCAGACGGGCCTGGATCAAGTCGGCGTCGGCCTTCGCGAACAGCTCAAGCAGCTGCCACGCCGGCGCTTCGCTGATCGTGACATAGGGGTCATCCGGCCTGCGCTGCTTCTCCAGGGCCGACACCGTGACGCTGACCGCCAGTCGCGTAAGCACCAGCGGAAACAGAACCGGGAATTCCTCTGGCTGCAGCGGGCAGCGAGCGTGAAAGCCGGCCACCACCGCTTCGGCAGCGGCCAGCGGCCGCTGCGCGCCCATCATGGCGTAGGCGCACGCAATGGCGACCTCGGCAACCAGCGGTGAGCGGCACATGTCACCGAAATCGATAATGCCGCTGAGCGTCAGTGGCTCGCCGCCGGCCTGGTCCACCAGCAGGTTGTCGGTGTTGGCATCGCCGTGGATGACGGTCTGCCGCAAACCGACGAGGCGAGGCGCAACGTCGTCGCGATAGCGTGCGTGCACGCGATCAATGATGGACCGCCGTTCGGGGTCGTCGAACAGCGGGAGGTGTTCGCCGATCCACGCCGCCTCGGCCAGGTTCCAGCGCAGCGGCCGCGAACAGGCGGAGTGATCGAACTGCGCGAGCCCGGTCACGAGGTCGCCAAGGGCGTTGCCGACGCTGGCCAGCGTTTGGTGAGGAACCGGGGACCACGCGGACAGCGGCTCACCGGGTAACCGCCGTTGCAGCCAGACCAGCCGGGAGTGACCTTCCGCATCATCCGCACGGCCGAAGGCATTGCCGTCAACGGTGGGCACCACGCGCGGCAGCGGCAGTGCCGGCCTGGTCCGCGCGAGATGGTCGATCGCAGCGCACTGCATCTGCACCAGCGCCTCAATGCAAGCCGGCCGCATGATCTTGAGTACGTAACGCTGCCCGCCCTGCTCTACTGCCACGTTCCAATCCAGCTCGCCGTGCAACAGTTCCACGGTGCCGCGCAGGCCGTAGAGCGTGTGCAGCACCTGCCGGGCGAAGTCTGTGATGGCATCGGGCAACATCGGCGGATAGTAAACGATTGCCGCCAGCGCGAAAATATGCCCCAGGAGTTGCGCAATCGTTTTGCGCTATCATTGCGCCTCCCGGCAGCGAGCTTACAGCGTATCCCCCGGCCCATGACCGAGCACAGCGACGTACCCATTCGCGTTCTTTTCGTGACGCTGTCGAGCGACCGCCCGGAGACGGAAATCGTCATTGGCCTGGCGAAGCTCGGCGTTGCCGTTCACGTTATGTGCGATCCGAACGGCACCCACGTGGACCGGCTGCGGGCGGCCGGCATTCCGCTGACACCCCTTGAAATCCGAAGCCGCAATGACGGCAACGCGGTGCGGGCAATCCGGGCGGAACTCGAACGCGGCGGCTACAACGTCCTGCACCTGTATCACAACAAGCCGGTGGCGCACGGCCTGCGCGCGGCGAAGGGCCTGCCGGTGAAGATCATCGCGTACCGTGGCATCGAGGGTAATGTGAGTTTCTTCGACCCGGTGTCGTGGCAGCGTTACCTGAACCCGCGGATTGACCGCATCATCTGCGTGTGCAACGCCATCCGCGACTACTTCCACAACATGCGCGTTGCGGGGATGAAATTTCCCGCTCACAAGGCGGTGCGCATTTACAAGGGCCACGACCTCGCGTGGTACCAGGCGACGCCCGCCAACCTCGCCGACCTCGATCTGCCGGACGACGCCTTCGCGGTGTGCTGTGTCGCGAACTGGCGGCCGCGCAAGGGAATCGAGGTACTCGTGGAGGCCTGCGGGCTTCTGCCCGCAGACGTCCCGGTGCACCTGTTGCTGGTCGGCGATATGGACAATGCCAAACTGAAACGCGCAATCGACGCCAGCCCCATGCGCGACCGCATCCGCCTGCTCGGCTATCGCAGCGACGCACCGGCCATCGTCGCGGCCTGCGACGTCGCGGTGCTGCCATCCCTGAAACGCGAAGGCCTGCCACGCTCTGTCATCGAGGCCATGGCCTACGCCGTCCCACCCGTGGTGACCGATTCCGGCGGCAGCCCGGAACTCGTCGTCAACGGCGAAAGCGGCATCGTTGTGCGCTCCGGTGACGCCGAAGACCTTGCCGCCGCGCTCCTGCGCCTTTACAAGGATCCATCCCTGCGGCGAACGATGGGCGAGGCGGCTCGCCAACGAATCGCGACGCACTTCCGCATTGAAGACACCGTCTCCGAGACGCTCGCCCTGTACCACGAGCTACTCGAGCTGCCTGTAGAGGCCGACGCCGACATTGATTGATCCTCCCGACAGGCTGCTGGTCGTGCGCAACGACAAGCTCGGCGATTTTGTGCTGGCGCTGCCCACGTTCGCATTGCTGCGGCAGGCACTGCCGCAAACGCAGCTGTTTGCCCTCGTGCCGCAATACACTGCCCCGATAGCGCAGCTATGCCCGGCGATTGACCAGGTGGTGATCGACCCCGGCGCTACCGGCGCCGGGGGCAGCCCGCTGGCCCTGGCTCACCACCTTGCGCGCTACCAGCTCGACGCAGCCCTCACGCTGTTCTCAACGACGCGGGTTGCCATTGCGCTACTCGCCGCGCGCATACCGTACCGACTAGCGCCGGCAACCAAGATCGCCCAGGTGTTCTACAACCACCGCCTGACCCAGCGCCGCTCTCGCTCCACGCAGCCTGAGTTTCAGTACAACCTGGATCTGGCCCGACATTACCTCAA
>JBCAXP010000430.1:0-3934 GCA_038533995.1 Pseudomonadota bacterium
GAACGAAACGACGAGCAGTTTGACCAGCAGGTTGCGATCAAGCTGATCCACGCGGGCATGACCAATGCGGACATGCTGCTGCGCTTCAAGAGCGAGCGGCAGATTCTGGCTTCCTTAAGCCACCCGAACATCGCGCACCTCGTCGACGGCGGCAACACCTCACAGGGCGTGCCCTACCTCGTCATGGAATACGTCGACGGCGAACCGTTTCTCGACTACTGCAACCGGCGCAACCTCGGCGTCGATGCGCGGCTCGGCCTGTTCCAGAAAGTCTGCGACGCGGTGCACTACGCGCATCGCAACCTTGTTGTTCACCGTGACATCAAGCAGTCGAACATCCTGGTTGCGGCCGACGGCTCGCCGCGGCTTCTGGATTTCGGCATTGCCAAGCTGCTGGGCGACTCGGCCCGGCACACGGTCGCCCTGACCCGCGCGGACATGCGCCTGCTGACGCCGGCGCATGCCAGCCCGGAGCAGGTGCAGGGCGCGCCGATCACGACGTCGAGCGATGTCTATTCGCTGGGCGTGCTGCTGTACAACCTGCTGAGCGGGGCACCACCGTACCGTATCGGCAATGCCGGGCCGCGGCGCATGGAGGAGCTCATCTGCGACACCGTGCCGCCGACGCCGAGCGAGTCGGTCGCCGAGGACGTTGCCGCTACCCACGGCCAGTCGGCGGAGCGCGTGCGCCGCAAGCTGGTCGGCGATCTCGATACGATCGTGCTGATGGCGATGCGCAAGGAGCCCGACCGGCGCTACCCGTCGGTGCGGGCGCTGTCCGACGATATCGAGCGCTATCGCAAGCGCATGCCTGTCGTTGCGCGGCCAGACACCATGGGTTACCGGCTGTCGCGTTTCGTCGACCGGCACCGGGCCGGGCTCGCGGCCAGTGTGGCGGTAACCGCCGTGATCGCCGCGCTGGTGACGTTCTACACCATGCGGCTGAGCGACGAGCGCGACCGGGCTCGCCTGCAGGCGAGCCGCGCCGAGCAGGTGTCCCGCTTTCTGACGAATATCTTCGAGCTGCCGGACCCCGGCGAGGCGGTCGGCGAGTCGCTGACGGCGCGGGAAATGCTGAGCAGAGGCGCCGCCCGTGCGGAGCGGGAGCTCGCGGCACAGCCGGGGGTCCAGTCGGAACTGATGGCCACGATAGCCCGAGTGTACGAAGGCATTGGTCTGTACGATGACGCCGAGCGGCTCGCGTTGCAGGCACTGGAGATCCAGCAGTCGCTGTACGGCCCTGATGACCCGCGGGTAGCGCAGGCGACGATCACGCTGGCGCTCGCGCTCCAGGAGCAGGGCGAGCTCGAGCGCGCCGACGACTTGCTGGCGCAGGCCGTGGGGATCTACCGCAAGCAGCCGGCCGACCTGGCGGAGGCAGCAGGGGGCGGCGAGACCGACGGGCTGGCGGCGGCGCTGAACGAGTGGGGCCACAACCATCACCTCGCCGGCGACTATCCGGGCGCCCTGGAGCGCTACGTCGAGGCCCGGCAGCGGTACGAGGCGCGGGGCGAGACGAAGACGTCGGCCTACTTCGAAGTGATCGGCAACCTCGCCCAGGTCTACGAGCTGCAGGGGAAATTCCCCGAGGCCGAGCAGGCGTACCGGCGAACGCTCGCGTTCCAGGCCGAGGCGCTGCCTGAGGGGCATCCCACCCGGATCGACACCACCCACAACCTCGCGGTCGTGCTGCACCAGGTGGGCAAGTTCGACGAGGCGGCGCGCTACTACCAGCTTTCGCTGGACATGGAGCGCCAGGCGATGGGCGAGGATCACCCGGCGCTGGGCACCACGCTCGCGAATTTCGGCCGCATGTACCACGAGCAGGGCCAGCTGGACCGGGCCGAGCCGCTGTACAGACAGGCCCTTGCCCACACGCTGCGCACCCGCGGCGAGGATCACCCGTTTGTGGCCTACGACAAGGTCAACCTCGCCAGGCTGTTGACAGACCTGAAAAATCCGGGCGCTGGCGCGCTGTTCGAAGAGGCCCTCGCGCACTACGCGCGGACTCTGGACGCCGGCCATCCGTATGTTGCATCGGCCCAGATCGCCTACGCGCGCTACCTCAACGAGGCGGGACAGCCTGCCGCAGCCCGGGAGGCGGCCCTTGCCGGCCTGGCGATCTGCGAGCAGGCACTGCCCGCCGATCACTGGCTCGCGGCCGAGGGCCTGAGCGAGCTGGGCCAGTCGCACCTTGCCCAGGGCGATCTGGCGGCGGCGGGGCCACTGCTGGAGAAGAGCGTGCCGCTGTTGACGGCCAGCCGCGGCGCCGCCGACCAGAGGACGCGCCGGGCCACCGAACGCCTTTCCAGGTACCAGGCCCAGTTGCCAGACAATCTGGCTGGCGAGTAGGCCGGTCAGCATCCAGGCGGTCAGGGGTTCAACTGGCCGCAGTCTTTATATATACTCCGCGGCCGCGTCGCACATTGCCGACTTTCAGGGGCTGGCTCTGAAGGGCCGGTTCATGGGGCCGGAGGCGGTTGAATCGGGCGTTACAGCCCGGTTGACACCCGCTTCGACACACCGCACAATACCCGGCTTGTGTCCGCGGAGGGGTACTCAAGCGGTCAACGAGGGCAGACTGTAAATCTGCTGGCTATGCCTACGTAGGTTCGAATCCTACCCCCTCCACCACTTGTGCTGTAAGTGTGGCAAGCGCGTGGAGGTCGATCGTGACGGCGCGGCCTGGTATGGGCTGCGTCGGCGTGTGCGGGTGTAGTTCAATGGTAGAACCTCAGCCTTCCAAGCTGATGATGTGGGTTCGATTCCCATCACCCGCTCCAAGGCTTGAGTTAAGCGCTTGACCCACGGGCACGTCCCTGGGCGCGGTGCGAAAGGCGAGACTTAACGCGCGGCCCGCGGCCGATGAGTTTTCAGCCCACATAGCTCAGCGGTAGAGCACTTCCTTGGTAAGGAAGAGGTCACCGGTTCAAGTCCGGTTGTGGGCTCCAGGTATCTTGTTATTAAGGTGCTTAGTACAACCAGCTAATGTAACGATTCCGGGTCGCCTGTGCGCCCGGTATTTTTTTCATCACCATTTGGGTCAGATACTTTTTTGGGGGAATGCCCGATGTCGAAGGAAAAGTTTGAACGCAATAAGCCGCACGTAAACGTGGGAACGATTGGTCACGTTGACCATGGCAAGACAACGCTGACGGCGGCGCTGACACGGGTGATGGCCGACACACACGGTGGTGAGGTGAAGGCGTTCGACCAGATCGACAACGCCCCGGAAGAGCGCGAGCGCGGCATCACGATTGCGACGGCGCACGTTGAGTACGAGAGCGTGAACCGCCACTACGCGCACGTTGACTGCCCGGGCCACGCTGACTACGTGAAAAACATGATCACGGGCGCGGCGCAGATGGACGGCGCGATCCTGGTGGTGAGCGCCGCTGACGGCCCGATGCCGCAGACGCGCGAGCACATTCTCCTGGCCCGCCAGGTTGGCGTGCCGTACATCGTGGTGTACCTGAACAAGGCCGACATGGTGGACGACGAGGAGCTGCTGGAGCTGGTTGAGATGGAAGTGCGTGATCTTCTGTCGACGTACGAGTTCCCTGGCGACGACACGCCGATCATCACCGGTTCTGCGCTGAAGGCGCTGGAAGGTGACGACAGCGACATCGGCAAGCAGAGCGTGCTGAAGCTGGTCGAGGCGATGGACAGCTACATTCCGGAGCCGGAGCGTGCGATTGACGGCGCGTTCCTGATGCCGGTGGAAGACGTGTTCTCGATCTCGGGTCGCGGCACGGTGGTGACCGGCCGTATCGAGCGCGGCATCATCAAGGTTGGCGAGGAAGTCGAGATCGTGGGTATCCACGACACGACGAAGACGACCTGCACGGGCGTGGAAATGTTCCGCAAGCTGCTGGACGAAGGCCGCGCCGGTGACAACGTGGGTGTGCTGCTTCGCGGCACGAAGCGTGACGAG
>JBCAXP010000431.1:0-3933 GCA_038533995.1 Pseudomonadota bacterium
GTCTGCACTGGCCGCGATCATCCAGCAGTGGCACGAAAAACCGTGACCCGCGACATGCTCCATGCGATGTCATTGCCGCTACACTGAACCAACTGACCGACACACCCTGCCGCGCAGGCGAGGCAAACCCCATGGCCATGAACAAGTTCGCAATCATTCAACAGATTCACCAGATGACGGGCGAAGCGCTCATGGTCATCAAGCACCGTGAATCACGGCCTGACTTTGCGTCGAAGCTCAGCACGATTGCGGACCGGCTTGCGCTCCTGCAAAAGCGGGTAACGTCATCCAGTCATCAACTGACCCACTCCTACGGCAACCTGCACGGTCAGAGTCACGCCGCCTATCGAGCGCGACAGTCGCTTGCCAGCAAGCAGGGTTCGCTGGATGAGATCGACGCGGCGATCAACGAGGCCTTACGGAAAATTCGCGAGGCCCTGCAGCGGGAGCTCGCCCACGATCCGTACGATCCGACGAACACCGACAAGTCGGTGACCGAGCTTATAAACGCGCTGGCCGACGAAGTAGAGGGCTTCGCTGGCAAGCTCGAGAAGCTTGAAACGTGGCTGCAGTCCAACTCGAGTTCGGAGACGGGCCAGCAGGCGGTGGTGAGCGCCAAGGCCCGCCACGACATTGCCCACCTCAAGCAGCCGGGCGGCTCAACCGGCGGCGACCCGCTGGTGCTGGTGGCGATCGTGCTGCGCCTGGTTGCCATGGCGCTCTACAAGGTCAAGCGGAAGTAGCTCGCCGCCGCCCTTCGGCGGCTTCGCCAGGCGCGGGCCAGAGAACTCGCCGCCAGTCGCATTCAATCCAATACACGCGCACCTGCCACAAGCGGTAGAAAACGCCGCGCCGGGGGCAACTACGCTCAGCGCCGCCCCTACGGCACGTTTTCCGTGCCGGCTATCCCCTTTCAAGTCTCCAATTACCTGGACATCGCCAGTCAGCAACCGTCGTTGTCAGGCGTGGCCTGTTGTTCCAATCAGTAATTTTGAGTTGTCTTTTACAAATATGTGCGCATAATAACCATATATGATGTTATTTGAGTTGAAGCCATGAAGCAGTCCATCGTCTCCGCCTGCCGCCGGGCGCTTACCCCGCTCGTGCGCTTCCTGCTTCGCAACGGCATGAAATGGAAAGAATTCCAGGACCTGTCGAAGGCGGTCTACGTGGACGTGGCACGCCAGGACTACGGCGTGCAGGGGCGCCCTACCAACAACGCGCGCGTCGCAATGCTCACGGGCCTAAGTCGCCGCGAAGTCGCCAAAGTGCGCGAAGCGCTGGGCGACGCGGATGAGCTGGTCATCGTGACCGAGAAAAGCCGCATTACCGAGATCCTCACCGGCTGGCATACCGATCCGGATTTTCTCGACGGCAACGGCAAGCCGCGGCGACTTGCGGAAAACGACGATGGCGACGGGCCGCTTTTCGGCGACCTGCTGCGCCGCTACGCCGGCGACCTGCCACACATCGCGCTCACCAAGGAGATGCTGCAGGCCGGCGTCATGGAAGCGGATGGCAAGGGCCACCTGCAGGTGCTAAAGCGCGACTACGTGCACGCGACCCTGTCCGACGACCTGATCGAGTACATGGGCCAGTCGCTGCACGACCACGCAACAACGCTGGACTACAACCTGAACCCTGACAAAAAGGGGCCAGCGCGTTTCGAACGCCGCGCCACCAACCACTTCATCGAGCGCCGCCACGCAAAGGCGCTCTACGCGCTGGTCGAAACGACCGGCCTTGAGTTTCTCGAGAACGTTGACGGCTGGCTCGCACGCCACGAAGTCAACGACACCACTGAGGACGACGGCGTTCGCATGGGCGTTGGCGTCTACCTGTTTCACGATCCATTACGCAAAGGTCGATCATCATGACGAAAATTACCCGCAAGTCTGGTCTCATCATTTTTCTCACGGCGCTCCTGTCGGGCTGTGGTGGAGGCGGCTCCGGCGACGCGGCACCGGCGCTGGCTCCTGCACCGGCGCCCGCCGCACCGCCAACCACCGGCATTGAAGGCAGCGGCGTTGCGCTTGGCACCATCAGCGGCTTCGGCAGCGTTATCGTCAACGGCGTGCGCTACAACACCGACAGCGCACAAATAACCATCGACGGTGAAGACGCGCTGGAGTCGGACCTTTCCATCGGTGACGTGGTCGTTGTCATCGGCTCGATCGACGATGACGGCGTGAACGGCACCGCGGAGTCGGTGCGGCTTGATCACCTGCTGGAGGGACCGATTGCGTCCATCGACACAGCAGCCAACACCTTCGTCGTATTTGGGCAGACGGTGCTCGTTGACGGTGACACTGTGTTCGACGACGGGCTGGCCGGCTTCGACGCGCTTGCCGTTGACCAGCGAGTTGAGGTCAGCGGCTTCTTCGGGTCCGACGGAAGCATCATCGCAACGCGCATCGAGGAAGGCGACGTCAACGACGACCTGGAACTGAGCGGCATCGTCTCGGCGCTGGACACCGGCGCGAGCACCTTCGAGATCAACGGCCAGGTAGTCGATTTCAGCGCCGCCGTGCTCGAGGACTTTCCGGCAGACGGCATTGCCGACGGACTGTTTGTGGAAGTCTACGCAAGCGGCATTGACAGCAACGACCGCCTCACCGCGACCCGGGTGGAGAACTACGACGAGTTCGACGACTTTGATGACTTCGACGAACTCGAGATCGAAGGCGTGGTTTCCCGCTTTGCCTCCGCCACGGATTTCGACGTGGCGGGCCTGCCGGTGACGACCACCAGCGACACGGAGTTCGAGAACGGCTCGGCCAGTGACCTGGCACTGGACGTTCGCCTGGAAGTGGAAGGTGAGCTCGACGACAGCGGCGTGCTGGTTGCCGACGACATCGAGTTTCTTGCGCCGCCGGACGTGGAGCTGGAAGGCCCGGTGGAAGCCGTCGACAGCACGTCACTCACCGTGCTCGGCGTTGCGATCTTCGTGGACGGCCGTACCAGCTTCGAGGACAACAGCGACTCCGACGTCACGAGTTTCGGACTGGACGACATCCGTGTTGGTGACTACGTCGAAGTACGCGCGGTGGAAACAAACGCCGGACTCCTGGCGCGCCGCATCGAACGGGACGACGCCGAGGACGATGACAATGACGGTAACGACGACACTTCACTGACCGGCACTGTTGACAGCGTGATGGAACCAACGCTCGTCGTGCTGGGCGTAACGATTGAAACCGATGCGCAAACGGAGTTCTTCGATGACGACGGCCTGTCGATCACTGCCGCAGAGTTTTTTGCGGCGATATCCCCGGGCAGCGTCGTGGAAGTCGAAGGCGAAACGATCAGCGCCGGCGTTATTCTCGCCGAGGAGATCGAGCTGGAGGATGCCGACGAGGACGACGACTAGGCAGTCTGATGCACCCGGCCTGCGACACCATCACGGTGTCGCAGGCCGGGAGCGGCATCAGGCCGGTGACTTGCTCGTTGGCTGCTCCGCACCTCCCGCTGACAGGGAGAACGGTGCAGTCCGATAGTCGACGGAGCCGGCCACGTACCGCGCCACCTGCGGCACCGGGTTTGAGAAGAGGCACAGGTCACGCAGGCCGCGTTCATCGGCCTCTTCGCGCACTACCCTGTGCACGTGCTCGGCCGTCTGCGGATTCACGATGGAACGGTACAGCGCGTACTCGCTGTTGACGCGGCCGCCGGCCACCTTGCAGCCTTCGTCGGTGGCTGTGAAAAAGGTCGGGCACACAGTTAGTCCGGGCACACCGGCATTCAGCACGAAGTCCGAGAACGCCTCCGAGTCTTCGTCGCGCACGATGGCGGTCAGCCGCACCTGGTCACGCAGGGCGGGATTGTCGCCCAGGCGCCGCGCGCGGCCTGCCGCCTGGTCGGGTGTTCCAAGACCCTGCACACCGTTGTCACGCCAGTGGGAGTGGCCGGACAGGTGATCAATGGCGCGAATTA
>JBCAXP010000432.1:0-3923 GCA_038533995.1 Pseudomonadota bacterium
GGTTCGATTACGCCCGCGGTATGGACACGTGGGTCGCAGTTTTCACGAACAACACAACGAATAATCCTGGACGAATCTCAGCCGGCCTGCTGACTATCGTTTTCTCGCCCGATCTGGAGATGCCTGCACGCAGGTAGTCTTCTGTGCGCAGGGCGCGTTTGAGTTCCGCCACAAGCATCGCAATTTGAGCCATGGTCATCACCCGTGCGGCTCTGGGAGTATCGATATTTGATACCAGGAAGGTCAATCAAGGCAACTTCTGAGAAATAAGTTGCGCATTGTTGTGCCGCCGGGAAATCCTGAAGGAGCACCGCAAGAGGAGTTTCCGATGACACCGAACACGACATCACCCAGAACCGCACTCTTTCCGCTCGCTGTCCTGACCGTGCTCGTTCTGGCCGGGTGCTCGACGCCGTGGCTGGGCGATCGGGAGCTCCTGCGATCGGGGTCGTCCAGCAGCCTGGTCGACTACCTGTACCCGGACGGCGAGATTCCGCCCTTCTTCTCAGACGACCTGCCCTATCTCGAGTTGCCGCTGCGTGTCGGCATTGCGTTCGTGCCCGACAGGGACAACAGCGGCATCAGCGCCGCCGAAAAAGAGCGACTGCTTGAGCAGGTCGCCGAGGCGTTTCGCGACCGGCCCTACGTCAGGTCCATCGAGACCATCTCCGACCATTACCTGCGCAGCGCCCCCGGCTTCAGCGGGCTGCGTCAGCTTGCAGCGCTCCACGACGTCGATGTTGTCGCGCTCGTTTCCTACGACCAGCTGACGCTCTCTGGCGATCGTGACTCGGCGATCTTTTACTGGACGATCGTCGGTACTGCAGTCGTCAAGGGCAACACGACCGAAGTACAGACGATGATCGACACCGCGGTGTTCGACCCAATGACGGCAACGCTGCTGTTTCGGGCGCCAGGGGTCCACAGCCAGCAACGCAATTCCACGTTGCTCGATGCGCCGCAAACCAAACGGGAACTGCGTACCGAGAGCTTTGCCGCTGCCAACAGCGACATGGTCGCCAACCTGGACGCCGAACTTGTGCGTTTCGAAGAGCGCGTGAAGGATGGTGAGGAAGCCTACGTCGCCTGGAAATCCGTGCCAGGCGGCGGCGGTTCCTCGGGCGCGGTGCTGCTCGGCGCGCTCGGTCTGCTGTTGTTGTTTCGACTTCACCGAACGTAAACAGAACTAATTTCAGGAGCGGCGATCTACAGGCGTAGCTGGTTAATGCTACTGCCGGAGACTGTCGATTGGCCCAGACCGCTACCTTGCGGGCCCTGCTTGTGCGCATCGCGTGCTGCCTGGCATTGCTTGGCGTGATGAGCACGGCCACGGCGCACGGCAAAAGCCGTGTTGGCAAAGCGGCCGCCGACATCAGGGCGATGGAGTCTGCACTCGGCATGTACGAGCGTGAGCTCGGCACCTACCCGACGACGGAGGAGGGGCTCGAGGTTCTGGTGGAGCCTCCGAGGGACTTCGACTGCGCGGGAAGACCTCTGCGTTTCATGGACCGAATCCCCCGCGATCCGTGGAACACGCCCTACCAGTATCGCTACCCCGGAGTTCAAAACCAGGAAGGCTTCGATCTGTGGACCCTCGGCGCCGACGGCGCTCCAGGCGGTACCGGGATCAATGGCGACTACGGTAATTGGGGTGACGGCATGGACACCATGCAGGAGCTGGGCGAAAGAAGTCGCCGGCTGCGCGATCTTGGGATTATTGTGCTATTCGCCGCTGCCGTCGGGCTTGTCATGGGGCTGCCGGTCTACGCTACGGGATACGTTCTCAGACTGCGCGCCGGTGGCGCCCCCAAGGCTGCAGCAACGGGGTTTCATCTCGGTGTGCTTGTGTACCTGACCCTCTCGGCGCCCGCCGTCGCTCTTGTACTGGGATCGCTCTGAGCATGTGCACATTCTCGTCAAGCTGCGGTCCAAGGTTTCAGCTTCGTCACGAAATACTGCGATAATAGAAGCCAACAACCACTGCCTCCGACTAGAATCCGCTGATGTTTGCAAGCCTGTTCCGCCGCCGTGTCCCACAGATTCTGGGTTTGTACCTGGGTGGCGGCTGGGTGGCCGTCGAATTTGTCAGCTTTCTCACCGAACGCTACCTGCTGTCGGACGCGCTCACTGACCTGACGCTCGTGGCGCTGTTCGCGATGACGCCGGCGGTGCTGATGATGGCGTGGTTTCACGGCACGCCGGGGCGCGATGTAGCGCCGACGGTCGAAAAAATCCTGGTGCCGATCAACGTGATTGCAACGCTTGCCCTGGTCGGCGTCATGTTTCACGGCGAGGAACTCGGCGCAACGGCTACCGAGGTGACCGCCGTTGACGAGACGGGGCAGACCGTCACGCGCATGGCGCCCAAGGAGTCGTTCCGGCGGCGTGCGGCGCTGTTCTTTTTCGAGTCGGAGGACGAGGACGAGTCCCTGGACTGGCTGCGCTACGGGCTGCCCGTCATGCTGCAGCGGGACCTTGAGCAGGACGCTTTCTTAAGCATCTGGTCGCCGCTGGAGGGTTGGGAACAGAGCGGGATGCTGGGCCTGCAGCGCGCAGGCTTCAGCGACGGTCTCAACGTGCCGCTGCCGCTAATGCGGCAGATCGCACAAAACCGTGGCTACCCGGGCCTGCTGACCGGTACCTTCCGGAGCTCGGATGGTGGCATTCGAGTTGAAGTCACGGTGCACTGGACCAACAACGAGAACGAGCCTCAGGTTGTCTCCGCCCACGGCAGCGACCCGATGGAAGCCGTGGATGCACTGACGCTGGAAATCAAGCGCGTGTTCGACATACCGTCTGCGTCCGCCAGTATGGTGCCCGATTTACCGGTCGCCGAGCACTTCTCTTCTTCAGTGGAAGCTATTCGCCTCTTCACTGAGGCCACAGTCGCTGCCCGCATTCTCAATGACCGCGACACCGCCGTCGCCCGCTATCGGCAGGCCGTTGATGAAGACCCGGCGTTTTCCGCCGCGCACCTTCAAAGCGCGATGGATGCCTTCAACGCCGGTCAGGGGCAGCAGGCGATTCCGGCTGTTAGCGCTGCGCGCCGTCACGACTACAAATTGCTTTACAACGAGAAATTCTGGCTCAAGTCACTGGAGTATTCGCTCGAAGACCAGATGGACAAGGTCACGTCCGTCTACGAGACGTGGGCAGAGCTGTACCCCGACGACTTTGACGCGCTGACCAACCTGGCGTTTTCCTACCTGTTCCGGGAGAACGATACCGACAAAGCCATCGACACCTTCGAGCAAATGCGCGAAGTCGACCCGGCCGAATACTGGGTGTTGACCCAGCTTGCAGAGCTTCGCTCGATGCGCGGCGAAACCGAGCAGGGGCTGGCGCTGATGGAGGAGTACGCCGCGGCGCGTCCGCAGGATTTTCGGCCGTGGTTCCATAGCGGGCGGCTGAGGCTCGGGGCAGGTGATCTCCCCGGTGCGCGCAGCGATCTTGAGCGTGCGGTGCTCATGTCATCCGGTCGCGTCGACCCGGTGCTTGAGTTGGCGCGCCTTGATCTGCGGGAGGGTGAATACGACGAGGCGCAGGCGCACATAAACGAGGCCAGCCGCATCGCGTCGGCGCCACGGCAGGACGCCGCCGTGCTGGCAGCGCAGATCGACTATTTCCGTAGCCGCGGCATGCTCGACGAAATGGTGAGCGCGATCGGCGAGCTGTACACCATCGATGCTGCGTACCGTAATCCCATCAACCTGATGATGACGAGCTTCATGGATTACGTCGAGGACTATGCGAAGGCGGGCATGGGCGATTTTGTGCTCCAAAGGCTTGCCGAGTACGAAACGCAGTTCCAACCACCGCTTAGTGAGCTCGTTCAGATTGGTTACCTGAGGTACTTCCTGGAAACTGGCGACATCGAAAAATCGCAGCCCACGTTGGAACGCGTGACCGCGATGGTAAAAGCC
>JBCAXP010000433.1:0-3920 GCA_038533995.1 Pseudomonadota bacterium
TTGCCACGCCTGCTACGCAGGCTCGCAATGACGGAGTGGGCCGCCGCGCGGCCGCGGTATTCTCCAAATGCCACCATGACGCCATTCCGCTCGACGTCGTCGCGGTTGAGACACCGCGTTATGTCCAACCCCTAACGTGATGCCAGTCACAGTTCCGTTGTCGGTAACCCACCCGACGCGACAATCCAACTAGCCTCTCCCAGTCGCAGGATTTCGACCGTCGCGCCAAGGGCGCGCAGACCCCGGAGAGCAGTATGGACGTTTCGATGGGTAGGGCCCGATGGTGGCCCGCAGCAGCTGCAATCGCATTGGTCATGGGCTGCGGCGGAGGCGGCGGCGATGACGAAGCGGTGACGCCACCGCCTGGGTCCGGCAACCCGCCGAGCAACCCCCCCGTTTCCTACAGCCTGATCGAGTCCGAAGCAGGCGCGCAGCGCTTTCTGAGTACGGCGACGTTCGGTGGCACCCACGCAGAGATCGACGCGCTCGTGGGACGCGATGCCGCTGAATGGCTCGCCAATGAATTCGCCAAGCCGGCCGTCGCCTACACACCCCGCGTCAGGCCACTAATCACGCAAAACGTGACGAGCTTCGGTCAATCGCGTGCAGACCGAAACCACCACTCCGACTTCTTCTGGGAAGCCGCGATCGGTGCGGACGACCAACTGCGTCAACGCGCCCTGTTCGCCCTTTCGCAAATCGTGGTCGTGGGTCAGACCACCAATAACCACCCGCACCGCTACGCGCCTTACATGGACGCGCTCTACCTCAACGCGTTTGGCAACTACCGCGACATCCTGCAGGACATCACCTACACGCCAGCGATGGGGCGTTACCTGACGTACGAGAACAACCGAAAGGCGGACCCCAACACGGGTCGGCTCCCCGACGAAAACTACGCGCGAGAGATCCTGCAACTCTTCTCGATCGGCCTGCTCGAGCTCAACCTAGACGGAACGCCCGAGCTACAAGGCGGCGAGACGATCGAGACCTACGGCAACGAAGACATCATCAATCTGGCCCGCGTGTTCACGGGTCTGCGCTTCCAGCGCGACCTCGGTCCCGACGGCTGGATCGAACCGCTGCTGATGTTCGAAAACTTCCACTCGGAGGCCGAGAAGGCGTTTCTCGATACCGTGATTCCGGCCGGCACCACGGGTGACGCGACCATTTCGCTGGCGCTCGATGGCATCTTTGCGCATGACAACGTGGCGCCGTTCATTGGCCGCCAACTGATTCAACGTTTCACCATGAGCAGTCCGCCGCCCGAGTACGTCGAACGCGTCGCCACAGCCTTTGCGAGCGGCAGCTTCGAGGCCGACAACGGCCGGCAGTTCGGTACTGGTCAGCGCGGCGACATGCAGGCAACGCTGGCGGCAGTGCTGCTCGACCCGCTGATGTTCGGCGACACCGTCAACGGCAAGCTGCGCGAACCGGTGCTCCGGTTTGTGCACCTGGTGCGCGGTATGGAAACGACGAACATCACCGTCGCCAACGAAAATCGGCTTCGCAGTACGTCAGACAGTGGTACGAGCCTGGGCCAGCACCCATTCCGACCGCCCTCGGTGTTCAATTTCTACCGACCAGGCTATGTCGCGCCGAACACCGCCTCAGGCGACCAGGGCATGACGGCGCCCGAGCTTCAGATCGTCAATGGCGCCTCGAGCATCGGTTACCTGAACTTCATGACGGACTACGTCTACGACCGCAGTTTCAACGGCGGCACGGACTCGTTCGCGCCCAACTACGATCCCTGGCTTGCCCTGGTCGATGACAGCGCAGCCCTCGTCGACGACCTTGACCTGCTCTTCACAGGTGGCCGATTGCCCGCGAACGAGCGCAGCGACATCGTCGCGCTCATCGATCAAATGCCACTGCGTACGGGCAACAACTTGGCCAACGACCAATTGCGACGCGTGCAAACCGCCATTCTGCTGGTGACGACCAGCCCCACCTTCGCCGTTGTGCAGTAAGGGGACGTCTCATGAAACACCGTTCACGACGCGACTTTCTCAAATCCAGTGTTGCTGCTGCCTGCGCCACAGGCGTGTTGCCAAGCCTGCTGTCCCAGTCGGCCGCCGCCGCTGACACCAGTGGCTACAAGGCACTCGTGTGCATCTTCGCTTTCGGCGGCACCGACAATAACGACGTCATCATCCCGCGTGACAACGCGGCGTATCAGCGTTTTGCGACGACGCGCGCCGACTTGCTGAGCACCTATGCCCAGGACCCGATGGCGGCCAGTCGCGCGCGTGCGGACTTGCTGCCGCTCTTGCCCCAGAACGATGGGGTATTCGGTGGGCTCGAGTTTGGGCTTGCGGCCGAGTACGCGCCGCTCGTTGACCTCTTCAACAACGGCGAAGCCGCCGTCGTGGGCAGTGTGGGGCCGCTCATCGAGCCCACGACACGTGCGAGTTTCAACAACGGGTCTGTCGCGTTGCCAAAGCAGTTGTTCTCCCACAACGATCAGCAATCAACCTGGATGGCGTTGGGCGCAGAAGGCGCCCGAGCGGGCTGGGGCGGCCGCTTTATCGAACAGATTCGCACCTCGGATCCAAGTTTCGATGCGACGTTTGCCGGCGTTTCGACCTCTGGCAACAGCGTGTTGCTGGGCGGCGGCCCAACGGCCGCGTTTTCGCTTCCAGCGTCTGGGCCCGTTGGGATCAGCGTTAGCAGCAACCGCAACATCCTCGGCAACAACAATGCGTTCAATACGACGCGGACGCTGCTTGAGGACTACTACACGACCGCGCGCATGCAGTCGCAAAACGTGTTCGCCAGCGACTTCGAGTCGCTGCAGGCCACGGGTGTGGCCGCGACAACGGAACTCGACGCCTTGTTCGAGATGCTGACGCCGCTCTCAACGCAATTCCCTGCGGGACGGCTCGGCGGTCAGCTGCGCGCCGTGGCAGAGATGATCTCGCTGCGCGGCGAGATCGGCGTGCCACGGCAAGTCTTCTTCGTCGGCATCGGCGGCTTCGATACACACGACACCCAGGCCGCAGACCTCCCGGTCTTGCAGTCCGAAATCGCCACCGGCATCTCGAGCTTCAGAGACGCGATGGTCGAACTTGGCGCCTGGCAGGACGTCACCGTATTTACGGCAGCTGATTTCGGACGGACGCTCAACGACAACGGCGATGGCACTGACCACGGCTGGGGCGGCCACCACTTTGTCGCCGGCGGCAGCGTACGCGGTCGCCGGGTTTACGGCGGCTTCCCGGACTCTGACATCGCCTCGCCCAACTACACCGACAGCCGCGGCAGACTCATCCCGAGCGTCTCGGTTGAGCAATACGCGTCGACGCTTGGCGCGTGGTTTGGTCTGACCCAGGCGGAGCGGCGCGCCGCACTGCCAAACCTCGTGAACTTCTCGGACGAAGACCTCGGGTTTATGCAGCTGTAGGGGTTGCTGGCTTCGTCATTGCGAGGGGGCGAAGCCCATTCCCGTCATTGCAAACCCTACCGTCATTGCGAGCCTGCGTAGCAGGCGTGGCAATCTCCTGACGTCACGATGACGTTTGGAGATTGCCACGGCCGCTTCGCGGCCTCGCAATGACGGAGTGGGATGTCGCGCCCCTCGCAATGACGGAGTGGGATTACAGGTGCAACCGGATCAGCGTCCGGAACAACATTACCCAGACAAATAGCGACGAGATCATGAACAGCGTGAAACGGCGCATGACGACATTGCTTGTGCACTGCTCGAAGCTGTGCGCGCAACGCCCCAGGAAGAAGCCCCAGGCCAATGCGGCGTCAATGCGATCGTTCATGTCCGTCGCGATGAGAAACAACACCAGCGTGTAGAACAAGACCGGCAGCTCGAACAGGTGGTTGTAGTTGTTGGCCGGGTTGTTGACCTCGGGCGGGATGAACTCGGCTATCTTGTCAGGCGTCGGCACCTTCTGCGGGTGGATCTG
>JBCAXP010000434.1:0-3912 GCA_038533995.1 Pseudomonadota bacterium
TGCCAAGGACTTTGACGCCCGCCTGTTGCTGAACCTTGATTACCAGGTTCCCATGACGCTGTCGGCGCTGCTCACAGAGACGGTGGGCGAGGACATTCGCTTCGACCGACTGTTGGACCTGGGATGCGGCACCGGCCTTTCCGGCGTTGACTTCAACGAGTTCACCGACGACATGCACGGCGTGGACCTGTCGGAGAAGATGCTGGAGAAGGCTGAGGCGAGAAAGATTTACACAGAGCTCACCGCCGACTCACTGCACGGCTATCTCGATCGCGACGGCCCGTTGTTCGACGCGTTTGTTGCGGCCGACGTGTTCGTCTACGTGGGCAAACTGGAACAGGTGTTCAGCGGCGTCGCGGCGCGAGCCATGCAGGGTGCGCATTTCCTGTTCTCCGTCGAGTCAACGGACAGCGAAGAACTCGAACTGCGACGCACCGGACGGTACGCGCATCCGGACGCCTACATCCGCGAACTGGCGGCAGCCAACGGCTTCACGGTGGTCAGAAGGGAGACCAAGCCGCTTCGGCTCGACTATCGCGAACCGGTCATGGGTGACTACTACCTGATGGTGAAAGACTAGCGTGGCAGGTAAAGCGCCATGGAAGTGAATTCGCCGCGGGCCTGGCGCAAGACGCTGACCTCAGCGGCAAGGGCTTCGCTGTCCAGCACTTTTTGTTCTTCCAGGGCTTCGTAAACCCGTTCGACCGACTTCAGCGCGGCGTCGATCGCGCCGATGCTCTTATGCAGCGCGGTGGAAATCTGGTGGAGCTGGTTTTTGGTCTCTGCGAGCTGGGCGCGCGCGATGGTGTCAACGTTTGCCATGAAAACTCCCTGTGTCTGTAAGGCAGGCCTGTGCGCCGGTCCAATAGTGCGCTTTTCGCGCTCGATTGACAGCCAAAACGCTTTACTGTTGCAATAACGCGCTCCGCGCAAGTTGAGTGTAATCATGACATCGAAAGGCCCCGTATTGCCAGCCGGCTCCACCGAGCGACGCGTGTCGAAGATGACCGTGCCCGAGGCGATTCGTATCGCCATGCAGATGCACCAGCAAGGCAGCCTGAAGGAAGCCGAGGCGCTGTACAGCCGGGTGCTCGACGTGGAACCGGAGCATCCGGATCTCCTGCACTTTTACGGCATCCTGAAACACCAGACGGGTAACACCTACGCCGGTATCGCCCTGATGCGCAAGGCGGTCGAACTGGTTCCGGATTACGCCGACGCTCACAACAACCTCGGCAACGTGCTGAAGGAGAGCGGCGCGACGGACGAGGCGGAAGACAGCTACCGAAAAGTCATCGGCCTGAATCCGCAGCACGCCGACGCGCACAGCAACCTGGCGGTCATTCTCAAGGCGCGCAACGAACTTGAAGACGCGGAGGCGCACTGCCGGCAGGCGATTGCAGTGAATCCGAAACACGCTGACGCGCTGATTAACCTCTCTGACATTCTCGATCGTATGGGTAACCGTGCCGACGCGCTGGATGTCGCGCAGCAGGCGATGGAGCACTGTGGAGACCGGCCCGAAACGTTCGGCAATCTGGCGCGGGCGCTGGCCCACGCCGGACGCATGGACGACGCGCGGGACGTTGTTGCCCGCTGGCTCAAGTTTCGTCCGGACGATGAGGTCGCCAAACACATGATGGCGGCATACGACGGTTCGGCCACGCCGGAACGCGCGTCCGATGATTACGTGCGCAAAACGTTCGACGACTTCGCCTCAAGCTACGACGCGGTGCTGGAGAATATCGAGAACCGCGGCCCGCAGCTGATGCGCGAAACCGTGGAGGGAGACTTCGGTAAGCCGTCGCGGCAGCTGCGCATTCTGGACGCCGGCTGCGGTACCGGTTTGTGCGGCAGCTGGCTTAAGCCCTACGCCGGCCGCTTGGTGGGCGTGGACCTGTCGCCGAAGATGCTGGAGCGTGCAGCAACGCGTGAGTGTTATGACAGCCTGGAAACCGCCGAACTCGTGAGTTTCCTGCAGGCCACGGAGGAGACCTTCGACCTTGTGGTGTGCGCCGACACGCTCGTGTACTTCGGTGACCTGGCGCCGTTCATGGCGGCCGTGGCCGCGCGCATGGCGAGCGGCGGCCGCCTGGTATTCAGCGTTGAGGCTGGCGACGATGCGCTGGCCGGCGCCGACTTCGACATCACCTCGTCCGGGCGTTACTGTCATGCGACGGAGTACGTGCGCCGTGTTGTCGCAGCCGCCGGCTTTGATGCCCTCGAGCTTGGCACACACGTGATGCGCAAGGAGTTCGGCAAGCCGGTCGAGGCCCTGATCGGCCGTGCGACTTTACCTTGAGAGTGTCACCAATTCTTTTGATTTGTCGCGGGTTTCCGTGAATAATACAGGACGAGAGCAGGTGCCAGGAGCACCCAGGAGAACCCAATGGCCCGACCACAGATCGTGGAGGCGAACTACTACACGTTCAAGAAACGGCTTCAAACGGCCGTCGACAAGGGCAATCGTATTGAGCGCACCGACAAGGAAGCGTGGTCCCAATACATCCAGTCGAACAAGATTAACGATATCGCCATGCTGTCATGGGGCAAGCTGAAGTTTGCAATCGGCAAGCCGACGCTTGTGGTTATCGATGACGACAGCGACTGGGCCGGGTTCTACGCGTACTCCGATGAAGACGAGTCCTGTCTGAAGTGGGTGCGCCCCGACGCCTAGCGCGCCTGTCCCGCCGTCTTATCTCAACTGTTCCAGGCGCCCGACAGCGGCGCTTGCGGCGAGGCAATCGAGTGGACGCCGGCGAACCGCACCCGATTGGCCGATGCATGGCTGAGCACTGGCATCACCCCCTGCGCTGAAATAGCAGCCGCGGCGGGTTCCGAGAGAAACGCCTCACCGCACGGCACGAGCATCGCTTCACCATCGCGCTTTACCGAACAGGCCGGGAGGTCTTGCACGTCGAGCGACTGCCCGGGCACAAGCTGCCAGCCGCGCTCGGTGAAGTCCTGTCCCAGTAGCGCGGCAAGCGCGAACGCCGGGTTTGACCAAAGGTACTGCGAGCCGTCCGCGTCGTCCGGTGTTTCCTCGAAACTGAACGCATCGATTTCGTCGCGCTTCGCTCCGTAGGGCACCCGGCTCAGCAGGCGCGGGGCGCTGAGGCCAATCCACGTAGCCATAGGGCTTTGCCGAAGCGCATTCCACACCGCCTGCTCCTCAGCGTCGGGTTCGCTCCACGCTCTCACATCGGGGTTCGACCACACGTCGGTGCAGCCGAACAGGGAAGTATTGGCGCCGGCGAGGACAGGGCCGCCGGCCTGCGCGCCGAGCGCACCGAGCGCGGCGAGGAGGCCAATGTCGTCGCCGCTGGCGCCGAAGTTCCAGTCGGCCACGAGCACAGTCCAAGGGTCGCCCCCGGCGGTTTGCCGGTTCTTTTCGACGAGCTGGCGGTACAGGCCGGTCTGGTCCGGAGTGACACCCGGCGCGCACAGGTCGTCCTGCAATTCCTCGCGGGTCACATCAAGCAGGTAGACCTTGAGTTCCTCGCCGGTCTCGACGCTGGTGATGAGTTCGTGCACCGAGCGCCAGCGCGCTTCCAGGCGTTGAAACGCCGGATCGTGCAGCAGCGTTCGCATCAGCTCGCTGATTGCCGAGTCCACCATCGCGGCGTATTCGTCCTGGCGCGGGTCCGTGCCAGGCTCGACAAACGGCGCCACCAGGCTGCTGACGATGGACTCCACCGTCCGCGTGGTGGCACGCGCCGTGGTGGCGGCCGGGTTTGCGGGTGCGCCGCCCAGCAGCTGTTCGAAGGCCGTGCCCGCGGCCTCCGGTGCATCGGGTGCCGGCTCGCCGTCGTCGCTGTCATCGGCCGTATCCAGGTTGAGTTCCCGCAGCGCCTCCTCGAAGGTAGCCGGGTCCATCAGCCTGCGCCGAGTCGACCGCAACGCAGCAAACGT
>JBCAXP010000435.1:0-3910 GCA_038533995.1 Pseudomonadota bacterium
TCGCCAGCGACCTCGGCCAGCCGGACATCGGCATCTTCTACTTCACGCTGCCAGTCGCGCTGGCTGGCACCGTCGGCATTCTGTACCTGTGGCTGATCGCGCCGCGCCTGCTGCCGCGTCGCACGCCGCTGCTATCGGACACCTCGCCGCGGCTGTTCAACGCGCTGCTGTTCGTGTCAGAGGATAGCTTCGCGAACGGCAAGACGCTCTCCGAGGTGCTGGCCAAAACCGAAAACCGCATGCAGGTGCAGCGCATCCAGCGCGGGGAGAGCCTTTTCCTGGCCAAGCTGCCGTCGGTGAAAATCCAGAGCGGCGACCGGCTGTACGTTATCGACACGCCGGAGAACCTCAAGGAATTCGAGTCGCTGCTCGGCGCCACGCTGCACAACGAAGACAATCAGGCGGGCCCGTTCGACGACGATCACCCGCTGACCGCCGCCGGCCAGCAACTTGCCGAGGTCGTGGTTACCCGCGGCTCGCTGCTGCACCATCGCACGGTGCGCAGCACGCGCTTTTCGTCGCGCTTCAAGCTGCTCCCGCTGGCCATCCACCGCGCGAAGACCCACTCGGTGGATGCGGTCGGCGACCTGGGCGACATCGCCCTGCGGGCCGGCGACGTGCTCCTCGTGCAGGGCACCGGCGACAACATTGCCGATCTGAAGCGCACCGGCACGATGCTGGTGCTCGACGGCACGACCGACCTGCCGCACACCCATCGGGCGAAACGCGCTCTCTTTATTATGCTGGGCGTCGTGCTGTTCGCGGCCACCGGCCTGCTGCCGATTTCGGTGAGTGCGCTGGTCGGCGTGGGCGCCATGATCCTGTCAGGCTGCCTGACCTGGCGCTCGGCGGTCGACGCGCTCAGCACGCCGGTCATTCTCATTATTGTTGCGAGCCTGGGGCTGGGCGTGGCGCTCATGGGCACCGGGGGCGCGGAGTACGTTGCCCACCTGTTTGTCGCCGCGACGGCGGGGTTGCCAACCCCGATGGTGGTGAGCGGCCTGATGCTGCTGATGGCGGTGCTCACGAACGTCGTGTCGAACAACGCCGCGGCGGTTATCGGCACGCCCATCGCCATCAGCGTGGCCAACGAGCTCAACCTGCCTGCCGAGGCCTTCATTCTCGCGGTGCTGTTCGGCGCCAACATGAGCTTTGCAACGCCGATGGGCTACCAGACAAACCTGCTCGTATTCAGTGCTGGCGGCTACAAGTTTGTCGACTTCCTGCGGGTTGGCATACCGCTTACCATCATCCTGTGGCTGCTGCTGTCATTCCTCACGCCCATGCTTTACATGAATTAACCCCATGACCCAGATATCCCGACTTCGCGGCATTCTGCCGGCGATGGCCTGCGCGCTGCTGTTGCCGGCGTGCAGCCCCAACGCGACCACGCCGGAGGCGCCCGCTGAGAAGGCGATGGCCCCCGGCGTAGGCAAGAACGCCGGCAAGCAGTCCTTCACGGAAACGGAAAAGGCCAACGCGTTTTTCGAGGCGGCCTTCCTGGCGCAGATCATGCGCAGTCCGCAATCGCAGAGCTATCTCGGCATCAAGGCCGACTACGACAAGTGGGACGACAACAGCGAGGAGCACCAGCTCGGCGACGTGCAGCTCGCGCAAGAGCAGCTTGAGACGCTGCGGCAGTCCATCGACTACGACGAACTCGACGACCAGGCAAAGCTCAGCTACCGCCTGTTCGAATACCTCACCGAGCGTTCCATCGGCGACTACGAGTACCGTCACTACAATTACCCGGTGAACCAGATGTTCGGCGTGCAGTCGGGCACTCCAGCGTTTCTTATTAATATCCACCGCATCACGAACGAAAGCGACGCACGGGCGTACATCGCGCGGCTGGAAGGCATGGAGATGCGCTTCAAGCAGATCACCGACGGCATGCGGCTGCGCGAAGAGAAGGGCATCCTGCCGCCGAAGTTCGTGTTTGACTACGTTATCAATGACAGCCGCAACGTACTTTCCGGCGCGCCGTTCGATGACAGTGGCGAAGACAACCTGCTGCTCGCCGACTTCAAGAAAAAAATCACCGCGCTCAAGCTCGAACCGGAAACCCGCGGCGAGCTGATCGAAGCTGCAACAAAAGCGCTGCTCGACAGCGTCGGCCCCGCTTACCGCAGCCTCATTGAGCTGTGCGAGAACCAAGCGAGCCGCGCGACCACCGACGACGGCGCCTGGAAGTTTCCCGACGGCGCGGCGTTTTACAAGCGGGCGCTGCGCAACACCACGACCACGGACTTGAGCGCCGAGGAAATCCACGAGATCGGCCTGCGCGAGGTCGGCCGCATTCACGACGAGATGCGCGACATCATGAAGCAGGTGGATTTCGAGGGCAGCCTGCAGGACTTCTTTGCCTTCACCCGCGAAGACAAACGCTTCTACTTTGACGAGGGCGAAGAGGGCCAGAAGGCGTACCTCACCCAGGTCAACGTGCTGCTCGACGGCATGGAAGAAAAGCTGCCTGAGTATTTCTCGGCGCCGCCGAAGGCGAAGCTCGTGGTCAAGGCGGTGGAGCCGTTCCGCGAAAAGTCTGCGGGCAAGGCGTTCTACCAGCGGCCCTCGCCAGACGGCAGCCGGCCGGGCACGTACTACGCCAACCTGTACCGCATGTCGGACATGCCGATTTACCAGATGGAGGCGCTCGCCTACCACGAAGGCATCCCCGGTCATCACCTGCAGCTTGCCGCTGCCCAGGAGCTTGGCGACGTGCCGAAGTTCAGGCAGTTTGCCCGCTTCACGGCGTACAGCGAGGGCTGGGGTTTGTACGCGGAGCTGCTGCCGAAAGAGATGGGCTTTTACGAAGATCCGTATTCCGATTTCGGCCGCCTCGCCATGGAGCTTTGGCGCGCCTGCCGCCTCGTGGTGGACACCGGCATTCACAACAAGCGCTGGACCCGCGAGGAAGCCATCGACTACCTCGCGACCAACACGCCGAACCCGCAGGGTGACGTGGTGAAAGCCATCGAGCGCTACATCGTTTCACCGTCGCAGGCCACCGCGTACAAGATCGGCATGCTCAAGATCGTTGAACTCAAAGCAAAGGCAGAGGATGCTTTGGGCGAGAACTTCGACATTCGCCGTTTCCATGACATGATTCTTGGTGCCGGCCCCATGCCGCTGTCATTCGTTGAGCAGCGCGTTGACGCCTACATTGAAGCAGGACAGTGAAACCACCCTTTGATATCGCGGCGGACCTGGACACCCCGGTTTCCGCCTACCGCAAGCTCAAGAGCTTCAAGCCGCGCTTCCTGCTGGAAAGCGTGGAGGGCGGCGAGCGCTTTGGTCGCTACTCCTTTATCGGCTTCGGCGATGCGCTGGAACTGAGGCTGGACGGTGCCGGCTTCCACGTCGGCAGCGACTGCTACGACCCACCGCGCAACCAGCAGGAGCTGCTGGCCGTGCTGCGCAGCGCCCTCGAGGCGGCGCCAAAACCCGGGCCAATACCGGATGGTGTGCCGTTCGGCGGCGGCCTGGTTGGCGCGTGCGGCTACGACATGGTGCGCTACTTCGAGCGGCTGCCCACGAGTGCGGCGCCGCTGCCCGGCGTGCCGGACGGCGCGTGGGTCGCGCCGGATTCGCTGCTGATCTTCGATCACCTGACGCACCGCATGGCGCTGCTGCACGATGGCCCGGAGGCGGTTCGCCGCGAGCTGCGCCGCGACGTCATCAAGGCGCTGCGAGGCGCGAACGCCGGTCCGAAAGACCCAGGTAGCTTTTCGCCGGCAGCGGCGAGCATTAACGAAGTCGACTACATGTCGCTCGTGCGCCAGGTGCAGGAGCACATCACGGCCGGCGACGTGTACCAGCTCGTGCTGTCCATTCGCTTCACTGGGCGCACGAGCGACATGTCGTCGACTTCGTTAATGCTCGCCGCTGCCGGCGAAAAGCTACCTGGGTC
>JBCAXP010000436.1:0-3907 GCA_038533995.1 Pseudomonadota bacterium
CGGGATCACCAGCGGCCGACATTCCACAAGGCCGCTGGTGATCCCGCACAAACATGGTCGAGTAAACCGCTGTCAGGAAAAACTTGATCCACAGCACGTTGATGCCGCTCGTGAGCTTCGGATCTGTTTTCATGAGCAATGCGAACGCTTCGCCGTGGCCGAACTCGTCGTTGCACCATTCTTCGAACCATTTAAAGATGGGATGAAAGCGGTGCTGCGGATTCTGCTGCAGATGGCGAAAGATCGTGATGTAGCGGGCGTAGCCAATTTTTTCCGACAGGTAGGTCGCGTAGAAGATGAACTTCGGCCGGAAGTAGGTGTACTTCTTCTTCTGCGTGAGGAACCCGAGATTGACGGCAATGCCGGCCTCGCGCAGCGCGTCATTGATAAAGCCGGCATGCCGCGCCTCGTCGCGCGCCATAAGCCGGAACAGCGTGGTGATGTCTTTGTTCTTGCCCCGCCGCTTCATTTCCTTGTACAGCACGCAGCCGGAGAACTCCGCGGTGCACGACGACACGAGAAAATCGGTGAACTCGGCTCGAAGCTGGGGCTCCATGCCGTCCCAGTCAATGTGGTCCCAGTCTTCGTTTTTCTTGAAGTGTCCCCTGTTAGGGTCTGACTTCATACGGGCGATCAGCCGGTCCCACTCTTCGCGAACGGGCGATACGTCGATCGCGTCGAGCTCATCAAAATCAGTCGTGTAGAAGCGTGGCGTCAGCAGCGTGTTTTGCATCGCGATGTCTGTCGCGGTCTTGCTGTCGATTGCCGCCTGACGGTAGTTGCCGGCGTCGAGCGCTTCCTCTACGTTGCGGGCGTCTGCCGAATGCTTGATGGGTGCATCTTCGACCTTGTTCATACCGTCACCTTCTCGGAAAAGGAAAACTCGTACAGCTCCATGACCTCGAGATCGCCGAACAGGCGCGTCAGGAAGCGTTCGATGGTGGACGCACGGGTAATGGTCGCCGTGCGAGCCTCGCGCACGATCTCGCCGTACGGCGCCAGCACCGGCGCGCCGTGCACCAGCACTTCATCGCCGGGATTCACCACTGCGCCGTTCAGGAATTTGACGTGGGCGTGGAGGCTTTCGAAGCAGTGGCTCACTTCCACTTCGCAGGGCGCGGTCTCGGTGGATCGGGTGAACAGGCCCATCGTCGGTCTCCCTGGCACGCATACATTGACACCTGTAAGTGTAATGCCAGGTTGACAGTTGTCAATAGTAGTTTCCGAAGGGGCGAGCCCTCCCGGTGCGATGCGGCTACTCGGCAACGGCCACGCAGAGGGGATCGTCTTCGGGCAGCTTGTACAGCTCCGGCGTTACCCGGTAGCTCACCAGTTCCGGCGTTGGCCGGCTTGCCACAAGTGCCTCAAGCAGCTCCCGGGGCGTGTCATGGCGCAGCCACGCGTCGTAATCGTCTGGCTCCACGATTACAGGCATGCGGCCGTGAATGCCGCCAACCTGCTCGTTCGCCGCGGTTGTCACGATGGCATAGGAGTAGTCCCCCGTTTCCCGGTTGCGCGCGCAAATGCCGGCAAGCGCAAACGGGGAGTCATCGCGAAGGTGAAAGTAGCAATGCCGGCGACCGGCACGCTTGGGACCTTCCGGTTCGAAAAAGCCGTCGACCGGGATCAGGCAGCGGCTGCCCATCGCGGCACGTCGAAACAGGCCGTTGCTGAAGACCGTTTCTGCCCGCGCGTTGATCGGTGGGTTCTTGACGTTGGGCCAGGGTCGAAAGCCCCAGCGGGCAAAGGCCCCGCTCCGCCCGTCATCGGACAGCCTCACGATGAGACCGTCGGTGCCTGGCAGCACCTTGTGACGGGCCGGCCATTCCTCGGGCAATGCCTCCAGCGCAAAGAGCTGCGCGATAGCGTCACGGGTTTTGGTGAAACTGTAGAGGCCACACATGGCGATTCCGGGGAAGAAAAGGCCCCGCCTCGCGGCGGGGCCCTTGATCAGGAGCTTCAGTCTCCTGCGGGTACTACTTAGCTTCCGGCATCACAGCCGGCGGCACTCGGCCCTGGCGGTGCAAAGAACACCTCCTTCATACGACCGAGGTCGAAGAAGTTCACCTGGCCGTCAGGCTCGGAGTTGCCCGGGCCAACGAGGTCAGCGTCGGGGTCGGTGGTGAAGAACACGTTCTTGATCTGACCGAGGTCGAAGAAGTTGACCTGGCAGTCATCGGCGCCGGCGCCAGCCGGGCCTGCGATGTCCGCATCACACACGTTACCGATGTTGTCGCCGTTGCTGTCGATCTGCAGCGGGTTGGCGTCCAGGATGCAGTTGTCCACATCGTCGGTGACGCCGTCGCCGTCCGTGTCAGGGGCAGCGCCTGCCAGTGAGAAGGCGCCGTCGATGTTCACCGTTTCGGTGGCCATCGGGATACAGCCGGTGCCGTCAAAGAACAGGCAGACCTGGCCGAAGCCCGTGCCGACATCGAGAATGACCCACGCGCCGTTGCTGCTGAACGGCGGCACGGTGAACTCGATGAGAATCTGGCCGCCATCCAGCTCGCCATTCGCATCGGTGGTACCACCGGTGACCTCTGTTCCCGCGGTGTTCTGGGCGCGCACGACTGCAACGCTTGGATCGAGCGGCAGCGGGTTTGCGGTTGTCGGGTTACAGATCAGTCCATCCGGCAGACCATCGCATCGCGGATCAGGATCCGGCGCAAAGATAGCCGCTTCCATCGGTGCCAGGCTGCTGCTGATCTGGAACGCAAAGTCGCCGATGTCGTCGGCATCGAAACTACTGGACGGATCGACCGTGATGTCGATGGAACCCGCGACCGTGGTGCCATCGTCACCCATCGGCGCCGACAGTGAGGCAAAGCTGTCGCACGTACTGGTGCACAGCGTGACAAAGCCATCGTAGTCGTAGGTGGCCGGCGTCACGAGCGAATACCCGCCTTCGATGTTCACCGTTTCGGTCGCCAGCGGAATACAGCCGGTGGAATCGAAGAACAGGCACACCTGGCCAAAACCGGTGGCCAGATCAAAGATTACCCATGCGCCATTGCTGCTGAACGGGGGCTGGGTGAACTCCAGCAGCAGCGTACCGCTGTCAAGTTCGCCGTCAGCATCGGCCGTGCCACCCGTCATTACGGTGCCTGCAGTGTTCATCTCACGCACCGCAACGACGGTGGGATCAAGAGGCAACGGGTTGGCGGTAGCCGGGTTACACAGCTGCCCCTCAAGGCAATCCGGGAACGCGGCATCCGGCCCGAAAACAGCATCTTCGAGCGGCGCCAGGGAACTGGTCACCGAGAAATCGAAATTGCCAACGTCCGCGGCGGTGAAGCTGCCAGAGGGCGCAACGGTGATGTCGATGGTACCAGCGACCACTGTGCCGTCATCGCCCATCGGCGCGGACAGCGCGGCAAAGCTGTCGCACGTTGTGGTGCAGAGGGTTACGTCACCCTCGTATTCGTACGTCTGGGCCAACGCGGATTGCGTGCCCAGGGTCATGAGCGCTGCAACTCCCGGCAGCAATACTCGTAAGGACCTCATATTTTCTCCTCCGAATCGAGTGTTTTTGTCTTCGTTTGTGTATTCAGTGTTCCAATGTGCCGGCGCGGGGCACCGGCTCAACCCTGGAAGGGTAGCAACAGCCCACGCTGCGCTCCATCCGTAACAGTCGTAATTGTACAACGGCCCCGCCAAATGGCGGGGCCTTGCACGTTATTAACCTCCCTACCGCCTAGCTGCCGGCATCGCAACCTGCGGCACTTGGGCCTGGCGGATTGAAGAACAGCTCCTTCATGCGACCGAGGTCGAAGAAGTTCACCTGTCCATCCGGCTCGCTGTTGCCAGCACCAACGAGGTCAGCGTCAGCATCGGTGGTGAAGAACACTTCCTTGATACGACCGAGGTCGAAGAAGTTGATCTGGCAGTCATCGGGGCCGCCACCCGG
>JBCAXP010000437.1:0-3905 GCA_038533995.1 Pseudomonadota bacterium
ACCCCGACCATGGGCGGATCGCTGATCCTGGTCGCCATCATCGTGAGCACGCTGCTGTGGGCGGATCTTGAAAACCGCTTCGTGTGGGTGGTGCTCGGCGTGACCTTGTCCTTCGGCCTCATCGGCTTCGTGGATGACTACAAGAAGCTCGTGCTGTCAGACAGCAAGGGCTTAAGCGCCCGCGCCAAGTTTTTCTGGCAGAGCATTGCGGGCATCACGGCCGCCGTGGTGCTGTACAACACCGCCGGTAACCCGGCGATCGAAACCGCGCTGCTGGTGCCGTTCGTCAAAGGCGTGCTGTGGCCTATGGGCGCGTTCTACATCGTGTTCACCAGCCTCATGATCGTGGGCATGAGCAACGCGGTGAATCTCACCGACGGCCTCGACGGCCTCGCGGTGATGCCGTCGGTCATGGTGGGCGGTGCACTCGGCATTTTTGCCTACGCCACCGGCAACATTAATTTCGCCGAGTACCTCGGCATTCCGTTCATTTATGGCACCGGTGAAATCCTGGTGTTCTGCGCCGCGCTGTCGGGCGCGGGCCTGGGCTTCCTGTGGTTCAACACCTACCCCGCGCAGGTCTTCATGGGCGACATCGGCGCGCTGGCGCTGGGCGCAGCGCTCGGCGCGGTGGCGGTGATCGTGCGGCAGGAAATTGTGCTGCTGATCATGGGCGGCGTGTTCGTGATGGAAACGGCGTCGGTGATCCTGCAGGTGGCGTCGTTCAAGCTGACCGGGCGCCGCGTGTTCCGCATGGCGCCGCTGCATCACCACTACGAGCTCAAGGGCTGGGCCGAACCCAAGGTGATAGTCCGCTTCTGGATCGTCACGGTCATTCTCGTTCTCGTCGGCCTTGCGTCGCTGAAGGTGCGTTGATGTTCGCTGCCCGCAAAAAGCCGCTTTGCAGCCAGCTGCACACGCCGGTAACCGGCGCGAACCGCCCCGTGGTTATCGTGGGGCTGGGCGAGACTGGTCTGTCCTGCGCGCGCCATCTGAGCCAGGCAGGCAAGGCCTTCGTGATCACCGATAATCGCGATGAGCCGCCGGCGTTACCTCGCTTGAAGGCCATGCTGCCCGACGCGAGACTCGCGCTCGGCGGTTTTGACGTGCGCCTGCTGGATACCGCGTGCCAGCTCATCGTCTCGCCGGGCGTGTCCTTGAGCGAGCCGTTTGTGGCGGCCGCCCGCACCCGCAATATCCCGGTGCTTGGCGACACCGAGCTGTTCGCACGGCTGGTCGAGGCACCGGTTGCGGCCGTGACCGGCTCCAACGGCAAAAGCACCGTGACGACCATGCTGCAGCACGTGCTCCAGCGTGCCGGCCGGCAGGTCGCAGCCGGTGGCAACCTGGGCCGGCCGGCGCTGGATCTGTTGAACGACGAGGGCGTCGAGTTCTACGTGCTCGAACTGTCGAGCTTTCAACTCGAGCGCACCCACAGCCTGAAGCCCGACGTGGCGGTAGTGCTGAATCTCTCGCCGGACCACATGGACCGGTACCCGGATCTCGCGGCGTACGCCGCGGCCAAGGCGCGCATCTTCGCCGGTGCGGAGCACTCAGTGTTCAATCGCGATGATGCGGCCGTGGCGGCGATGGTTGGTGAGGACATGCAGGCCACCAGCTTCGGCAGTGACGCGCCCGCAGCCGGTCACTACGGACTGGTCAGTGACGGTGACGCCACCTGGCTGGCGCGAGGCGACCAGCGGCTGATGGGCGTTGACGAGTTGCGCGTGCAGGGCCGGCACAACTGGCTCAACGCGCTTGCCGCCCTGGCCATGGCGGAGGCGCTCGACATTTCCATTGGCGACGCGCTGGCCGCGCTGCGTGAGTTTCCCGGTTTGCCCCACCGGGTTGAGTGGATCGCCGAGGCCGGCGGCGTTACGTGGATCAACGATTCCAAGGGCACGAACGTTGGTGCCAGCACGGCGGCGATTCGCGGCATGAAGGACCACCTAGTGCTCATCGCCGGCGGCGAGGGCAAAGGCGCCGACTTCGAACCGCTGGCGCACGCGCTGCGCGGAAAGGCGCGTGGTGCCGTGCTTATCGGCCGGGATGCGCCACGCCTGGAGCGCGCGCTGACCGGTATCTGCCCGACGCACCGTGCCACCGACATGGCGGACGCCGTGGCAAAAGCCGATGCGCTGGCACAGCCCGGTGACACCGTGCTGCTGTCGCCGGCCTGTGCGAGTCTCGACATGTTCCGCAGCTACGAGGAACGCGGCGACGCGTTTCGCGACGCCGTGAAGGAGTGGCTGGCATGAGCGCCTCGGCAGTTGTACATCCGCCGGGCCCGCAGCCGCGCTTCATCGTGGATCCCATGCTGTTCGGCGCGTTCGCGATGCTGTCGCTGCTTGGGCTTGTCATGGTGACGTCGGCGTCGATCTCGGTCGCGGACCGCGAGCTTACAGATCCGTTCTACCACCTGCGGCACCAGGGCGCGTATTTCGTTGCAGGGCTGCTTGCGACCGTGTTCTGCCTTGCCGTACCGACGGGCGCCTGGGAGCGCACCGGCTTTCTCGCGCTGCCGCTGGCGCTGATGTTGCTCGTGGCGGTTCTGGTACCCGGTATCGGCCACACGGTGAACGGCAGCACGCGCTGGATTCGCCTTGCAGGTGTCGGCTTCCAGCCGTCGGAGCCGGCGCGCATTCTGTTGCTCATCTACCTGTCGAGCTACCTGGTGCGGCACGGCGCCGCGCTGCGCGAGAGCTTCGGCGGATTCTTAAGGCCCATGCTGTTCATCGCGCTCGCCGCGACACTGCTGCTGGCCGAGCCGGACTTTGGCGCCGCTACCGTTCTCATCGGCACGGCCATGGGCGTCCTGTTTATCGGCGGCGCACGCCTGCGCGACTTCCTGCTGCTTTTCGGCGTGGCCGGTGGCTCGCTTGCGGCGCTGGCATTCTCGGAGACGTACCGCGTGAAGCGGCTGCTCGCGTTTCTCGACCCGTGGGCCGACCCGTGGGACAGCGGCTTCCAGCTCACCCAGTCGCTCATCGCTATCGGCCGCGGCGAATGGTTCGGCGTCGGGCTAGGCGGCAGCGTGCAAAAGCTCTTCTACCTGCCCTTTGCGCACACCGACTTCGTGTTTGCCGTGCTCGCCGAGGAACTCGGCCTGCTCGGCGCTGCCGCGACCATCGGCCTGTTCGTCATCGTAGTGTGGCGAGCCTTCTCCGTCGCGCGTGCCGCGATCGAACGCGAACGCCTCTTCCAGGGCTACCTTGCCTACGGGCTGGGCCTGTGGATTGCGCTGCAGGCGCTGATCAACATTGGCGTGAACATGGGCGTGCTGCCAACCAAGGGCCTGACGTTGCCGCTGTTGAGCTACGGCGGCAGCAGTCTCGTTGTCAGCATGGCGGCGCTCGGCCTGCTGCTGCGTATCCACCACGAGAACCACGCACCGACCCGCAGACGCAGGGCAGCGAGGCGAGTGCAATGACGGCGCGGGCGGTCATGATCATGGCAGGCGGCACGGGCGGCCATGTGTTCCCGGCGCTGGCGGTTGCCGAGCGCCTTCGCGAACTGTCCACGCCGGTCGTGTGGATGGGAACGCGCGAAGGTCTTGAAGCGCGCATCGTGCCGCAGCACAAGCTGCCCATCGAGTGGGTTACCGTCACCGGCCTGCGCGGCAAGGGTCTTGCAGGCTGGCTGCTTAGCCCCTTTCGTCTGGTGCGGGCACTGTGGCAGTCGCTGTCGATACTCTCGCGCGTCAAGCCGGCCGTGGTGCTGGGCATGGGCGGCTTTGTGACAGGGCCGGGCGGCGTTGCAGCCTGGCTACTGCGCACGCCCCTGGTAATCCACGAACAAAATGCCATTGCCGGCCTTACCAATCGCCTGCTCACGCGCTTTGCCGGCGACGTGCTCGCCGGCTTTCCCGACAGCTTCGCACCGCGCGTTGGTGCACGCACGGTCGG
>JBCAXP010000438.1:0-3885 GCA_038533995.1 Pseudomonadota bacterium
CCAGCGCCGTGGTGACGGCGCTGGACAACGCGACGCTTGACCCCTGCTCCATCGGCAATCCGAACCCGCCGCAGCCCGGCACTGACCTTTTCAACCGCTGCGTACAGACCGGTCAGCTGCCAAGCCAGGTCGGCCAGACGCCGGACATCATTGCAGGCCAGCTGAACATTTTCACGGGAACGAACCAGGCTGCGCTGCCCGAGCCGGAAGTGGCAACCACGCGTACCTTCGGCGTCGTGTGGGAGCCGGATTTCTTCGACGCGCTCACCGGCACAACGATCTCGCTGGACTATTACGACATCGAGATCAACGACTACATCGATACGCCCACCGGTCAGGAATCACTCGATCTGTGCTACCAACTCGGTGACCCGGTCACGTGCAGCGGTATCGTGCGCATCGGCGGCGCGTTCGGCGAAACCGGTACAGGTACCCCGGCGTTCTTCACGAACTTCGTGGCCTTCGAGGCAGAAGGCCTCGACCTGTCGTTCGTAACCGGCTTCGATATCGACCGTATCGGCGAGTTCCAGGTGTCTGTGGCTGCTCATCAGTACCTGACCAACCAGTTCCAGACGACGGCGCTGTCGCCCGTAGTGGACTGCAAGGGCTTCTACGGCACGTCATGCGACCCCGTTCCGGAATTCCGCTCGGTGTCACGCGTCAGCTGGTACCGCAACGAGTTTGATGCGTCGCTGCTGTGGCGTCACATCGGCGACATGGAAGCACAGGCTGGCGAAGCTGACACCCTGTTCGAAGAGTTCCGCAGCGTAGATTCGCAGAACTACTTCGACCTGTCGCTTGGCTACACGTACAACGACTGGGGCCGTTTCTCGCTGCTCGTGACGAACATCACGGACGAAGACCCACCGATTCTGGGTAACGAAACCGGTTCGACTGCGTTCAATTCGGGCAACACGTTCCCGAGCCTGTTCGACACCATGGGCCGCACGTACTCAGTGAACCTCAAGTTCACGTTCTGATAACGCTTACGTTCGCCTGACTTCCTTTGGGATTCATGCACCTTTAGGCGGCCTTCGGGCCGCCTCTTTTTTTTGCGAGCTATTGCAGGGACGGTGTGCGGTCACGGTAGCGCGCAAGTTCTGCACGCAACCATTCGGCAGTGAGCTGAACCTCGTCGCCAGGCGGACACTTCACCTGGTAGGGCTTGCCACTCATCAGGCTGCCGGTGGCCGACCGCTTGATGAAGTCATCTGTAGTGTCGATTTTTTTCTTGAAATGGTCGTACTTTCTGCGGATGTGTTTCGCGGCGTCGGCTGGCTCATGCGCGTCACCGTTGCGCAGAAAGACGCATTCGCTGCCTTCGACAAAGGCCAGCAGGTGGTCGATTTCCGCGACGACCTCCGGCGGCGGTGCGGCCGCCACGGCAACAGCGGCGAAGACGCTGGCAAGGAGCACGCTGGCAGTGTGACAAAATTTACGGGTCGTACGCATGTGCTATTGCCCCAAAACGTAGTCGAAGCGCGCCTGCAGCAGGCTGTGGTCAGAAGAATTCGTGGGCTTCGCCTCTGCCGATCGCAGTTCCAGACCGCGGTAGTACACGTGATCGAGCTGGTTGCCAAAAACGCGCTTTACGCGTTCGGCGTTGTACTCCACCGGCTGCACACCAAGCTCCGCGAGGACGTCGTCGAGCATCCGCTGGCGGCGCTTGCTCCACGTGTTGAAGTCTCCCGCGACGACCATCGGGCCGGTATGGCCGCGCATCAGCGACACGACATCCCGAAGCTGGCGCTCGAAGGCCATGGTGCCGAACGTGAAGTTGATGGCGTGCACATTCGCAACGAGCAGCGTCTCGCTGCTGTTCTTCAGGCGGTACCGAGTCACGAGGGATGCTTTCGGCGAGCGAAGCCACGGCTCGCGATGAAACAGCGTGCAGCGCTCCACCGCGTTCACCGAAGCGCTCGTGGCCACGCCGCTCAAGCCTGACTGGGTCTCGTAGCCCGGCGAGAAATGCCAGCGCTTGTCGGCACCGAGGCCGCTGAGCATGGCGGTGCCGTCCATGGCTTCCTGCATGAGCAGCAGGGAATTGGGCGCATCCAGGTCGGCGAGTTCACCCTGCCAGCCTGCCTTTGCGCCTTTGTAGACGTTCCAGGTGGTGATTCGAAGATCGGAGAGCGGTAGCCCGTCGATGGCCTGCAGGGTTTCGCACTGACCACCGTCGAAGGTGCTCGCTGTCACCTGCACGGTACCTGCCGGGGGTGGCGGCGGCACGCTCGCGCACGACGAAAGCAGCGTCCACAGCACGGCGACAGTCAGCGTGTCCCGGCAGTTTGTCATCAAGGCTCCCTGGTCAGTGGTCCGCGGCGAAAGCAGTGTGCTGGCCTCGCTTGGGACCGCAAGTGTACCGGTAGATTCCTGAGTTTTTGTGTCAAAACGTATGTTTTGTCCGGATCACGCGGCAATTGACCGCGCGCTGGCGCATTGGGACACGATCGAGCCGGCTTGCGCCGGCTGCGTCCAAATGCTGCCAAATCCGTGACTTAGCGCAGCGATACCCGTCCCGTCAGAATATGCCAGAACATCACCCAGTCACCGGCCAGGCTGTAGAACGGGTAGCGAAAGGTCGCCGGCCGGTTTTTCTCGAAGAAGAAATGTCCGAGCCAGGCGAAGCCATACCCGACAACCGGCACCAGCAGCAAAAGCCAGGCGTTTCCGAGGGCCGCGGCGGCCGCGACCACTCCAAGGACGAGCCATGAGCCCACGAAATGCAGCCGCCGGCACGTCGGGTTGGCGTGCTCGGAGAGGTAGTACGGGTAAAACTCGGCAAAGCTCGAATACGCCATAATCCAACTCCCTTCAACAGTGCGCGGATGCCCGGCAAGGCCCCGAAATTTTTAGCCGATGTAGAATGCCGTCACAATAATCGGAGTGTCAACGCCCGGCGGGTTGCCTAGCCTGTACCTGAACCCGCAACAGGTGTAGTCATCATGCAAACAACCAGAGTTTCATTGCCGGACGCCGAGATGCACGCTGCCGTAGAGCAACGTGACGCAACCTATGACGGCCGCTTTGTATTCGGCGTCGTTACCACCGGCATCGTATGTCGGCCGACCTGCCCGGCGCGCACGGCGCACCCGGAAAACCGGCGTTTCTTTGCGACCGTGGACGATGCTCTCAAAGCGGGCTTTCGGCCGTGCAAGCGCTGCCGCCCGGACAATCCCGACCACGACGTCGCCCGCATCGAAGCGGTCGCCCGCCACATCGAGGCCCACGCCGCCGACCGGCTCACGCTGGCCCATCTCGCGAAGCAAGCCAACCTGTCGCCGGCGCACCTGCAGCGTGCGTTCAAGCGAGTCATGGGCGTCTCGCCGAAGGCGTACCAGGACGCCGTGCGCTTTCGGCAGATGAAAGCGGAGCTGCGGGCGGGCAACGACGTTACCAGTGCAATGCACGCCGCAGGCTTCAGCTCCAGCAGCCGCGTGTACGGTACGCCGGCGCGCAGCGTTGGCATGGCGCCTGGCGCCTATCGCAAGGGTGGCGCCGGCGAAACGTTGTATCACGCCTGCCGCGAAACCGCGCTAGGCCCCCTGATGATGGCGGCCACTGAGCGCGGCATTTGCTTCGCCATGTTCGGCGACTCCGAAGACGCGCTGGCCGGCCAGTTGGCAAAGGAATTCCCATCGGCCACGCTGGTGCCCTCGCCCGCTGCCGGCGACGTGGCGCTGGATGCGTGGATGGCCGCGCTGGATGCATACCTGTCCGACAATGCTCCTCGTCCGGAATTGCCACTGGACCTCAGGGGTACGGCGTTTCAGTCGGCCGTCTGGAAGTTCCTGCTGTCGACGACCTCAGGCGAGGTACTGAGCTACGGCGAACTGGCGAGCGGCATCGGCAAGCCCTCCGCGAGCCGCGCCGTAACGGCGCGGC
>JBCAXP010000439.1:0-3865 GCA_038533995.1 Pseudomonadota bacterium
CCCGCTGGGCGATGTCATACCTGCCCGGCCCGCTGACCCGTGACCAGATCAGTCAGCTCACCCCGGGCAAAGCCCGCGCCGCCGCTGCAGCTGTCGCAGAAGGCTTGGCCGCGCCGGTGGTGCCCAAGGCGGCGAAGAAGGCGAAGGCCAGCGTGGCCCCGCCCGTGCTGCCCGACACGATTCGGCAGTTTTTCATTCCGGTCACGCGGCGTGGCGCCGACGACGCGACGCTCGTATACCACCCACTCGCAGCCGCCGGCGCCGAGGTGGTGTACAGCAGCGCACGCTACAAGGTCGAAGACGAGCGTCGTGTGCTTTACGCCTGCGAAATTGACGAGGGCGCGGTGCCGGTGGACTGGGACCTGGCCGACGCGCTGGAACTCGATCTTTCGGAACTGGAAAAACGCGGGGTCGACGACGCGGCCTTCAACGACTGTCCGAAACCAGCCCGCACCGCGCGAAACTACAAGAAGTGGGAAAGCCAGTTCAAACGCTGGGTGCGCAACAACCTCGGGATGGTGCTGTACCGCAGCCCGACGTTTAAAGTGACCTCAACGCCTGACGAGAGCGAACGCGATTTTCGTATTCGGCTGCAGCAGCTCGGCAGTGAAAAGCGTGACCTCGCCGTCGCCAAGCTGCGCAAGAAGTACGCGTCCAAGATCAACACGCTGGAGAACCGGCTGCGCCGCGCCCATCAGGCCATCGAGCGCGAAGGCGAACAGGCCAAGCAGAAGAAATTCGACACGGCGATCGCCTTTGGCACCGCCATTCTCGGCGCCATGCTCGGGCGCAAGAAAATCAGCACGACCTCTGCCAGCCGCATGGGTTCAGCGATGAAGAGCGCCGGACGCATGTCGAAGGAGTCCGGTGACGTGGCGCGCGCCGAGCAGACCGCCGCTGCGGTTAAGCAGGATCTTGAGGAACTGCAGCAACAGTGTGAGGAAGAGATCGATAACCTCGAGGCGGCTTACGACGCGCAAGCAGAGGAGCTGGACGAGATTGTCATCAAGCCAAAAAGCACGGATCTCACCGTGCACTTTGTCGGCATTGCGTGGGCGCCGCACTACCGCAGCGCCAGCGGCAAGCTCGAAGCTGCCTGGGACCGGTAGGAGCGGCATCCCTGCCGCGATCGGACCATTGGTGATCGGCACCCAATCGGGGCAAGGTGCCCCTCCTACGGTTTAACCTTGAGGATCGTTCCCGTGACACGAATCATCCTGCTCTTTTTCATCACACTTCTGCCGGCCCTTGCGCTCGCCGATGGCCACAACGACACCGGGCTTCGCGCCGTCACTCATGAAGACGTGTGGACCATGCGTCGTCTCGGTACGCCGGTGCCCAGCCCAGACGGCGAGTGGGTAGTTTTCCAGGTCACTGAACCTTCTTATGAGAAAGACGACACAGTCAGCGACCTGTGGGTTGTGGCCGTGGACGGGCTCGGCGAGCCGCGCCGGTTAACGGCGACGAACGCGTCTGAAGGTGGCGTTGCCTGGAGCCCTGACAGCAGCCGCATTGCGTTCAGCACCAAGCGCGGAGGCGAAGATGCGGTCGCCCAGATCTACGTTATGGATATGACGATGCCGGGCGAGGCGCAGCAGGTCACATCACTGGCAACCGGCGCCTCCGGACCGAAGTGGAGTCCGGACGGCAAGCGCCTGGCTTTCGAGAGCCGCGTGTATCCCGGCGCGATGACCGACGAAGAGAACGCGGCGGAAAAGAAAGCCCGCAAAGAGCGCGACTTCAACGTCTCGGCCTACGAGATCTTCCCGATCCGGCAATGGAACCGCTGGCGCGATGACCTCGAGACGCACTTGTTCGTTCAGGACGCCGTGCCCGGTGCCGAAGCGAAAGATCTCATGGCTGGCACCGAATTCGTTGCCCAGCCTGGCTACGCGGGCGTGCCGTCACTGGGCGGCGAAAGCCTGAAACCGGAATGGACGCCCGACGGCCGGGCGCTCGTGATTTCGGCCACGGCAAACCTGGATGACGGGGCGCACTCCGACCTGTTCTACCACCTGTACCGGGTTGCGGATACCGGCGGCGAGCCAGAACCGCTGACCGGCGGCGACGAGTGGCGTTGCACAGGCGCGAAATTCTCCCCGGACGGCGAGCATCTCTACTGCGTTTTCAGCCCGGTCACGGAGTACGTTTACAACCTCTCCGAGATCGCTCAGTTCGACTGGCCGGACAGCGGCGAGGCCGGCGACTTTTCAGCCGAGCCGACGCTCCTGACCGACGGCTTCGACCGGCCTGTCTCGGACATGGCGGTTAGCCAGAACAGCCGCACGGTCTACTTCACGGCATCGGACGAAGGCCGGGTGCGCTTATTCAGCGTGGCGGCGAACGGGCGCGGCGACGTCGATGCGCTGGATCGCGAGAGCGGCGGCGTCTACGCAGGGCCGCGGGCCGCTGGAAATGCGCTGGTCGCCCGCTGGGAGGATGCAACGAACCCCGCCGAGATCGTCCGCATCAATTCGCGCAACGGCGCGCACGAACGGCTGACTGCCTTCAACGTCGAGCACGCGGCACGCCTCGACCGGCGGCCATTCCTGGAGTTCTGGTTCGAGAGCGACCTGGGCCGACGCGTGCACAGTTTTGTCGCGCTGCCGCCCGGCTTTGACGAGAACAAAAAGTACCCGGTAGTGACGCTGATCCACGGCGGCCCGCACGCCTCGTCCCGGGATGCCGACCATGTTCGCTGGAGTCCGCACCTGCTCGCGTCGGCCGGTTACGTCGTCGTCATGACCGACTACACCGGCTCTGTCGGTTACGGTGTCGACTTCTCGCGAGCAATCCAGGGCGACCCGCTGAAGACACCCGGCGACGAGATCGAGGCGGCACTCGACGAGGCGATCCGCCTGTATCCGTTTATCGATGCCGACCGGCAGGCAGCGGCCGGCGCGAGCTATGGCGGTCACCTTGCATACTGGTTCCTGGGCACGACCAAACGCTTCCGCACCATCGTGAGCCACGCCGGGCTCATCGACCTGGAAGGCCAGTGGTCATCGAGCGACGTTATTCGTCACCGTGAGATAAACGCGGGCAGCCCGCCCTGGGGCGACAGCCCGATCTGGAAGGAGCAGAGCCCGTCGTCATACGCGGAGAACTTCTCGACACCCATTATGCTGACGATCGGCGAGAAGGACTTCCGCGTGCCGGTAAACCAGACAATTGCAGCATGGAGTTACGTGCAGCGGATGCAGGTACCGTCAAAGCTGCTCGTGTTTCACGACGCCGATCACTGGATCATGAAGGGCAGCGAAGCGCGCTACTACTGGAACGAGGTTCACGCGTGGGTGGCCAAGCACCTGGGCGACTGACCTGACCGATGCAACAGGCTAGCGCGTCAGCGACACCGTCTCGCCCGATGCGCGTTCCCACACCGCTTCGGCCTCGATGGTCGCCGGGTTAAAGCGCCACAGCGTCGCAACAAGCGTGTCGACGTGGTTTGGCAACTGCACTGAACCATCAAAGCTGCCGCCGTCGACGCGCGCGCGCAGCACGCATCGCGAGTAGTCGGCGTTCCTTGTGCCAACCTCCGGGTGGCACACGGTCAGAAACGATGCCGCCGGCACGGTGCTGCCAAGATCAACATGAACCGGCACGGCGCTGCTCGTTGAAAAGTCGAAGCCGTCGGGAACATCGATGCCGGCCGCCCCTGCTACTTCCGGCGTTGCCGTTGGTGGCGGAGGCGCCGCGGGGGGCGGCGGCGTGGTCGCCGTTGGTGGATCAACCGGGCGCGGTGTCGCATCGCCACCGCCACCGCCGCCTCCGCAGGCTGCCAGGGTTAGAACGGAAAGAGTCAGCAAGAGTTGTCGCATGGTCAGGAGCTCCCGAAGTCAGTTGGCGAACACCGGCCTGCTAT
>JBCAXP010000440.1:0-3860 GCA_038533995.1 Pseudomonadota bacterium
GTGCTCTGGCAGCTGCTAGTCCTGCCAGCGTCCGCTCGCGAATGATGTCGCGAGTCATCTTCAGGGCGCTGGACACGACCGTTCCGCCAGTCTCGCGGGAGTAGAAAAACTCCTCCTCGTCGACCTCGCTCGCCACCGTGTGATGGCGAACAAACACCACGTCGATACGATCGTAATTGCGCTGCAGAAACAGGTAGAGCAGGGTGAAGAAACGTTTCGCGAGGTCCTTGCGGCTCTGGTCCATGGAACCTGACACGTCCATGATGCAGAACATGACGGCCTGGCTTGATGGTTTGGGCTGGCGTATGCGGTTGTTGTAGCGCAGGTCTACCGTGTCGATAAACGGCACGGTGTGCACACGCTTCTTGAGGGCCGCAATTTCCTCGACGAGTGCCTGCACCTCAGGATCGGTTTCCGAATGGGACAACAGCATTTGTTCCAGCTGTTGCTCCGCCTCTGTCACCCGGCGCTGCCGTGGCGCGGTCAGCGCAATGCGCCGCGCGAGCGACTTTTGCAGGGATCGCACAACGTTGATGTTCGAGGGTACGCCGTCGTTCGTGAAGCCCGCCCGAATCGTTTTGTACTCGGGAGTGCGGGCCAGTTCCTTCTTGACCATGTCCGGCAGTGCGAGATCCTCGAACATGAGGTCAAGGAATTCCGCACGCGACAGCTCGAACGTGAAGTCGTCCTGGCCTTCGCCGCTGTTGCTGCCCTTGCTGCCGCCACCGCCGCGGCCCTGTTGCGGCCGCTTTACCCGGTCTCCGGTGACAAAGTCACGGTTGCCCGGGTGGATGATCTGCCGCTTGCCGCCGGGTGCCAGGCCAAAGCTGGGTTCGGAGATGTCCTTCGACGGAATCCGTACCCGCTCGCCCTGGTCCATGTCGGTGATGCTGCGACCGGCCATGGCGTCGGACACGGCTTTCTTCAGCTGGCCGCGATAGCGGTGAATGAAACGGCGGCGATTGACGGCGCTTTTGTTGCGCCCGTCAAGCCGCCTGTCGATGAGAGGTGCCAAGTTTGCCGCTCGCTATCAGCTTGCCTTGCGCACGCGCAAGTACCACTCCGACAGCAGGCGTACCTGCTTCGGCGTGTAGTTCTTCTCGACCATGCGGTCGACGAACTGCTTGTGCTTCTTCTGGTCTTCCTCCGAAGATTTCGGGTTGAAGGAGATAACCGGCAGCAGGTCTTCGGTTTTCGAGAACATCTTCTTCTCGATGACGAGGCGCAGCTTCTCGTAGCTGGTCCAGTCGGGGTTCTTGCCGGCATTGTTGGCCCGCGCCCGCAGCACGAAGTTGACGATCTCGTTGCGGAAGTCTTTCGGGTTGCTGATGCCAGCCGGCTTCTCGATTTTCTCCAGGTCCTCGTTGAGGGCCTTGCGGTCGAGCAGTTCGCCGGTGTCCGGGTCGCGGTACTGCTGGTCCTGGATCCAGAAATCGGCGTAGGTTACGTAGCGGTCGAACAGGTTCTGACCGTACTCCCAGTACGACTCCAGGTAGGCGGTCTGCAGCTCCTTGCCGATGAACTCCGCGTACGTGGGCGTGAGGTAGCCCTTGATGTACGACAGGTATCGTTCTTCCGTTTCCGGCGGAAACTGCTCGGCCTGGATCTGCTGCTCCAGCACGTAGAGCAGGTGCACCGGGTTGGCCGCAACTTCGCTTGAATCGAAGTTGAACACCTTGGAGAGAATCTTGAAGGCAAAGCGCGTCGACTGGCCGGTCATGCCTTCGTCCACGCCCGCATAGTCGCGGTATTCCCGCGTCGACTTGGCCTTCGGGTCTGTGTCCTTCAGGTTTTCGCCGTCGTACACGCGCATCTTGGAGAAGATGCTGCTGTTCTCCGGCTCCTTGAGCCGTGAGAGCACCATGAACTGGGCCAGCATCTTGAGCGTATCAGGCGCGCAGGGCGCCTCGCTCAGTGAGCTGTTGCGCAGCAGCTTGTCGTAAATCTTGATCTCGTCGGTGACGCGCAGGCAGTAAGGCACCTTGACGATATTGATGCGGTCGAGAAATGCCTCGTTGTTCTTGTTGCTCTTGAAGGCTTCCCACTCCGACTCGTTGGAGTGGGCGAGAATCACGCCTTCAAACGGAATTGCCGACAACCCTTCGGTGCCGTTGTAATTGCCCTCCTGTGTTGCCGTGAGCAGCGGGTGCAGCACCTTGATCGGCGCCTTGAACATTTCGACGAATTCGAGCAGGCCCTGGTTGGCCACGCACAGGCCACCAGAGAAGCTGTACGCGTCGACATCATTTTGCGAGAAATGCTCGAGCTGGCGGATGTCGACCTTGCCAACGAGCGAGGAAATATCCTGGTTGTTCTCGTCACCGGGCTCGGTTTTTGCGACGCCGATCTGCTGCAGTACGGACGGGTAGAGCTTGACGACCTTGAACTGGGTGACGTCGCCGTTGAACTCGCGCAGGCGCTTCACCGCCCAGGGCGACATGATGGTGTTCAGGTAACGCCGCGGAATGCCATAGTCTTCCTCGAGGATGTCGCCGTCTTCCTCCGGGGAGAAAAGGCCGAGCGGCGACTCGTTAACCGGCGAGCCCTTGATGGCGTAGAACGGTACGCGCTCCATAAGGCTTTTGAGCTTCTCGGCGAGCGATGACTTGCCGCCGCCTACCGGACCCAGCAGATACAGAATCTGCTTTTTCTCTTCAAGGCCCTGGGCGGCGTGCTTGAGGTACGAGACGATCTGCTCGATCGCTTCCTCCATGCCGTAAAAGTCCTTGAAGGCCGGGTACAGCTTGATGACCTTGTTGGAGAAAATTCGGCTGAGGCGCGGATCCTCGCGCGTGTCGACGATTTCAGGCTCGCCAATGGCTTCCAGGAGCCGCTCTGCCGCGTGCGCGTAAGCGGTACGGTCGTTTTTGCAAATGTCCAGGTATTCCTGGAGCGTGTACTCCTCTTCGGAGCCGTGCTTGTACCGTTCGCGATGCCGATTAAATAGTTCCATGCCGAAGCCTCCCGCAGTATTTCAAGCCGGCGCTGGCCGCCGGGCTGGCGCAATCGGTCAGGATTCGTTGCGAATCGCCGGCTACGCTAAGTGTCTGGCTTGCTCACAAGTTAAGCGCTGAGCGTGGCGCTGTATGTGACCTCAGTCACGTATTGACATAAGACACAGAATACAGTGGGTGGTTCACCCGTGCCATTCCTGCTAGCGTGCACTGCGATGTGCCCTGCGGGCTCTGCGTTGCACCGTCGCGGGGCGCGCCGCAACTGAATGAAGCAATTCGCGTTTTTTCAAGGTCTAAGCCGTTGGATCGATACTTGATCTGGACCGTAATCAAGCCCAGCCACCTGCTCGTGTTGCTGGCGCTCGCTGCTATTGTGACTTTCCGGCGGAGCAGCGGTCGCAGGCTGTTGCTGCTAGTGGCGTTCGCGTTCGTGGTGGTAACAGTGCTGCCTGTTGCTGCATGGCTAACCGCGCCCCTGGAGCAGCGGTTTGCCGCGCCGCCCGCGGGTGCAGTGCCTGATGGCATCGTAGTGCTTGCGGGGGCTGAAGCGGCGGCCCTCACAACCGACTACGGTGACGCGCAGTGGCACGAAGGCGCGGCGCGGTTAACAACGTTTGTGATGCTGGCGCACCGCTTTCCAGAAGCGCGCCTTGTGCATTCCGGTTCAGGCAAGGCAAAGCGGCCGGGCGACCTCAGCCAGTCGGAGGTGGCGCGCGAGTTTGTGCTGGGTGCTGGCATCGAACCGGCGCGCGTGGTCTTCGAAGACACGTCCAGCGACACCTGCAACTCTCCGGCGGCGGTGATCGACGCGGTTACACCATCGCAGGACGAACAGTGGTGGCTGGTGACGTCTGCCTTTCACATGCCCCGATCGATCGCTTGTTACCGTGCGGCCGGGTGGAACGT
>JBCAXP010000441.1:0-3859 GCA_038533995.1 Pseudomonadota bacterium
AAACAGCGGCTCCGACAGGTACGCGTGCACCTCGGTGCGCATGTCGTTTCTACAACAAGTACAAAAAATTTCTGACGCACACTACGTGCTGCCAAAAATCGGTGACATGCGCACCGAGGTGCACGCGTACCTGTCGGAGCCGCTGTTTGCACAAACCGACGAGGCGCTGTGGCGCCAGGCGGCGCAGGCGGCAGCCTACCCCGGCATGATTGGCCTGTACCTGATGCCCGACACTCACCTGGGTTACGGCATCCCGGTGGGCGGCGTCGCCGTGACTGAAGACGTTATCATCCAGGCCGGCAGCGGCTACGACATCTCCTGCGGCGTCGTGTACCTGAAGGTGCCCGACCTTACCGCGGCGGACGTCGCCGACTGGGACAAGCGCCGGAAGTGGATCGACGACGTTGAGCTTCGCATCGCAACGGGCGTCGGTACGAGGCGTCCGAAGCACATGCCACGGCTGGCTGACCGGAAGATCGAGGAAATCTTTCGTTACGGCGCCAAGGCAATTGGCGTTCGCGCCGATGTGTGCGAGCGCCAGTACATCGCCGTTGACGAGGGTGCGCTGGACACTAACCGAATCAAGCGGGCCCGCGACAAGGCGGGCCCGCAAATCGGTTCGGTCGGCGGCGGCAACCACTTCGTCGAGATGCAGGTTGATGCCAAAGACGGGTCGGTGTGGGTAATGATCCACTGCGGCAGCCGTGGCTACGGTTGGCAAACAGCGAATCATTACTTCTACCAGGGCGCGGAGCTTCGGGGCCTGGCGAAGAATCGCCGTGAAGAATCCTGGCTGCGTGCCGACGAACCGCTTGGCCGAGAGTACTGGGCGCACCACAACTCGGCTGCAAACTACGCTGTGGCGAACCGCCACATCATTGTGCGCGGCGTGCAGAAGGCACTGGAAAACGTGTTCAACGCAACGGGTGAGGTGTTTTACGAGATCTCGCACAACCTGGTTCAGGAGGAGACGCTGGTACTGCCGGATGGCACCACCAAGAAGGGCTTTGTCCACCGAAAGGGCGCAACCCGCGCGTTTCCGGCCGGACATCCTGACCTGGTGGGTACGAAGTGGGAAAGCACGGGTCACCCCTGCCTGGTGCCGGGGTCCATGCTGGACGGTGCAGCTATCCTGTACCCGCTGAAGGGCGCGTACCAGTCCGGCTGCTCGGTGAACCACGGTTCCGGTCGCGTGATGGCGCGTGGCCGGGCGAAGCGTGAACTTGCGGAGCGACACGACCAGATTGACGCTGAGATGCGCTACATCAAGCGCACGCTCGGCGGCGTTGAGGTACGGGGTATCGTCGGCAACACACGGCGAACGCCGCTGGACGAGTGTGGCCACGTCTACAAGGATCTGGACGAGGTACTACGGGTGCTGGAAACTGAGGGAATTGCCCGCGTGGCAAACAGACTGTATCCAGTGGCCAATATCAAGGGCACTGATTGAGGGCTCTCAATCGGTGCCCTTGCCTTTGCCGCATTCATTTTGCCAACGGATGGAAACGCAATGAACAGGACAGGAAATTTTGCGGCACTGGTGCTGATGCTCTGCGCATTGGTCTGCGGCAACGCGGCCCATGCCGAGGACGCATCGACTTCACCGTCATCCTTGGTCGTCCCGAAATCGCAAATCGAGTATCAGCCGCTCAACCCGGCCCGCGGCGACGCCAGCCCCAGGGCCGGCGTACTCTGGGGTGACATCAAAAGGGACGTTGGCAGCGGAGCGATTATTCGCTTTGTCGACGGATTCTCATCACCGCCGCACATCCACAACATTACCTACCGAGGCGTTGTCATTACCGGAGCGGTTCATAACGACGACCCGGACGCCGCTCGCCAGTGGATGGGGCCCGGTTCGTTCTGGACCCAGCCCGCGGGCGAGGTGCACATCACGGCTGCCAGGCCGGGCGCCGAAGCGGTTATCTTTCTGGAGATTCTCGAGGGGCCCTACCTCGTTCAGCCACCGGAAGACGCTTTCGACAATGGTGAGCGCCCGGTCAACGTTGACGCTACAAACCTGCAGTGGCTGAACGCCTCCGATGTCACGTGGCTCGGCGCAGGTAACTCGACCGGATGCGCGGCAGCGCAGGTTGCGTTCCTGTGGGGAGCGCAGCGGCCGGATGCGAGGAATGGAACTCTGCTGCGCCTGCCGACGGGTTTCGAGGGCAGTCTCCGTGGCAACAAGGACTTGCTTCGTGCGGTTGTCATTCGCGGCGAGCTTGAGCAGCGCCTCGCCGGACAGTCCGCGGCGATCCAATTACCCAGGGAAAGCTACTTCGGCGTGAAAGATGCCGCAAAACAGGCGATCGCATGCACCTCAGAAGATGGTTGCCTGTTGTACGTCAGTGCGACTGGCCGCTATCAGCTTTCCTCAGGTGGAGCGAGCGGCCCCTGCGACGGATAAAGGAGCGTTTCCCTCAAGGGCTCAGCTTTTCGCGCAGCGTTGCCACGCGAGCACCGTTGACGCCTCTGTCCGAGTAGCCAACGCGCGACGCTGAGCGCACGTGCACCGCGTCTTCGGTAAGCCGGAACTCCAGGTCGTCAACGAACTTGAACGTCTTCGACGTAAATTCGGCCGCAAGGTAGCCATCCTCCTGCGTGGTCACGACGCCACCCATGTCAGCGATCACCGCCGGCAGTTGAGCCCACGCACTTAAGGGGAGCGGTTCGACCGTTTTTTCTTCAGGCGTGCCGTCTTCACTGGAAACGCAATTAGGCGATGAGGGGCATTCCATCAGGCGTCCGTCCACGAGGCCTGGGGAAGCGCCACCCTGGGACTTCTGACCGAGAAAGAAGAACAGGCCAACCCCAAGCACGACAAGTACAACAATTCCGATAAGCACAGTTTTCATGGCAAGCCTCATAGCAGTGTGGCCAAGGCAGGTGGCGCACATAGAAGTCACGGATCACGGTAAGATACACGGCCTGCAGTCACAACTGTAACTCTTGACAGAGGATTCCCTGATGATGCGCCGTGTCCTGGCTGGGTTTTGCGTTTTATTGCTGAGTGCCTGCGGTCTGAACAAGACTTCCCCGGTGGAACAGGGCAGCGCTGCCGCCCCGGTACCGCCAGTCACGGTGATGACTTTTAACGTGGAGAACCTGTTCGACGCCCAGGACGACGCTGGCAAGAACGATCACGCCTACCTTCCGGTTACCTTGAAAAGCGATGCGGAGCACATTGCATTCTGCGAGGCCATCGAGGTTGATCGCTGGCGCCGCGATTGCCTCGAACTCGACTGGAACGAAGCCGCCGTTGACTTCAAACTGCGGCAGCTCGCGCGGACAATCCTCCAGGTCAACAAAGGGCGCGGTCCGGACGTCATCGCGCTCCAGGAGGTCGAGAACGCACGCATCCTGACGCGGCTGTCGCAGGACTACCTGCAGGCGGCCGGCTACACCGAGGTGGTATTGATCGAAGGTGCCGACGTGCGCGGTATCGACGTGGCTTTCCTGTCGAGGTTACCGCTTGCCGGCGAACCGATGCTTCATGACGTCAGCGTCGGTGAATTTCGGGAGCGTGAGGGCGATACACGCGGCATTCTCCAGGCGACGTTCACGCTGCCGGATGGCCGCTCGCTGACTGGTTTCGCGGTGCATTTTCCAGCGCCGTACCATCCGATCGAAATGCGCGAACTGGCCTACGACCGACTTAACCAGCTGCGTGCAAACGTGCCGAGTGATCACTTCGTTTTTGCCGCCGGCGACTTCAACACGCCGAGCCGCGAGATGACCGAAACAACCATCATGGACGACCGCGTCCGGCCATTCTGGCAGGTGGCGCACGAAGTAGGCTGCGAAGGGTGCAGGGGTACAAACTACTGGGCACGCGGCGACAGCTGGTCGTTTCTGGACA
>JBCAXP010000442.1:0-3848 GCA_038533995.1 Pseudomonadota bacterium
CCGCGTGATACCGAGACTGAACTGGTAACGACTCAAGGCCTGCTCCGCGTCCGCGAGAGCCTGCAGCACGGTGCGCTCATACTCAAGCGCCGCCAGCACAACCTCCGCTTCGCTTGCGGCGATCTCCGCCTGCACCCGGCCGCCATCGAGCACGCGCCAGCTGATCACCGGCGCAATGCCCCAGAAGACGCTGTCCGAGTCGGTAAGGTCACCGGCATCGAGCGCCTGGAAGCCGGCGTTGCCGCTTAAGCCCAGCTTCGGGAACCGCTCGGCGTGGGCTACGCCGCTGTCGGCCGTTGCGGCAGCGAGCGCTCGCTCGGCGGCACGCACGTCGGCGCGCCTGAGCAGAACATCGGCGCGCTGGCCCACGGGCAGCGGTGACAGCGCCGGCGCGGAAGGCGGTGGCGATGAAGCAAGCGGCAGCACACTCTCGGGCAGTTTGCCCAGCAGCACCGCGATGACCATCGCGAGATCACGCACCTGCGCTTCGAGGGCCGGCAGCCGGGCACGGTTTGCGGCAAGTTCGCTTTGCGCGCGGCTGACGTCGCCCGTCGTGTACTCGCCGGCGGCCGCGCCGGTTGCCAGCAGCCGCGCGCGTTCGTCCAGCACCGCCACCGACTCTTCAACCGCGTCGAACTCACGCTGCGCGCCGCGCAGTTCGAGGTACGCGCGCGCAACCTCCGCACCCACCGCGAGCCGGAAGTCTGCCGCCTGTGCCACTGCCTGGTCAATGCGCGCGTCCGCCGCCTCGTTGCGCCGCCGGTTGCCGCCGAACAGGTCCAACTCCCAGGCGGCATCGAAGCCCGTATCGTAGATCGTCTGGTATGCGTCGATAGCCGGAATCTCGTCGACGGGCAGCGGCCCGTTCGCACTCTGTTTGCGACGCGTGACGGACCCCCCGACGTCCAGCACCGGGCCGTTACGGCTGCCGCTTAGACTCCGAAGCGCGCGAGCGCGGGCAATGTTTGCGTAGGAGGCGCGCACGCTGATGTTCGTTGCGTGAGCCTGCAAAACCAGCGCGGTGAGCTGCTCATCGCCAAACTGCTCCCACCAGTTGTCGACAACCGGCTCACCGGGCTCGGTGCCCTGCACCCAGTCGGCACCGGTTTCCATGACGGGCGCCTCGTAGTCCGGTCCGACCACGCAGCCGGCCAGGAGTGCACAGCACGCGCCTGCGATGAGTTTGGTCTTCATTGCAATCTGCCTTTCACAACCAGGGTCGCCGCCACGAGCGTCACGGTGGCAATCACCGCGAGAGGCCAGGCGTGGGACGCCACCTCGGCCGCTGGCAGCGCCTTTAAGAACGATCCCTGCACGATGAGAAGAAAGTGTTTGAGCGGACTGGCCTCTGACACCACCTGCAGCCACGCCGGCATGTTCTCCACCGGCGTGGCAAAGCCCGAGATCAGCACAATGGGCACGGTAACGGCAAACACGCCAAGGATGGCCTGCTGCTGGGTTTTGCAGAACGAGGAAATCGTGAGTCCCAGCCCCACGACCGACAGGATAAAAAGCAGCATGCAGCCCATGAGCAAAGCCAGGCTGCCGGTGAACGGTATGCGGAAGAACAGGATGCCGGCGGCCACCATGATGCTGCCTACCAGCGCGCCGATCACCAGCGCCGGTACGGTTTTGCCAATGATGATCTCCAGCGGCCCGGCCGGCGTTACCAGCAGCTGGTCGAACGTACCAAGCTCGCGTTCGCGCGCAATCGACAAGGCGGTAACGAGCAACGCCAGCATCATCGACAGCATGCCCGACAGGCTCGGCACGATGAACCAGCGGTATTCGAGGTTGGGGTTGAACCAGTGACGCACAGCCGCGGCGGGCGCTGTCTGGCCGGTGGCTTGCTGGGCGAGCTCGGCGCCAAACCCACCGGCTATGCTGTTCAGATAACTGAATGCCACCTGGCCGGCGTTCGCGCGGCGCCCGTCGATGAGCACCTGCGCCGTTGCTCCCTCACCCGCCTCAACGGCGCGCGAGAAGTCCGACGGAAAGCGTACGCCGAGCAGGACTTCGCGCCGGTCAATGAGCGCGCGAAGCTGCTCCGTGCTAACGACCGTTTTAACGTCGTCCACCAGGTCGGCGGCGGCAATGCGCGCCACGAGCTCGTGCGACCAGCGCCCGGCGTCGTCGTCCAGCACGGCGATGTCGACGTTGCGCACTTCCAGCGTTGCCGCAAAGGAGAATACAAACAGCTGCAACAACGGTGGCCCCACGAGAATCGCCCGGGTGCGCGGGTCGCGCAGGTAGCTGCGCAGCTCTTTCACGATGAGGTTCGCCAGGGAATGCATGATCAGTCCAGCCGCTTGTGGGAGCGCGTGAGGATGATCAGGAAAAACACCGAGCCCACCGCGAGCATCGCCAGGATGTCACGCGAGAGCTGCCACCAGATATCGCCCGCGACAAAAATCGTCTGCAACGACGCGACGTAGTAGCGCGCCGGCACGGCGTGGGTGATCACCTGGATCCAGCCCGGCATGCTGTCGATCTCGAACAAAAAGCCGGACAGCAAAAACGACGGCAGGAAGCCGGACATCAGCGCAATCTGGGACGCAATGAACTGGTTCTTTGCGAGCACCGAAATCAGCAGCCCCTGGCCGAGCGCTGGCACAAGGAACACTGCGCTCACCGCAAGCAGCGCTCCTGGCGAGCCACGGAACGGCAGCGCGAAGCCGAACACTGCTATCAGCGTGCATCCGAGCGTTGCGGCGAGACCAAGGCCGAAGTACGGCAGCAGTTTGCCGATGAGAATTTCCGCCATGCTCGCCGGCGTCGCCATGATCGCCTCCATGGTGCCGCGCTCCCATTCGCGAGCCACTACCAGCGCGGTGAGCAGCGTGCCGATCATCGTCATCACGATTGCAATGGCACCTGGCAACAGCACAACGCGGCTTTCGAGTTCCGGGTTGAACCAGAAGCGTGGTTCGAGCGCCACCGGCGCACCTGTTGCTGCGCCCTCGGCCAGCCAGTTGGCGAAGACGCCCTGAGCGTAAGCGGCGGTGAAGTTGGCGGTGTTGGGCTGGGCGGCGTCGGTGATCACCTGGATGGCGGGTTCCGAGCCGAGGGCGAGGCGGCGCTCGAAGTCGGCGGGAATAACCGCGAAGCCGCGCAGCTCGCCGCTGGTGAGCATCGGCTCAAGCTCGGCGCGGTGCCGCGCCGGGGTCACCGTGAGATACGGGGTGGCGGCAAACGCGGCCGCCAGTTCATGGGCCTGCCGGCTGTCGCTCTCCAGGGCCACGCCAAAGGCCACGTTGCGAATGTCGAGCGACACCGCGGTGGCAAACAGGAACAGCAAAATCACCGGCAGCACAAACGCAATGAGCAGCGCCGCCGGGTCGCGAAACACCTGCGCGGTTTCCTTGCGCACGAGCGCGGCAAGGCGCCGGGGAATGTCTCGCGCGCCGCTCACGCGGCCAGCTCCTGCGCGGCTTCCCGGCGCAGCACCAGTTCCACAAAAGCGTCTTCCATCGTCGGGTCAGGCTGCGCCTCGCTCGCAGCGCTCGCCTTCAGAGCGTCAGGCGTGTCGAGCGCAATCAGCTTTGCACGGTGGATGAGCGCCACGCGGTCGCAGTACTCCGCCTCATCCATGAAGTGAGTAGTCACAAGCACCGTGACGCCTTTGCCGACGAGCCCGGTGATGTGGGTCCAGAATTCGCGGCGCGTAATCGGGTCAACGCCAGACGTCGGCTCATCGAGAAACAGCACCTTCGGCCTGTGCATAAGCGCGCAGGCAAGGGCGAGGCGCTGCTTGAAACCGAGCGGCAGCGTATCGGGTGACTTGTCGAGGTAAGGCGACAGGGCGAAGGTATCGATCATCTCTTCCATGCGCCGGCGCTGCTGCTTGC
>JBCAXP010000443.1:0-3837 GCA_038533995.1 Pseudomonadota bacterium
GGCGCTTTGTCGGAGTACGCCAGGTCACCGCCCATGGGAACACCATTGGCATAGCCGTGTCTGGCGAAGTCCGATCGATCAAGGTCATCCTTTGAAAAGCCGGTTCCCCCAAAAACCCTCACGCGTAGCCTTGTGCCGGTTGTCGCGTAGACCTCCCTGCGCTCAAGGGCATCCCAAATGGCCTCTCGAGAGTTTTCCCTGGACCAGACAGCAGCCAGCCCTGATGCGGCTGTCATTGCGGCGTCGATTCGATCGGCCGGGTTTTCGGCCGAGCGCCCTGCAATGATTTCTTCAAAGCGAAGTGGGTCGTCAGAGGGTTCGAGTAGTGAGACCTTGCCAAAAAAGTTGTCTGGCTCGGCTGTCGATAGCCCGGTGTGTGAGTCGGTTGATCCAATCAAGCCGAACTTGAAGGGGTTGGAGCCAAGTTCAGCATCAAAGGCAAGACCTCTCTTGTACGCCTTTCGCACATACTCTCTCGGAAGCATGTCACTGGTTTTTAGTTCCGGGCCGAAGCTGCCTTTGTCCCAGGTCTCAAAGTCAGCGAACTCATCGTCCGCGGAAAGAAACGGATGGGCTTCGCCATCGCCTTTCATCTGCGTAACTTCGTATACGGGCTCCCATTTCATTCTTCGCCGGGCGTAGTCGGCCGAAATCGGCCGTCCGCCAACGAGCATCACGCTATCGAACATGAGGCCGTTCGAGAGGTTGCCGCCGTGCGGAATTGCCATTACGCGACCACCGGTTCGCTTTTCATAAGCGGCCATCCAGTCCCAAAGCTTCCTGGGGTCCTGGAAGTCGTACGCGGATACGGGAACGATGGTGTCAGCCTTCTCTTTGCCGTCGCGGAAAATTACGTTCCGGTGGAGATTGTTTCCATTGGGCGCGAGCGTCCACTCAAAGCCAATCAGGGCGGTGAAGCTCCCGGGGCTGTTGTGATCCTCTGCTGCCTGCGTGAGGCGGTCCCACATTGCAATGCGCAGACTCTCCAGTTCGGCAAGCGGATCGTCTTGTGAGTTTAGTTTCTCCAGCCACATGTCATAGGCGTCGGCCATTGATTCGGCGGTGCCCTGGATTGCGATGTCGTAAATCGCTTTGCCCCATTCACTCGACAGCAGCGTCTCATTACTCTCCGCAATTGCGGGTGCGAGGCCCAGGTTCTCCGAGTGATCCGAGATGACGAGAAAATCGAGGGGGCGAGCAAGCCGGGCACGGATTCCGCCGCTGGAGATTACCGTTTCCCCCTTTGCGAACCGATAGGCGTCAGTCGGCGAAAGGGTGGCACCAACGAGGCCTGCGTCGGTTGAGTAAGTAGTGTGGAGATGCGTGTCGCCGAACAAGACCCGGTTGGGGAAATTCTGATCAGGGTAAGGCGAGTATTCGACGCTCCTTCCTGGAGGCGCCGGGATATCTTGCGCGATAGATGCCACTGATATCGCCGACAGTCCGGCAAAGACGACTGCGCCTGTAAGCCGCATATTCATACTCGGTCCTCGAACAACGGCTGTGCGTCCGCCGACGGTACCCGATTAGTTTGACAGCTGCCATCGGCGCATAGCTGTCATGGGACGAGCCAGGCCGAGCGCGTAGAAATAACGGTCGAAGTGGGCATCCCTCTAGCCCTTGGGGGCATTATGCACCTGGACTAGCGCGCGACCTGCGCGCCGGTGAGCTCGATGCGCACCCGGCTAAGCTGACTGCTGTCGCTGACGGGGCCCAGGCCTGTCACGACACCTGCGCTTTCCTTCGGATCAAGCGAGCGAGACACTGTGAACGGCTCACGCACCTGTACACGCTGCCCTGAAGGGTCCAGCACCACCACGTTGCCGCGGATGTTAGTCACTGGGACCGGCGCGCGGTTTACAGTTATCACGACTACCATGCCGTCGTCGTTCAGCCGGATGCCGGTCTGCACGTACTGCTGCGGGTTTGATGGAAGATCCATTTCCACCAGCGCCAGGCCCGCTGCGCGACCCACATCGCTGTCGCTCGACGCGGCAGCCTGGAAGTACTCCTTCGCCTGGGAGTCGCGCCCGTCCTGCCGGGCGATGATGCCGAGCGAGTTGTAGGCACTCGCGGTGGGCAGCATCGCGACGCTGCGTTCGAGATCACTACGCGCCGCGGCAAAGTTGCCGATGCTGTTGTGCACGTTGCCGCGCTTCAAGTAAGACTGGAAATACTCCGGATTGAGCGACACGGCCTCGTTGTAGTGATCCAGCGCCACGTCGGGACGCTTGTTGGCCGTTTCCACGTCACCGAGCAACTCGTGAAACTTCGCTTCCCTCGGCTCGATGGCCAGCGCCTGGCGGGCAAGCGAGGCAGCGCTGCGGGCGTCGCCGTTGTGAAGCGCCGCAACGCCCTTGTCGTAGGCAGCGTACGCCTCCTCGGTGTCGAGCAGCGGCTTCATCGCCGCGAGGTACCGGTCACGGCCGAAGTCACCGATGTCACCAAGTTGGACCGCGGTTTCCTCGTTGCGCTCCACCCGTTCCTGCGCGGGCGGATGCGTGGCAAAGAGGCCTGAGAGCCAGTCGCTCTGCCTTCCGTCTGACAGGCGCACAAAGGTCTCCTGCAGCTGAACGGCAGCCTGCGGGTTGTAGCCGGCCTCCGCCATGTACTGCATGCCGTAAAGATCAGACTCGAGCTCCGCGCCGCGGCCGTATGCTGTCGTAATGAGCTGCGCGCCCACCTGCGCCCCGCCTACGATGAGCGGGGCGAAGTCGTTGTCCGCCGCGGTGACGGCGACGGCCAGCAGCGCGCCCTGCACAAGCATGCCGCGCTCCATGCTCTTCGCACCGTGCCGCGCGGCGGCGTGCACGACTTCGTGGCCGAGCACGGCGGCGAGTTCGGCTTCACTGTCGAGTTCGGTGAGCAGGCCGCGGTTGATGGCAATTTTCCCGCCCGGTAGCGCCCAGGCGTTGGGCACTGAGCTGTTCAGCACGTGAAACTCGTAGGGCAGGGGGCGGTCGCTTTTCGCGGCGACGCGCTGGCCAACTTCCTGTACGTACGCGGTAACCGACGGCTCGACGACGTAGTCACCGCCCTGCATCTGCCGCGACGGTTCGTACTGCTCCTCGCCGATGCTGATTTCCTGCGCTGTGGAGACAAACGCAAGTTCCGAGCGCCCGGTCACGGGGTTGGTGGCACAGCCAACCAGGAGCAGCTGGGCAGCGATCAAACACAGAGCAATGCGGCGCATACGTCTAGATACCTGTTTTTTCCTGAACGAGCCCTGAATACTCCAAGTCAGCAGGCGCTAGTGCCAGTTGAGTATCACCTTGCCGGAGCTACCCGAGGCCATCATATCGAAGGCGTGGCCGTAGTCGGCGGCGTCGAACTCGTGAGTGATCACGGGCGCCATCTCAAGCCCGCTCTGCAACATGCTGGCGTTCTTGTACCACGTCTCGAACATCTCACGGCCGTAAATTCCTTTGATCACAAGCCCCTTGAAGATGACCTGGTTCCAGTCGATGGTCATGTCCGACGGCGGTATGCCAAGCACCGCGACGCGGCCGCCGTGATGCATGCTCTCGAGCAGCGTCCGAAAAGCCTGCGGGTTGCCGGACATTTCCATGCCGACGTCAAAGCCTTCCTTCATGCCGAGCTCTTTCATGCAATCGCTGACGGAGCTGCGTGTCACGTTGAGCGCGCGGGTCGCGCCCATTTCGCGTGCGAGGTTGAGGCGGTAGTCGTTAACGTCGGTAATGACGATGTGGCGCGCACCGGCGTGGCGCGCAATAGCCACGGCCATAATGCCGATGGGGCCGGCGCCGGTAATCAGGACGTCCTCACCAACAAGGTCAAACGACAGGGCGGTGTGTGCAGCGTTACCCATCGGGTCGA
>JBCAXP010000444.1:0-3802 GCA_038533995.1 Pseudomonadota bacterium
TTCTCGACCTGCGCCATTACCTGGACGACGAACTGGACATGCACCACAGCAGCGCGTCGCTGTCGGTACGGGCGCGCGTGATGCGGCAGATGGGTAACACGGATTCACACGCGATCTGGATGACGCGCAAGCCGCACACGCCGGTCATCGAGGCGCTGAACGCCATTGACACATGGCTGGTCCATCGCAAGGAAAATCCCGAAAGCGGCCGGCCCCCCGAATTGGCGGATGCGTGCTTCGACGAAGGCGGTCAGCAGATTGCCGCCGGGCCGGACGTCTGGGATGGCCCCTGGAACGGCCGCCCCGAGGGCGCATGCCTCTCCCGGTACCCGGCATTTGGAACCTCACGGACCGTCGCCGGCGGCCCGGTTTCCGGTGACGTTTTCAAATGCCACCTGCAAAGCGTTGAGGCGGCGCTGTCCGGCGGTGTCTACGGCGAGGTCGACATGGCGCCCTGGCGATCGCGGCTCGCCGAGGTCTTTCCTGGCGGCGTGTGCGACTACGCGCAGGGCGATGCCGGCAGGCCCGCAGACCTGCCCTGAGTTTACCGCCCTAGTTGTCCTCGTCGGAGAACCAGTAGGTCCGCACGGGTGCCGTGCAAATGCCGGGGTTGCGGATGTCGGTGCCTACCACGAGGCTGACATCGGCGAGGCCGTCACAGGGATCGTCCTCTTCTTCCTCGGGCTCCTGGAAAATGAGCACGGGTTCCGGCGGAATCGGGCCGTTGGTCGGCGAGCAGCGGTAGTTGCACTCAGGGTCACCAATCGGCGGATCAATCGGATCGTCGCCGGGGCCATCGGGCGGCTCGGGAATCCATACCGGTCCGCCAGTGCCGATAGAGACGGAGTAGAAGCGGCCTGAGCCGGTTGCACCCGAGGGGCTACAGGTAGGCTCGGCGTTCGCGCCAGGAATGTAGCTGGTGAAGAACACGCGGCCATCGGCCGTAAGCGGCGTCGCCAGCACCTTCTCATTGGAGTCCATGCGGATCATCCAGCCGTTGTAACCGTTGAGCTGTTCGGTCTGCGGATCGAGGTTGTCGGTGACGTCGATAAGGTCTTCTTCCGTAGACTTCTCGTAGACCGGCAGTCCGGAAATGTCATCGACGGCCGGCTGAATCACGTTGGGGTCGCGGAGCATGTAGAAGCGATCGTCGACGAGCTTGCCCGGCGTTCCCAGGGGGTTGGCGCGGTGCCCCGAACCGATCGCAACGGCCAGGAACACGCCCAGGTCCTCGCTCACGACCTGCGAGACGCTCGGTGCGTAGTAGAAGCGGCGATTGTTGGCGGCGCCTTCGCCGCCGAAGTCACCAATGACGCCACCGGAAACGAGGTCATTCGCGCCATTGTTGTCGTAGTTGTTGATGTCCATCCGCCACAGCTTGCCACCCATGTCGCCGAAGTAGATGCGATCGGAGTAGCCGTCCTGGTTGATGTCTGCCACGAGCAGGTCCGACGGAATACTGTGCGTCATGTCGGCAAGCGGCAGGTTGGCGCCAGGATGGGCCTGGCTGTTGGCCGCCCACCACAGGCGCTGGCCCGTGTCGGCATCGATCATGTAGATGGCCCGACCCTGATCGTCAGTGTCCGACGGGCCTGCCGCGTCCTGGTTCGTGTCGTAGCCGCCGGCAAAGAACATCACGTCGCGGTCGGCGCCGTTGAACTTGACCTTGCCGCGAATCATCCTCGACCAGGTCTGGCCCAGCTCGGCGAAGTCGCCGCTGCCACCTTCGATGACCCATTTCAGTTTCGGATTCTGCCGATCCGAGACGTCCATCGCGAAATAGTCGCGGCCACCGCGGCGCATGCCGAAGTAGAGGTTAAGAGTCTCGCCACCTTCAACGATGCCGTCCCCGTCGTCGCCCTTGATCCAGGCAGTGATGTTGCCGTCAAGGCCGTAGGTCTTCGGCGCCGGACCGTCGTTCTTCGACAGGTCCTGCAGGCGCGGCAGCAGCGATTGCGGGATAAAGGAGAAGACTTCCAGGTCCTGGCCAACGTCGGCCATTGGCGCCACGGCGTGGAAGTAACCGTCATTTGTTGTGTAGAACAACGCCATGTCGGGGTTTTCCTCGGTGCCGCCAAAGGACACGATAACCGGCTGCGTATGCAGCGCGTCGCCAAGGATATTCAGCACCTCGCCTTCCGCATTGACGCCCCGCGCCCAGCGCAGAATTTCAGCACGGTGCGCATCGTCCGTTGCGTTCACCATATCCTTGGTGATCAGCTCGTTGTCTTCATGGACGCGATTGGCTGGAGCGTTCAGCGCCACGTTAGACAGCGAGGCACCGGATACGGTGAACACATCGCGGTCCACCATCAACCGGCTCGCAAGGCCGCCCGAGGTGGTGTCGTAGCCATCGGGGTCACCCACCGTCCAGAAGCTCTTGGCGTCCTCATAGAAGGTGCCGGAATCAGGGTCGATGGCGGGCAGGTTGCGGGCATCGAGAATAGAAGTCTCGCCATCATCGCGGCCAAGCTGGTACCGCTTGAGGTTGCCGGGCCAGTGCGCGCCGGCATCCGGCCGGAACATGCTGAAGTACAGCTCGTTACGGTGCGTCAGGCGGTTGAACGAGTTGATCGTGACCGACGGCGCCGTAAAGGTCACGTCCTTGCGGTCAATGTCTTCGAAGATCTCGGTGAAAGCCAGCAGCAGCTCGTTGGAGTTGTCTGCCGTGTAGTAAAGGCCGTTGCCGCGCGTGGCTGTGGACTCCAGCAGCGTCTGGTCGGTGAAAAAGCCAATCGTGTATACGTCTGCAACCTGGTCTTCGTTAAGGTCCTGGTTGAGGTCGCGGTTGTGCATGTACGCCGCGATCTCGTCGAGGCAGTTGCCGCTGCAGCTGTTCTGACCAGTGGCGGCGGTAAAGCCGGTCATCTGCGGCACAAGGCTGTCCACCTCCCAATCGCTCACCGGTTCGCCGTCTGTCAGCATTACCACAAAGTTTTTCTGGCAGTTGTTCAGAATCGGGCTGATGTATTTGCCGTCTTCAATGGAGCTGGCGACGGACGGCTGGTAGTTACCGTAGTTGCCGTTCGTGTTGTAACCGAAGTGCGGCTCGCCGCCGGTCAGGTAGCGTACTGCCTCGTACATGGTTTCGGACAGGGGTGTGTTGCCGCCGTCCACCAGGCCGTTTACGGTCGTCCGAATGGACTCGCGCACGCTTTCGATGGGCGCGACCGGCTCGAGCACCTGGCCGCCAGAGCCGTCGCTGGAAAAGCGCATCAGGCCGACGTTGATGGCATTGGCGCCGTCGAGAATTTCATTGACGCTGCGCTTCACCATCTCCAGGCGCGAGATCGTCTCGAACTGCTCTTCGGCCCAGATCTCATAGTTGAGGTAGTTGCCGGTGGCGAACATGTACCGGTTCTCGTCGTCCCAGTCGATGACGCGCCGGTTGCGAATGTTGGATGTCCACGGGTTGGAGTTGCGCTCGCGCGGATACACACGTGCCTCGTCCTCACCGTCGCCGTGCAGCCCAAAGTCGTCCTCACACTCTACCATCTGGTCCTTCTCATCTTCGTCGAGCGAGCGCCAGCGTTTATCGGGTGTATCCCAGCGCGCCGCGCGGTCGCCGCCGAAGCCGTTTGCATCGAGGGTCTCGCCCATCAGCAGGCACTTGAAGGCCGAACGGTTGAACCACCGGTCGTTGCAGCTCGGCAGCGTTGACGAGCTCTCTCGCCAGTAGACAACGTCAGCCAGACAGTCGCCGGGGTAGGCGGTGGCCGGGTCGAACGGCGGCGCCGTGTCGACCAGTGTGCCCATACTGCCGGAGGTATCCAGAATCAGCAGTACGTTCGGGTCGGAACCC
>JBCAXP010000445.1:0-3753 GCA_038533995.1 Pseudomonadota bacterium
GCTTTGGTGGAATCCACTGAACCGAAAACGACAGTGCTGGTTGTCGACGACGATGCCGGTATCCGCAAACTGATCAGCGCCGTGCTTTCCCAGGCCGACATGACCGTTCATGAGGCGGAAAGTGGCGTAGAAGCCCTTGAAATACTTAAAACCCTTCGTCCCAACCTGGTAATGCTCGACGTCGAGATGCCGGAGCTGGATGGCTATCAGACCTGCGCGAAAATCAAGGCCTCGGAGTTTGGCGAATCGCTCCCTGTGATCATGGTTACCGGCTACGACGACGAACGGTCCGTGGCCCGGGCCTACGAGGCGGGCGCCGAAGACTTTATCGCCAAGCCGGTTAACGCCGCGGCGCTGCCGTATCACGTGCGCTACGTGCTGCGCTCCGCCGCCGCGCTGCGCGAGCACTCGCGCAATGAAGAGAAGATCTCTGCAATCCTGGAGGCAATGCCCGATCTCATTCTCAGCCTCGATCGCAATGGCAACTTCGTCGAGGACCACGCCGGTGATCACGCCGCCGCCATCCTGGGCCACAGCGACCTCGTCGGCCGCAACCTGCTCGACGTGCTGGGCAGCGCCGCCGCGGCGGGCGCTTTCAGCAGCCTGAAAAAGGTCTGGCAGAAAGGCGCCGTGCAAACGCTGGAGTACAGCCTTCCCGTGGACGGCCTGACCCGCGACTTCGAAGCGCGGCTCGTCGCCACCGGCGACGCCGGCGGCCTTGCCATCGTGCGTGACATCTCCGACCGCAAGAAGGCCGAGGACCGGATTCGCTTTCTCGCGTACAACGACCCGCTCACCGGCCTTCCGAACCGCACGAGCTTTACCCGCACGCTGAACCACTTTTTGCGCAAGGCGCGCGTCGACAAGTCGCGGCCGGGCATCCTTTTCATCGACATCGATCGCTTCAAGCGCATCAACGACACGCTGGGCCACCCCGTCGGCGACACGGTGCTGATCGCCATCGCCGACCGGCTGCGCCGCTGCGTGCCGCACGACGACAGCAGCGACGGCAAGAACCTGCTGGCCCGCCTCGGAGGCGATGCTTTCGGCCTTGTTCTTCCCAACGCCAACGCGCAGATGGATCCGGCGGTTGTTGCGCACAACGTCGTAAACGAACTCGCACCAGTATTCCGCATTGGCGGGCAGGAAATCTTCCTGACGCCAAGCATCGGCATCGCCGTGTTTCCGGACGACGGGCAGGAAGCGGATACGCTGGTCAAAAACGCTGACGCGGCGGTGTCCCATGCGAAGATGGAAGGCCGCAACACTTACCAGTTTTTTGTGCATTCCATGAGCGCACACAGCCTCGAGCGGCTAAAACTCGAGGGTGAGTTGCGCAAGGCGCTGGAGCGTGAAGAGTTCTTTTTGCTCTACCAGCCGCAGTACGACGTGGCGAGCGAACGCATCACCGGCGTCGAGGCGCTCGTTCGCTGGCAGCATCCGGAGCGGGGTCTCGTGCCGCCGCTACACTTCATTCCATTGGCGGAAGAGACCGGGCTGATACTGCAGATTGGTGACTGGGTACTGCAGGAGGCGTGCCGTCAGCACATGGCGTGGAAACGCCTCGGCCTCGAACCACTGCCGGTGTCGGTGAACATTTCGGGCGCGCAGTTCCGCGCTGGCAGCGTTGGCGCGAGCGTCACCCAGGCGCTCGAGATGACCGGCATGTCGGCGAAGTACCTCGAGCTTGAACTCACCGAGTCGGTGCTGATGCAGGACGCCACGGCAACGATCGAGTCGCTGCAGGAGCTGCGCGGCCTCGGCATCCAGTTCGCGGTGGACGACTTCGGTACCGGCTACTCATCGCTGAGCTACCTGAAGAAGTTCCCGCTGTCGCGGGTAAAAATCGACCGCTCCTTCGTTATGGACGTGACGAAAAACGACGATGACGCCGCCATCGTGCGCGCAATCATTGCCATGGCCCATGGCCTGCATTTCGAAACGGTCGCCGAGGGGGTCGAAACGCCGGATCACCTGCAGTTTCTCCGGGACAACGGCTGCGACGATTGCCAGGGCTACTTCTTTAGCAAGCCGATCAGCGGCGGGGAAATCGTGAAACTGCTGCAGCACGACGACGCCGAGGTATCGCGGGCGGCACAGGGCGGGTAGGCGCCCTTTTTCAGACTCCGGCGCCCTCAGGCGCTGCGCCGTTCCCCGGAAAACTTCTTCAGGTGCACCAGCAGCAGTGAAACGGCCGCGGGCGTAACGCCGGGAATACGCGCCGCCTGGCCAACGGTGCGCGGCGCTACGCTGATGAGCTTCTGCCGAACTTCATTGGACAGGCCCGCAACATCCTCGAACTTCAGCGCCTCCGGCAGCGCGGTGTTGTCATGCCGGCGCTGGCGTTCGATGTCGTCTTTCTGCCGGTTGATGTACCCGGCGTAGCGCGCCTGGATTTCGACCTGTGCCGCAACGGTCGGGTCGGCCACGGGCTCACCGAGACCGGGCAGCGTCAGCAACCGTTCATACGTCACGCCCGGCCGGCGCAGCAGTTCAAGCGCGCGCTGCTCTCGAGTCAGCGGACCGCCGAACACCGCCTCGGCGTGCTGCGCATCCACGTCTGTCGGCCGCACTAGCAGCGAGCCGAGCCGCTGCGATTCGGCGTCGATGGCGTCGCGGCGTGTCTCGAACACCTGCCAGCGTTCGTCGTCCACCAGCCCCATCTCGCGGCCAGCCGGCGTCAGGCGCAGGTCCGCGTTGTCTTCGCGCAGCAGAAGCCGGTACTCGGCGCGGCTCGTAAACATGCGGTACGGCTCGGCCGTGCCCTGGGTGACAAGGTCGTCCACCAGCACGCCGAGGTACGCGTCCATGCGGCCGGGGCACCACGGCGCCTCGCCGCGCACGCTGCGAGCAGCGTTCAGGCCGGCGAGCAATCCCTGGGCGGCGGCCTCCTCGTAGCCAGTGGTGCCGTTGATCTGGCCGGCGAACCACAGGCCCGGCGCAAAGCGCGTCTGCAGGCTGTGCTCGAGGTCGCGCGGATCGAAAAAGTCATATTCGATCGCGTAACCGGGGCGCGTGATGTGCGCGTTTTCGAAGCCGCGGATGCTGCGCACCATTTCGAGCTGCGCGTCATAGGGCAGGCTGGTCGAGATGCCGTTCGGATACAGCTCGTGGGTTTCCAGGCCCTCCGGCTCCACGAACACCTGGTGCGACGAGCGCTCGGCGAAGCGCACCACCTTGTCTTCCACCGACGGGCAGTAGCGAGGGCCGGTGCTGTCGATTGCGCCGGAGTACATGGGCGAGCGGTCCAGCGCGCCGCGAATGATGTCGTGCGTTGCCTCGTTGGTGCTCGTAATGAAACAGCTGACCTGCCGTGGATGCTGGTTGGCGTTTCCGGTGAAGCTGAACACGGGCCGCGGCTCGTCGGTGGGCTGCTCGGTCATCACGGAGAAATCCACCGTGCGCCCGTCGATGCGCGGCGGGGTGCCGGTTTTCAGGCGTCCGGTGCGAAACGGCATCTCGCGCAGCCGCGCCGCCAGCCGGTTGGACGGCCGGTCGCCGGCGCGGCCGCCTTCCTTGTTGGTTTCACCGATGTGGATACGTCCGGCGAGAAAGGTGCCCACGGTGAGCACGACCGCCCGGGCATGAAAGGTCAGGCCCATGTCGGTAACAACGCCCGTGACGCGCTCGCCGGTCATCACCAGGTCGGCAACGCCCTGCTGGAACAGGCTTAGGTTGGGCTGGTTCTCCACGAAGCGGCGCACGGCAGCGCGGTACAGGCCGCGGTCCGCCTGGCAGCGCGTGGCGCGCACC
>JBCAXP010000446.1:0-3732 GCA_038533995.1 Pseudomonadota bacterium
GTTGTTTCTCGGCATCCGCAGTGCTGGCAGTCCCAAGAGCCGCCAACGCTGCCTTGAGGGCTCGCGCGCTATCCGCCACGGCGCGCTGGTGTTCGTTCTGGTCGCCGCCGGCTTCAAGGCGAAGCTCTGCTACGTCAGCAATGGTCAGCACGGCGCCGTCGGTGAGCCCGGCCTCGTGTGTGGAGCCGGCTGGTACGTCGTTGACACTGCCGTCGTGATCAATCTTCAGCGGCGTTAATGCGGTGACCTGAAGCCTTGGCGCGCGGCTCGTGGCCTTGCTTGTGACCTGCAGGTGGTGTGACTCGGCGTCCCGCGCTTTCGCGAGTGCCTCCGGGGTGACGGTGCACGCCGCGAGGAACCGTTCCGATTTACGAAGCTGTGCGGCGACCTGGCGTGCATCCTCTCTGGTGCGCTGTAGCCGCTCCAGTTCTTTCGCCGCACGTGACGCCGCGACCGCAGCCTGCGCTGCCAGTGCGAGGCCGGCGGCTTCATCGGCGCGCGCCTGCGCGGTGTCCAGGGCGGCCTTACTGTCTCGCTGCTGCTCACGCGCCGCGTCTATTGCTGCCTCGGCTGCCTGCGACTGCGCCAAAAGCTCATCGCTGGTGGCGGAATGGCTGGCGAGCTGTTCGAGCATTCCCTGGCGGGTCTTGTGCGCGAGCGACGCCGTGTCCCGGCGTGAGGCGGCGAGCGTTGCTTCACCGCGCAGGCGCTCGACGACCTGCTGCCGCTCCTGGGCCGCTCTCAGGGATTCACGGGCATTCGTTTCCTCATCCTTTAACGGCTGCATGGCCTGTTCATCGCGGGCAATCTCGCGGCCGAGCTCCCGCGCCTTGTTCACGTCGCCGTCAAGCCGTCGTTGCTCCTCCGCTAGCTCCTCCGCGGTAGTCTCCAGCCGCTGCACCCGCTCGCGCGCCTCAACGAGTACCTTGCCCTCCGGGTTGCCGGGGCGACGGGTGAAGAACCCGAAGAACAGATTTTCGACTCGTGTAAAGAGGTCTTCGTCGCTACCGTCACCGCGGCTGCCGGCGGCGGCCTCGTCGAGCGCCGCGGACAGGGCCGCCTGACGCGACAGGTCTGCCAGCGCGTGGCTGGATCCCTGTTCCACCCGAAGGGCAGACCACAGCTCGGCGTCCATCGTCTCCTCGAGAATTGCCTCCACGCGCTGGTGCGCTTCGTCGCCGCTCAGGCTTTCGGGTTTCGGTGTGTCGACGCGCAGCGTGGTGCTCGGTTTGGACAGGAAACGCTTGTGGTACTCGAAGCGGTACGGGCCACTGGACAGCTCTGCTGTGATCTCTGGACCTGCGCCGCTGTCAGCAGGGCTGACGTTTTTCACCGCCTGTGCCTTGCTGCGGTCCTTGACGGTGAGCAGCATGTTGAGCGCTTCGGCCAGGCTGCTCTTGCCGGCTTCGTTGCGGCCTTCGATGACCGTGACACCGGAGTCTGCCGGGCACACGGTTACGTCGCGTACCGCGCGAAAATTCTTAAGCGTTAGACGATGCAGCTTCAAGGCGAGGAGGGACCGGACAGCCGATAGAGCAGTGCCAGAGCGTCGCGGGCCGCCCGGGCTGCGTCCTCGTCGCCGCCCTGGTCTGCCTGTTCGCTGAGTTGCTCGAAGGCACGGCTTGCGAAGCCGCTCAATTGCAGCGCGCCGGCGTCGACCTCGTCCGGCATGAACACGAGGTCGGCGAGGCGGGTGCCCAGCTCCAGCGCAGCAAGCAGGTCTCGGGCGTGTTCGAGCACGTCATCGAAGCGGCCGCGCAGGCGCAGCGGCAGCGTCCCGACGAGATCGAGCTTCAGCACGGTGCGGCTTTTGTTCTCGAGTGCGTCAATGAAGCTGGCAAGGCGGTCGATATCCGCCTCGCCGTTCAGTATGAACCGCTCGGGGCGGACAAAGCGCCACTGGCCGGTTTGTAACTCCGTGACATTGGTGGTGCCATCGTCGTCGACGTCTACCAGCAGCACGTAGCCTGGCTTTTGTTCGGTGTAGTCCGTCGGCTCCGGGCTCCCCGAGTACCAGATACGCCCGCCAGCGCCAACCTCTGTGACGCTGTGGCGATCACCCAGTGCGATGTACTGCACGACGCCAGCGTCGATGGCCGCTGCTGCCCTCGCAACGTCAATCAGCGCGGGGTTGGCGACGTCTGGCGTCAGCGAGTCAACGGCACCATGCGCTACGGTAATGCGCACCCCGTGCTCATTTCGCGAGAGCGGCTCCAGGCTACTCCTGACAAGGTCCTGCAGCGGGCGCTTGCTGTACCAGGGCGCACCGACAACCTCGACGCCGGGCGCTATGGACACTGGCTGCGAGTCTCTCAGCACGTGGACGTGGTCGCCAATACGGCTGGTGAAGGCCGCGCTGTCGAACACGGCGCTGGCGTCCAGCGGGTCATGGTTGCCGGGCAGGAGCGCCACCGGAACGGGAATGGCGTTAATGGCATCGACCGCGTTTGCCACGGTGGTGCGCTGAAGCTGGTTCGACTCGAATACGTCGCCTGCCACCACCACGAACTGCGCCTCGTGGCTGGCCGCCAGTTCGCCGATAGCACGAACGGCGTCGAAACGCGCCTGCGTGAACCGGGCCTGGGCGTCGCCTGACAGAAAGTGCCGGGTCATGCCCAGCTGCCAGTCGGCCGTGTGAATAAAGCGTGTGCTCATGAGAAGAACGCAGCATGCCAAAGCAGTGACGCGCGGGTAAAGCGCGTTGACAGGTAAAGAACGGAAAAACTGCGCACGCCAGGCAGCGCTGGCCGTGCCGCGCGCGTCAAACGGTCCCGGCATGCGCAGTGAGCGGCGCGCCGTTGGAGGCCGGACTCTTTTTGATCAAGTTATTGAAAAAACTGACGATGTGTAGGCGATGATCCCAACCGGCTCCGGTCGATGCTACAGTGTGCCAACAGGGTCGTTCCGCGGCGCAGTACGAGCCTTTTCGTTCAACTTGCTATACTCACGGCAATAATCACTAACCGCAAACGCCAACCGTATTGGGGCAGAGGTAGCTATACATGAATGGGGAACTGGAAAAAAACATCCCGAATCCCACCAAGGCCGAGCTTGGCATTCTCGCCGTGCTCTGGCGCATGGGGGCCAGTACCGTGCGGGAAGTGCACGAGACGATGTCCGAGCAACAGACCACCGGCTACACCACGGTGCTGAAGCTGTTGCAGATCATGCATCAGAAGGGCCTGGTAACGCGCGATGACTCGCGCCGCGCGCACGTCTACAAGCCGGTCATGAGCAAGGAGTCGGTGCAGCGCGACCTGACCGCCGACCTTGTGACGCGTGCGTTCGAAGGTTCGCGGTCGCAGCTAGTCTTGCAGGCCCTCGGTGACTCCGAGTCGGCAACGCCGGAAGAACTCGCGCAAATTCGCGATCTGTTGTCGCGAATAGAGCGGCGCGGCTAATTCACTCCGTTGCACCATGCCGCAGTGGGTAGAAATTCTCGGGTGGACGCTGGTCCACTTCCTGTGGCAAGCCTCACTGATCTGGGGGCTATACTCCCTGTGCAGCCGACTGGCATCGGACCAGCCCGCTAACGTCCGCTACCTGCTTGGGCTGGCCAGCCTGGCCGCCATGGCGGTTGTACCCGCCGCCACCTTCACGATACTCATGTCGCAACCGGCTGGTCTGCCGGGCGGCGCGATGCGTGACGTGGTGGGGCAGTGGTCGGCGGTGGAACTGTCCGCGATGATGCCTTTGGCCGTGCTGGCCTGGGGCGTTCGCGAGCCTGCGTCG
>JBCAXP010000447.1:0-3731 GCA_038533995.1 Pseudomonadota bacterium
CGCGGCGGTGGAGTCCGGCAGGGAACTTGGCACGCCGCGTCGACAGCGCCCACGCCGTGTTCGCGCTTCACCAGCACCGATTCCGTCATAACGATAGCGTTGTCGACCAGCAGGCCGAGGGAAATGATCAGCGCCGTGAGTGAAATCTGGTTGATCGTGATCTCGAAAACCTGCATCGCGAAAAACGTTGCGACAATTGTCGTGGGAATCAGCGCGCCCACCACGATGCCGGTACGGAAACCGAGAAAGGCAATCATCACGACGATGACAATGCCGATGGCCTGCATCAGGTTGTTGGTGAAGTTGTCGACGTTGGCCCTGACCAGGTCCGCCTGGAACCACACCTTCTCGATGTTGACGCCCCACGGGTAGCGCGCAACGAGCTGCGGCATCAGCACGTTCAGCCGGTCGCCGAGCTTCAGTATGTCGCCGCCTTCGCGCATCGAGATTGCAAGCGCCAGCGCCGGTTCGCCGTTGACACGGGCGACACTCTGGGGCGGATCCTTGTAGCCTCGCGAGATGTCCGCAATGTCTTCCAGGTACACCAGCGCGCCGCCCGGCAGCTGGATGACGCTGCGCCGTAAATCCTGCAGTGACTCGTAGTTGCCGGTTGGCTCCAGTGCGATGCGCTCTCGGCCGCTGATGACGTCTCCGCCGGATGACACGATGTTGGCCGACGCCAGCGAGGCCGCGAGCCGCTGGGGTGACAGGCCAAACTCGGACAGCCGCGCGTTGTTGTATTCGACAAAGATGACTTCCTGCTGGGCGCCGTGAATCTCAACCTTGGCGATGTCCGGTTCCTTGAGCAGGACGTCGCGAAGCTCGTCGGCCACTTCCTTCAGTTCTGCGTAGCTGAAGCCATCGCCGGTCAGGGTGTATACGCTGCCGAATACATCGCCAAATTCGTCGTTGACGATCGGAATGGTGGCGCCCTGCGGCAGTTCGTCCGTGACGGTTTCCACCTTGCGGCGCAGGTCGTCGAAGATCGGCCGCATGATCTTGTAGCTTTCCTTGAAGTCGACGGTAATGATCGAAATACCGGTGCGCGACTCGCTCGTGATGATGTCGACCTCGGGCATTTCCTGGATCTTTTTTTCGATCTTGTCGGTTACCAGTTCTTCGACGCGCTGGGGGCTGGCGCCCGGAAAGCGCGTGGTAATCACCGCGGTGCGAATCGTGAAGCCGGGATCCTGCGCCTTGGGAATGTCGTAGTAGGCAAAGAACCCTGCCAGCACCGCCAGGGCGATGACTGTAAACGTGATGCGATTCCGGTCGATCGCGCTTCGCGTTAGCGTCATGGTGTCTTCTCGGCGGCTACTGGACAAGCACGCGCTGGCCGGGACGAATCACCGACACGCCGGCGATGATGACGTCGTCTCCCGGATCCAGGCCGTCCACAACCTCGACGCCGTTTTGCCGGATTTCGCCGAGCTCAATGGCCCGCTGCTCCACCAGCGCCTCGCCAGCGGCGTCGGCTGGTTCGGCGATATACACGTACACACCGTCCGGGCTGCGAACGATCGCGGCAAGCGGCAGCACAAACGTGTCTGCGAGGGCGTTCGTGGTGAGCTGGAAGGAGACGTCTGCCGCGAGGCCCGAACGCAGCGAGGGGTGGCTTTCGTTGATTCGAACGACAACCGGGAACACGGCGGCGCTTCCCGCCGTTGAGATCTCGGTGACTTTGCCCGTAAAGTCCACGCCGCCAATCGAGCCGAAGTTGATGGTAACGGGCGTAGTCTCGTCGACCGAGGCGATCAGGCTTTCCGGTACGCCGAGCTCGACTTCAAAGCTTGTCCCGCAGCTGACAACACCGATCTGCTGGCTCGCGGCGACGTTCTCATTCACCTCGACGTCCAGCGATGCAATCGAGCAGTCTTCCGCTGCTGACAGTCGCGTGTAAGACAGGTTGAGCCGCGCGATTTCCAGCGCCTTGGTGGCGGCCCTGACCTGCGCGGCGGCCGCTTCCGCCGCTGCGCGTGCCGAGTCGAGCTCGTTCAGCGACGCGTTGTCGTTGGCGTACAGGCCCTTGGTGCGCTCGTAGCTCGACTGCGCGTTGCGCTGACCGGCCTTGGCCTCAACGAGTGTAGCCTGCGCCTGTTCAACCTGCAGGCGAAAGGTGTCAGCATCCAGCTCTGCCACCAGGTCACCCTGGTTAAGGCGTTGCCCAATCTGGACCGGCAGGCTGGTTATGGTGCCGTTGACCTTGAAGCTCAGCCGCGACTCACGCGTTGACTTCAGCAGGCCGTTAAAGGTGCGCTGCCGGCTCGAGACGCTGTCATTGATCGTCAGGAAGCGGACGGGGCGGAGTAGCTCTTCCTCCACTGCCGGTGCGGAATCACAGCCCGACAGGAGCAACGCAACTGCCGTCAGCAGTGCGCTCGCCGGCGCGGAATTTACCGCGCGCATCAACAATGGCCGTCTCATCGAGTGGGTCTCCCAAGTTTTTCCCGGATCTGCTGCGCATAGGCGTCACGCTCCGACGGTGTCAGCATAAAGTCGAAGCCGCCGGTTGCGCGTTGCAGGGTCATGATCGTGGTCAGAAAGCGATACAGCGAATCCGCAGCGGCCGCGTCGGCTGACAGGCTGGCATCCTGTGCATCCAGCAGCTGGATGATATTGACCGCGCCGCGCGCGTAGGCGTCGGCAACCAGTTCGTAGTTTCGGCGGGCCGACTCGGCAGCGGTTTGCGTCAAATCGATGCGCCCGAAGTCTGCCGAGGCGGCGTGCAGCTGCAGGCGAATGCTCTCTTCGACCTTCTGCGCGGCCGACACGCGCAGCGTGCGAAGCTGCGAGAGTTCGTAAGATGCACGCGAGAAGTCTGCCCGCCGCCGGCCGCCGGTGAGCACCGGAATGGTCGCCTGCAGGCTGACGGTCCAGTCGTCGAGATCCTGCCCCGATGCGGGCCCTGCGCCAGCGCCGGCTTGGTCGAGGTTGCTCGTGTATTGCCCGCCGAGCGTGAATTTCGGCAGCCAGTACTCGCGCTTGAGACTTTTGACTTCCCGTTCCTTGGCGAGCACCTGCGCGTCCACCTGTGCGATCTCCGGCGCCCGGCTAATGCCGCGATCAACCACGATCTCGGAGAACGCGGCGTACTCGGACGGCCGGGTAATCAGTGCATCGAACTCGCTGCGCGTGATAACAAACGGTTCATTGAAGGCCGCTTCCCTAAGCGGTAGCCGCTCGGTCTGTGGCAGGTTCAGCAGGCGATTGAGCCGGTTCCAGGACTGGTCGAGCGCGGCGCGCGCGTCCAGCACGCCAATGCGCGAGCGCGCTTCCTCGGCTTCCCAGCGGTAAATGTCCGCAGAGGACGAGGTGCCGAGGTCAACGCGGTTCCTGGCAAGTTCCAGGTTCCTGCGTGTGACGACGAGGTTGTTTTCCTGGACCCTGAGCTGCGACCGGGCGTTCAGGACGGCGTAATAGGAAGACGCGGCAAGCTGCACGATATCCAGCCGCAGTTCCGACAGGCTCGCTTCACGGGAGGCCTGAAGCTGACGCTGGATGACAAGGTTTGCCGCCAGCGGGTCCGAGTAGATGACCTGTTGTAGCGACAGCGCCGCGTCGGTGGAACGTTCCGCGGAGAAGCCCGATTCAACAAGCGGGGAAACGTTTCGCTGATCATAGCCTGCGGAGGCGCCAAGCTGAGGGAACAGCTCCGCCCGCGCGCTGGCGATGGCCTCGGCGGCGCCCACCGTGCCGAAGGTTTCCGACACGACATCCTGGTTTTGTTGAAT
>JBCAXP010000448.1:0-3674 GCA_038533995.1 Pseudomonadota bacterium
CGCACACGCCGCCGCCATGGTGTCGAGGTAGGCCGGCACCTCCCAGCCGGTCATCGCGTTGGCCCGGCTGGCAAGAATCAGCGCGAGTGCTGGAACCCGCTTGGAAGCATCGTAATAGGTGGCAAAGAACCAGGCCACGTCATTGAGCGTGCCGGCGGAGAGTGGTTCCACAAGGTCCAGCGTCGCCAGCAGCTTGAAGTCTGAGCTTTGCAAACCCCAGGTGTAGAGCACCAGTACCAGTTCCGCTTCGCCGAGCGGCCCTGCAATGAGCTCGCCATCGCTAAAGGCGTATACAACGTGACGGGGCTCGGTGCGGCCATAGCCGTGGCGGCTCGGGCCCTCCTGAACGATGATGTCTTCACCGGCCTTGATGGGCGCCAGTCGCCATCGCCGCAGCTCCGCCATGACCTCGCTGTAGGGCGTTCCCGTGTCCAGTACCGGCACGCGTGCTTCGCCGCGGCGAAACATCCAGTCTCTGAGGCCCAGCGGCGTATTCTCGTGGGCAGCCACTGTCTCGGCAGAGAACTCAAAGTGGGTCAGCGGCTCGCCGGAGACGGGCGGCGCCACCTGCGGCATCGAGGATGCGCATCCTGCCAACACAAGCACCAGCAGAAGCACTGGCATCGCGTGCCGCCTGTCTCGTCCATTCATGTGCCCATGGTGCCCGGCGCCGAACGCTTTGGCCAGCGCGGCACCCAGGCCCCGCGAAAGCGCCGGCGAGGCAGCGCGTGCAAAGCCGACATCCGATACACTTATCGCCACGCTTTGCCGCGCTTTTCACAGCACTGCCAACGAGGCAGTGCCGGCTGGCACCTTTGTCCATCTGCGGAGCTTTGACATGGCGGTGAATGACATTCCCGACGGCGCAGTACCGGCCGCGGCTTCGCTCGCGGCGACCCGGCTTCCACTGGAGAGCGCGCGCACGCTGCCCGCGGCGTTCTACACGTCGCCCGCGGTGCTCCAGATCGAACAGAAGGCGTTGTTCCCCGCAATGTGGCTGTGCATCGGACGCGAGGAAGATGCTGCAAACCCGGGCGACTTCTTCACTGTCGATATCGGTGACGAGCGCATTCTTGTAGTGCGCGGAAAGGACGCCGTGGTGCGTGCCTTTTTTAACGTGTGCCGGCACCGTGGCGCCCGCCTCGTTGACGAACCCTGCGGGCAGGGTCGCACCCGTCTGTCGTGCCCCTACCACGCGTGGACCTATGGCCTCGACGGCAAGCTCGTCGCGGCGCCGTTCATGGAGGGGCAAATCGCCCTCGATGAGTTTCCGCTCCTCGACGTGCGCCTCGATACCTGGGGCGGCTTTCTTTTCGTCAACCTCGATGGCGCGGCGCCGGCTCTTGATGAGTACCTGGCAGACCTGCCCGACATTGCGCGCTACAAGCTCAATACGCTGAGACGCGGCCACCGCATTCGCTATCAGCTGAACGCCAACTGGAAGATCGTGTGCGAAAACTACAGCGAGTGCTATCACTGCGCGCTGGTCCACCCGCAGCTCAACCGGCTCTCACCGTTCGTAAATGAAGGCGGGTTGCTAAAGGGCAACTGCTTCAACGGCGGCCCGATGGAACTGAGGGAAGGAGTCGGCACCCTGTCGACCACCGGTGAACCGCGCCACCCGCCCATCGCCGGCCTTACGGAGGAGGATCACCGGCTGGTGCACTACTTTGTGATCTACCCCAACCTGCTGCTTGGGCTGCACCCCGACTACGTGCTGGTGCACACCGCCATGCCGCAGTCAGCAGGCCGCACGCGCGTGGTGTGCGACTGGCTGTTCACGGAGGAAGCGCTGGCCGAGCCGGACTTCGATCCGTCCGAGGCGGTGGACTTCTGGGACGTTACCAACCGCCAGGACTGGGGCCTGTGCGAGCGGGTTCAGCGGGGCGCCGGGTCCAGGGCGTATCGCCCCGGACCCTATCAGCAGACGGAAGCCTGCGTCCACGAATTCGACCGGTGGTACGCAGAGGCAATGTCAGCGCTACTGTGAGGCCAGCTCCGGCGTCTTGTAGCGCGGCACGAACTCTTCCATTATTGCCTTCTTCAGCAGTTCCGGTGGCAGCAGGCCCTGCGAAAGAATGAAGTCGTGGAACGCCTGCTGGTCGAAGTTCTCGGCCAGCGCCAGTTCCGTCTGGGTGCGCAGCGCCTGCAGTTTCATGTAGCCAAAGTAGTACGCCGTTGCCTGGCCAGGAATGCGGTAGGTATAGCGCTCGATCTCGTTCTGCGCCCAGCCTTCGCCAAGCACCACGTCGTCGGTCAGAATGCGCTTCGCATCCTCCGGTGCGATGAGGCCGAGGTTCAGCATCGGGTCGAGGTACATGCGCGCCGCCCTTGCCAGCCGGTACTGCAGTGAAATTATCTGCGCGTCCAGCGGCATGTAAGGCTTGGTGATAGCTTCGGCATACAGCGCCCAGCCTTCGACGTTGGCGCTGTTGAACGCAAAGATTGCGCGCGCCGTCGACACGCCGGATTCCAGCATGCTGCTGAACTGCAGCTCGTGGCCGGGGCGTGCCTCGTGCGCCGTCAGGGTCCACGTGCCGGCTTCGTAGGAGTCGTCGGTTTCGGCCCACGTGCCGTCGTCATTCTTTTCAAGCAGCGGCAGGATGAACTCCGGGTACTCACCGGTGTTGCCGATCAGGCGCGGAATTTCCAGGTGGGCCGCCGGTTGCACCGCCGTCTCAGCCGCGGTCGCGATGCGAATGCCCGCATCGCGTTCCGGCAGCGTCACCAGTTTCTCCCTGCGGATGACGGTTTCCAGTTCACCGAGAATGCCGTAGTAGTAATCGAGCAGTTCATCGCCCGGAATACGCTCCTCCTTGAGCAGGCGAATCACTTCCCGGTAGTCAGTCGTCTCGTAGCCCTTTTGTTTCGCGATCAGCGGCGCAATCGCCTGCATCTCGTTGCGAATGTCCATGTAGCCCTGGGTCGCCGCTTCGATCAGGTCTTCCGGCGCGGCGTCCACACCCCAGTTTTTGAGCGCGTTCTGGTACATGGCCGGTGGCAGGCGGAAGTCATCGCGCGCGCGGGGCAGCACCACTTCGCGGACCCATGCGTTGTAGTCGTCCATCTGCTTTTTCAGCTTCGCATACGGCTTCTTCCAGCCCTTAAGCTCAGTGCCTTCGAACAGGCCCTCGAGGCCGGCGATGATCGTCGCGGAGCGCTCGAGATCCTGCTCCACTTCGCCGCGGAACGGCCCGATGAGCCCCTCGACATCCAGCCGCTCTTCCGTGCGGTCCATCGCCAGCTGCGTGATTGGCTCGAAGCCGCGCTCCATGCCAGCGTAGCGTCGCAGCCGGACCACCGCAGCCGGATAGCGCTCGGCCGGCACCTGCGCGTCAATCAGCCCACGGATGCCGCCGAAAATGGTCTGGGCGAGATTTTCGTAGGGCAGCATCAGGTCACGTTCGAGCTCGGCGGTAATGATGCTGTCCTGCACTGCCTGCATAAGGATTTCCAGGTCCTGGCGAACCTTGGGGTCCTTTTCCGCGGCGAGCTTTGCCTCCAGTTTTTTCAGCACCTCGCGCGTGTCTGCAAGGCTGCGCTCGTACACTTCCGGCTTAAGATCTGTAATCTCTTCGTCGAGCCCGTCAACGCCGATGCTGCCGGCTCCCTCCGGACCGTAAGTAGCCCAGATCAGCATCACCATGTCGGCATTTTCGTTGCTCCTGGTGACC